>DXEY01000142.1 GCA_019114745.1 Candidatus Mediterraneibacter colneyensis | reverse complement strand
AAGTCTGATGAGGAAATAGCTGACATGATATTTTATCGTGAAGTATAGATAATGGAGAGTGATATGCATCTTTTCCACGGTGCATATCACTTTTCGTCTTTCCTTGACACTTTTTTTGAAAATCATTATACTTTAAGAATGCAAGGATCCGTGTAAGTGCGGGTTCCTTAGCGCGTAAAGGAAAGAAAGAATGATGAAACCACTAATTTTACAGTCAGACTTTGGAACTGCTGACGGTGCTGTCAGCGCAATGTACGGGGTTGCCTATGGTGTCAATCAGGATCTTAATATATCAGACCTGACCCATGAGATCCCGCAGTATGACATCTGGGAGGCATCCTATCGCCTGATCCAGACGGTGAGTTACTGGCCGGAGGGATCGGTATTTGTAAGTGTTGTCGATCCGGGAGTCGGCTCAACACGAAGAAGTATCGTGGTGAAGACAAAGACAGGACAGTATATCGTTACTCCTGATAACGGGACTCTCACTCATGTTAAGAGGATCATTGGAATTGAGACTGCGAGAGTGATCGATGAGAGTGTGAACCGTCTGCCAAATTCAGGAGAGAGCTATACGTTCCACGGAAGAGATATCTATGCCTATACAGGCGCCAGACTTGCTTCCGGGATCATTACGTTTGAAGAAGTGGGGCCGGAAGTAGACAGGGACAGCGTGATCGAACTGCCTGTAGTAGAGCCTGTTTATGACGGTGAAAAAGTCAGCGGCACGATCGATGTTCTCGATGTGAGATTTGGAAGCCTGTGGACGAACATTACGAGAGAAATGTTCCTGAAACTGGGAGTCAGACACGGTGGAAGAGTTGAAATCAGCATTGAGAATGAGACGAGGACTCTTTATAAAAATATCCTTGTATATGCTAAGAGTTTTGCCGATGTGTATGTAGGAGAGCCTCTTCTGTATGTGAACAGCCTGGACTGTATGGCGGTGGCGATCAATCAGGGAAGCTTTGCGAGAGCATATAATATTGGCACAGGGACAAACTGGCGGATCACGATCCGGAAGGCGCCCCGGCTGATCTATGAGGACTAAGGACAGACAAACGGAGGAGAATAGAATGAGTGAGAAGGAAAAGACTCCGGTAATTGAATTCAAAGAATTTCAGTTCCAGTATTTCAGCCAGGCAGAGCCTACCCTTCACGGTATAAATCTTACGATCAATAAAGGAGAAAAGGTACTTCTCGTCGGTCCGAGCGGAAGCGGTAAAAGTACGCTCGGGCACTGCCTTAACGGTCTGATCCCGTTTGCATATAAAGGCGAGATCAGGGGCAGTCTCAAAGTCATGGGGCAGGAAACAAAAGAGATGGACATTTTCAGCCTTTCCAAGATGGTCGGAACAGTTCTTCAGGATTCAGACGGACAGTTTATCGGACTGACAGTGGGCGAGGACGTTGCATTTGCCCTGGAAAATGACTGTGTCGGCCTGGAAACCATGAAAGAGACGGTACAGAAAGTGACTGATATCGTCGATATGGGGGAACTGCTGAAGTCATCTCCGTTTGAATTGTCGGGAGGGCAGAAACAGAGAGTTTCATTTGCCGGAGTTATGGTGGATGACGTAGATATCCTTCTCTTTGATGAACCACTGGCAAATCTTGACCCTGCAACGGGAAAAACAGCGATCGATCTGATCGACCGTGTGTGGAGAGATCAGGAAAAAACAGTGATCATCATCGAACACAGGCTCGAAGATGTGCTTTACCGGGATGTGGACCGGGTAATCGTAGTGAGTGAGGGACGGATCATGGCAGATATGGCGCCGGATGAGCTGATGGCGGCAGACATCCTGCCGGAACTTGGAATCCGTGAGCCTCTGTATGTGACTGCCATGAAATATGCGGGGATACAGGTGGAGCCCCAAATGCATGCAGGACGGCTCGACACTCTTGATATCACACAGATAAAAGAACCTCTCCTTGCATGGAACCAGGCACAGGAGAAAAAGATAAAACCTGAGGAACGTCCGGCGATCCTCAGTGCAGAGCATATTAATTTCCAGTATACGAAGAAAAGAAAAATCCTCCAGGATATCAGTTTTTCGATACGCGAGGGAGAAATGGTCAGTATTGTCGGAACGAACGGCGCGGGAAAAAGTACCCTGGCGAAAGTGATATGCGGATTTGTGAAGCAGGATCAGGGTAAGCTTTATTACAGCGGAGAAGATATGTCTGACTGGACGATCAAGGAGCGGTCGGCGAAGATCGGATATGTTATGCAGAATCCGAATCAGATGATCTGTAAGCCGATGATCTATGATGAAGTCGCTCTGGGGCTGCGAATCCGGGGCGTTCCGGAAGAAGAGATCGAGCCGAAAGTAGATAAAGCGCTGAAGATCTGCGGGCTTGCCCCGTTTAAAAAGTGGCCGGTATCAGCGCTGAGTTTCGGCCAGAAGAAGCGTGTGACGATCGCGTCGGTGCTTGTGCTCGAGCCTCAGATCCTGATCCTGGACGAGCCGACGGCAGGGCAGGATTACCATCACTATACAGAGATCATGGAGTTCTTAAAGAGCCTGAACAGCCAGGGTGTGACGATCATTATGATCACACATGACATGCATCTGATGCTGGAATACACGCCGCACGCGATCGTTATCTCGGGAGGAAAGAAGATCGGCGATGCCAGTGCAGTAGAAATACTCACCAATGAAGATGTGGCAGAACAGGCAAATCTGAAAGTGACTTCCCTGTATGAGCTTGCGCTTAAGACGGGGATTGAGGATCCGTCCTCTTTTGTTCAGAATTTTATAGACTATGAGAGGGGGACAAGACGGAATGAAAACGAAGCTGTTTGACTATATTGACAGGGACAATTTTATTTACAACCTGTCGGGGCTGACAAAGCTGCTTGCTTTTATCTGCCTTACATTTTCGGTCATGTTTTCTTATGACATACGGTATATCATTTTTGTCCTGATACTCTCGTTCTGCTTTTTCCGGATCTCTGAGATCAGTTTCCGGCAGATCCGGACAATGCTCATCTATGTGGCGGTGTTCCTGCTGCTGAACTTCTGCCTGACGTATCTGTTCAGCCCCCAGTACGGGACGGAGATTTACGGGACAACGCACGAGCTTTTCCGGTTTAACAGCAGATACACAGTGACTCTGGAGCAGATCCTGTATCAGGTGACAAAGATCCTGAAATATGCGTCCGGTATTCCGCTCGGCATGATCTTCCTGCTGACAACGAACCCGAGTGAGTTCGCGGCGTCCCTGAACCGGATCGGGGTGAGCTATAAGGCGGCGTATGCCCTGGCGCTTACGCTCAGATACTTCCCGGATATGATCCGCGACTATCAGGATATTTCCCTGGCGCAGCAGAGCAGGGGACTGGATATGTCTAAAAAAGAGAAACTGGGAACCCGTGTGAAAAATATGATGAACATTTTTGTGCCATTGATCTTTTCGACCCTTGACCGCATCGAACTGATCAGTAATGCGATGGATCTCAGGGGATTCGGCAAGCATAAGAAGAGAACATGGTATGCGGGAAAACCGCTGGGAAGAAATGATTATCTTGTAATGGTGCTTTCCGCTGCGGTACTTGCAG
Source organism: Candidatus Mediterraneibacter colneyensis (assembly GCA_019114745.1). Lineage (GTDB taxonomy): Bacteria > Bacillota > Clostridia > Lachnospirales > Lachnospiraceae > Mediterraneibacter > Mediterraneibacter colneyensis. Next base: position 1,885 of record DXEY01000142.1, on the reverse strand, counting down.
GATCGATCTGCGTGTCGTTCTTTGTGAACGGATCCAGATTTTATAATCCGTTTGTTTAATGAAAGGAGAAGAGTTTTATGAAACCGATGCTGGTATTCCAGACTGATTTTACTTATAAAGAAGGAGCAGTCAGCTCCATGTACGGCGTGGTCAAAAGTGTGGACCGCGAACTTGAGATTATAGACGGTACTCATGAACTGCCCCAGTATGATACATGGAGCGCAAGCTACCGCCTGTATCAGAGCCTTCCGTTCTGGCCGGAAGGTACGATCTACGTATCTGTCGTTGACCCGGGAGTGGGAACGAGCCGCAGAGCCTGCGTGGCAAAGACAAAAGACGGGCATTATGTGGTTTCACCGGATAACGGATCTCTGACTCATGTCAAGAGATTTATCGGCATTGAGGCGGTGCGTGAGATTGACGAGACGGTAAACCGGTTAAGAGGGAAAGGTACAGAAGAAGTTGCAATTTTTCACGGGAGAGACCTGTTCGGGTATACCGCGGCAAGACTCGCCAGCGGGATCATTGATTTTGAGGGCGTAGGGCCGGAGTATCCGGTAGATGAGATCGTGGAGCATCCGATCCTCGAGCCGTCTATTGAACCGGGAAAGGCAGAAGGAATCTTCGAGATCAACGACCCGAATTTCGGAAATCTGTGGACGAATATTACGCTCAGAGAGTTTAATAATGCGGGCTTTGAGTATGGCGATATGGTCAATACGACAGTGTGCCATAACGGAGATCCCGTTTTCGAGCAGAAAGTGCTCTTCCACAAGAGTTTCGGCTTTGCGGAAAAAGGAGAGCCGATGATCTATAATAATGAACTTATGAAGGTTGCCATGGCGGTGACGCAGGGCAGCTTTTGTGAGAAATACGGGCTTTCCTATGGTCCGGAGTGGACTGTGAGATTTACAAAAGACTGAAGAGGAAACTCAGTGAATAACGGTTGATAGCGGAATATGCTTTTAACGGAGAGCGGTTCTGCTGTTGATACAGCCTGTGGAGAATCAGCAGGCATATCCATACATTTTTATATTTTATCTAAAAGGAGGAAGATGTAAATGGAGAAAAAAATGTTTGATTTCAAGACAAAGACTATCGTCGCAACAGGACTCGGAGCGGCACTGTTCATCGTACTGTTCATGTACGTGAAGATCCCGACGGGAATCCCGGAGACAGATATCAAGACAGCTTACGGTGTGGGCGCATTCTTCTCAGCGCTGTTCGGACCGATCGCAGGACTGCTCATCGGCCTGATCGGACACGGTCTCTCCGATGCGATCCAGTATGGTTCCCCGTGGTGGAGCTGGGTAGTGGCAAGCGGACTGACATGTTTTATTACAGGTCTTGTATATCCGAAGCTGAAGGTAGAACTCGGCGAGTTTGGAGGAAAAGACATCCTTCGCTTTAACATCTATCAGATCATTGCGAACGTGATCTCATGGGTGATCGTAGCACCGGTCCTTGATATCCTTGTCTATGCGGAACCGGTAAATCTTGTGTTTACGCAGGGTGTCGTCGCAGCGATCAGCAATGCGGTATCGGCAGGGGTGATCGGTACGATCCTTCTCCTGATCTACAGCAAGACAAGAGCGAAAAAAGGAAGCCTTACAAAAGAGTAAGAAGAAAAGAGACATGCCGCCTGAGGCTGTTCCCGTTTTGGGGAGCAGGCTCAGGCGTTTTTTTGTATCCTCAATTGTAATCCGAGATTCCATACCTGCTATCCCGGATAAGTGTAAAAAGTGAATAGTTATTAATGTAAAAGAAAGGTATGGATTTTCTTTTACAAACGAAATGAGACTGACTGGATAGTTGGTCTCTTTTCTGTTATGCTTTGATCTCTGGCGGCGAGAAAGGAGCCATCATGTCAAAGTTTTTATCATAT
>DXEY01000141.1 GCA_019114745.1 Candidatus Mediterraneibacter colneyensis | reverse complement strand
ATAAAAAACTGCCGTTGAATATGCACAAATAAGGGTAAGGATACCGGCATACTCTATACCTTTTATGAGACAGTAGATCAATTGCAGAACAGCGAGCGCATAAAACCAGGCATATCCGTATCTGAAACTTTTCAGCAGGTTTAAATCTACCAGACTTATAATGTTTGTCTCACTAGTTTTTCTGTATTCATTTTCTGCGATAATCTCACCGCTCAGAAGATCATTGATCCCTACGCCAAGGATCCGGCTGAGCGGCTGGAGCAGAGACAGATCCGGCATACTTCGTCCGTTTTCCCATTTTGAGACCGCGCGGTCTGTAATACCGAGCTGATCTGCCAGTTCTTTCTGCGTAAGATTAAGTTCTTTCCTCCTGCGGGCGATAAATGCCCCTGTCTTCTGCTGATCCATCTCCATCCCTCCCGGCTGTGTCATACTATCATCAGTATTCTATGAGGACAGTATACACCTTCCACATAGATTAGTAACCATACTATTGGTTGAATCCGCATATAAAATTCAGTACACGAACCGCTCAATACCTGTTATAATTGGAGAGAATACCAGATAAAGGGAGTTAGGATCATGTCTGTAGAAATCGTAAGAAATTATTTTAAGGAAAACAACATCGAAAAAGAAATCCTGGAGTTTCCGGTGTCCAGCGCCACAGTAGAGCTGGCAGCCCAGGCGGCAGGAGTGGAACCAGCGCGGATCGCAAAGACGCTTTCCTTTTATACGAAGGAAAAGGATGCAGCGATCCTGATCGTGACCGCCGGGGACATGAAGATCGACAACAGTAAGTTCAAGCATTATTTTGGGATGAAGGCAAAGATGCTCTCCGCAGACGACGTAGAACCTCTGACCGGACACGCCATCGGCGGCGTATGCCCCTTCGGGAATCCCGAAAGCACCGCCGTATACCTGGATGTATCGCTGAAGAGATTCGAGACGGTATTTCCCGCGGCAGGCAGCGGAAACTCTGCTGTGGAGCTGACCTGCGGGGAACTGGAGACAGCCGCAAAGGCAAAAGATTGGATCGATGTATGTAAATAAAAACACACATTACATTCACACAGTCAGAATGTAATTCATAAAGGAGGAATACTGCATGCCAAAATATATTATGGCTCTGGATGCCGGTACGACCAGCAACCGCTGTATCCTTTTTAATAAAAAGGGAGAAATATGCAGCGCGGCGCAGCGGGAATTTACCCAGTACTTTCCCAGACCGGGCTGGGTGGAGCACGATGCGGATGAGATCTGGGCAAGCCAGCTCGGTGTTGCCGTAGAGGCGATGAACAAGATCGGCGCTTCTGCATCAGACATCGCGGCGATCGGGATCACAAACCAGCGGGAGACAGCGATCGTCTGGGACAGGAATACCGGAGAGCCTGTCTGCCGCGCCATCGTATGGCAGTGCCGGCGCACTTCTGAATATTGTGATTCCCTGAAGGAAAAGGGACTGACGGAAAAATTCCGCCGGAAAACAGGTCTGGTCATAGATGCTTATTTCTCCGGCACAAAAGTAAAATGGATCCTTGACAACGTACCCGGCGCCAGGGAGCGCGCAGAGCGGGGAGAGCTCCTCTTTGGAACGGTCGAGACATGGCTGATCTGGAAGATGACCAGAGGCAGAGTCCATGTGACGGATTACTCCAATGCCTCCCGCACAATGCTTTTTAATATCAATACACTGCAGTGGGATGATGAAATTCTCGCAGAGCTTGATATCCCGAAATGTATGCTTCCCGAAGTTAAGCCTTCAAGCTGTATCTACGGAGAAACCGATCCATCCTTTTTCGGAGGCCCCATCCCCATCGCCGGAGCCGCCGGGGATCAGCAGGCGGCGCTGTTCGGACAGACCTGCTTCAGTGCCGGAGAGGCAAAAAACACTTATGGCACCGGCTGTTTTCTGCTGATGAATACCGGTGAAAAGCCTGTATTTTCTGAGAACGGACTTGTCACGACAATTGCCTGGGGACTGGGCGGGAAGGTCTATTACGCACTGGAAGGTTCCATTTTTGTTGCGGGAGCTGCGATACAGTGGCTGCGCGATGAAATGCGGCTGATCGATTCTGCCGAAGACTCCGAATATATGGCGTCTAAGGTACCGGATACGAACGGATGCTATGTCGTCCCGGCATTTACCGGGCTGGGCGCACCTCACTGGGATCAGTACGCCCGCGGCACGATCGTAGGGATCACCCGGGGCGTGAACAAATATCATATCATCCGCGCCACATTGGACTCTCTGGCATATCAGGTCAATGATGTACTGACCGCCATGAAGGCGGATTCCGGCATCTCCCTGTCCTCCCTCAAAGTGGACGGCGGCGCCAGCGCCAATAATTTCCTGATGCAGACGCAGGCAGATATTATCGACGCTCCTGTCAACCGTCCGGTCTGCGTCGAGACCACCGCCATGGGAGCAGCTTACCTCGCAGGACTGGCGGCCGGTTACTGGGAGGGGCTGGATGAGGTCATCCGGAACTGGAGGATCGACCGCACATTCCAGCCTGAAATTGACGAACCCACACGCAGGAAGAGGATCAAAGGATGGGCAAAAGCCGTCAGATACGCCTATGGATGGGCAAAAGAAGAAAGATCCTGTCCCGAAGGATAAGATCTTTCGCCGTATAATACATTCTGTTTTACTATTTCAGGAAACTCTCAATGATCACCGCTTCCGCCTCTTCTTCACTGAGGCCGAACGTTCTGAGTTTTACAAGCTGTTCGTCATTGATGCGTCCGATGGCAGCCTCATGGATGATCTGAGCGTCCACATGCTTCGCGTCGATCTCAGGGATGGAGCTGATCTCCGCCTGATCCATGATAATGGAATCGCACTGGACATGCGCATGGCACCGGCTGCCTCCGATGGCTCTTGGATGGAACACCTGACGGGAGTTTCCTTTACCGACAGAGCGGGATACGATCCTGGCAGAACTGTCCTCTCCATTTAACTCTACATCCATATTGGAGACGGCAGTCTGTCCCTCGTCGGTCATCAGTTTCTCCGTTACAAACAGCTTCGCGCGATCGGCAAGCTCGATATAGTTCTCACGCTCTGTCGAATCTACCCCTTTGATCTGGGTCGTCTCCAGAGTAAACGTAGAATCCTCGCCCACATAGATCTTCGTGACCGGATTGAGCACCTTCTGTCCGGTACCATTTCCCTCGGCATAATGATTCTCTACATATTTGACATTACAGCCTTTCCCCACATGGAATGCATGGATACCGTCATGGCGTGTCTCCGAACAGCCTTCACCGTGGATGCCGCATCCTGCGATGATCGTCACATCAGCGCCGTCCTCGATATAGAAATCATTGTATACTACATCCACGCCTTCCTGTGACATGACAACCGGGATATGCACCTGCTCATCCTGCGCCTCTCCGCTGATATGGATATCAATCCCCGGCTTATCCTCTTTCTTCACGATGTGGATATGTCGGCTGTCCCCGTGGCATACTGCCATACCGTTCAGCCGCAGGTTATATGCGCCCTCCTGTCTGAAACCATAGGAGTCGATCACTTTCAGCACATCTTCCGTCACCTGATCGAGCTCCATTTTTTTGTTTTCTGTCTGATCAGCCGTCATAGAGCTCACCTCCTTTTTGTCTCCTGCACTCGCAGGAATCCAGCTCCTGATTGAACAGCGCCGGCATAATATCTTTGGCATCTCCGATCGAATCCACTTTTCCGTCGGAGATCACCATAATGCGATCCGCCATCTGTATGATCCTCTCCTGGTGGGAAATCAGGATCAGGCTCTCCTTCTTATCCCTGTGGATCTTTTCAAACCGTTTGATCAGCATGGAGAAGCTCCAAAGGTCGATCCCCGCTTCCGGCTCATCAAACACACAGAGCTTGTGCTGTTTCGCCAGGACAGTCGCGATCTCGATCCTCTTCATCTCCCCGCCGGACAAAGTGGCGTCCGCCTCCCGGTCAATATACTCCATCGCGCAGAGCCCCACGCTGCTCAGAAGATTACAGCAGGTCTTCTCATCCAGAGTTTCTCCTGCTGCCAGGGAAAGGAGCCTGCGCACCGTCATCCCCTTAAACCTGGGCGGCTGCTGGAACGCAAAACCGAGACCAGCCTTTGCTCTCTCATCGATGGTATAATCTGTAATATCCCTGCCGTCAAGAATGATCCTGCCCCCGGTCGCTTTATTGATCCCCATGAGGAGTTTCGCCAGAGTAGACTTTCCTCCGCCGTTAGGGCCTGTGAGCACGAGCATCTCGCCGTCGTTTACAGTAAAACTTACGTCAGAGAGGATCTCGGACTGTTTGCCTTCCTCTACCACGTCATATGATAAATGCTCTACCTGTAACATATCTGTTATTCACTTCCTTTTGTTTATCGTCCGCTATGCCGAAAATCTCTGAAAAATCTCCCGGTACCGTTCCGCGTAAATGCTTCCCCGCCTCCAGATAAAGTTAAACTCATGGAAGATCCGGAAGTCCGCAAGCGGGATCTGTCTGAGAGTCCCTTCTTTTAATTCATCCTGCACCGCAGCTCCATATAAAAATGTAATACCGCATCCGGCTTTTGTCAACTCTTTAATCGTCTGCAGGCTCCCCGCCTCCATCACTCTCGCAAAGTCTCCGATGCCCAGATTACGGGCGTCCAGACAGCGCTCCAGAACCTCCCGGGTACCGGATCCCTCTTCCCGGAGCAGCAGGCGTTCCTGAAAAAGATTCTCAATGCTCACCGGTTCCTCATGGAACTGGTAATCCCGCGCACAGACTGCGATATACTCCTCTTCGGAGTATTTCTGGCTGTCATACTCATTCTTCGGAAAAAATCCCTCGATCAGGGCAAAGTCAATGGCGCCCTCGTCCAGACGGTTTAAGAGCTCCTGTGTATTCTCCACGATCATCCGGATATGCGCATCAGGGTACGCCTCCAGATACCTGCTGAGTATCTTTCCCATCAGCACGTCACCTACCGTCCGGGTCGCCCCAAAACGCAGTTCCTCCGCCTCTTTTGTCCTCTGCATCTCATTTAGCATGGACAGCTCGTCATGCATCATCGTAAGCGAGGCATTGCGCAGGATCTCCCCTGCCCCGGTCAGCTTCAGCTTCTTCCCCTCATACCGGAAAAGTTTCGTATTATAATGCTTCTCCAGAAAATGGATATGCTGGGAGACCGCCGGCTGTGTAATATTCAGTTTTTCCGAAGCTCTGGTAAAATTCATGAACTGACATACTGTTAGAAATGTCTCCATCCTGAAATCAAGCATGACCTCACTCCCCTTATTACCGGAAACACCTTTATCGTCTCTGTTTTTAGAT
>DXEY01000140.1 GCA_019114745.1 Candidatus Mediterraneibacter colneyensis | reverse complement strand
GCAATATGCGTATTTATTTTCATACAAGGAACTGGTATGATTATGAGGTATATCGAAACAAATATGACAGATGGAAAGGCGGGATATTTATGTTATTTTTATGTTACCCGAAGTGCAGTACGTGCAAAAAGGCACAGAAGTGGCTGGAGGGGAAAGGGCTGAAATATGAGTTGAGGGATATTAAAACAGAGAATCCCACGGCAGATGAACTTCGCGGGTGGTGGGAGATGAGCGGGCTTCCCCTGAAGCGGTTTTTTAATACGAGCGGAAATCTTTATAAAGAAATGGGATTAAAAGATAAACTTCCCGGGATGAGTGAAACAGAACAGCTCGAACTTCTCGCGACAGACGGGATGCTGGTAAAACGTCCGATCCTGGCAGGCGACGGCATCGTGCTGGTCGGATTCCGGGAAAAGGAATGGGAGGAAAAACTGTGAAAGGGGACATGCAGGATGTCTGAGAAAAATACGGTAACTGTCAGGGGCGTGGAGATTGGATCGGGGATTCCGAAGATCTGTATCCCGCTTACAGGCATTAATATGGAGGAAATCCTGTCGGAAGCAGAACAGGCGAAAGCGTCCGGCGCCGATCTGGTCGAGTGGCGCGCCGACTGGTACGGGGACATTTCAGATGAGGGTCGGACGGGGAGGCTCCTGGAGTCGCTGAGAGGTGTTCTGGGCAGTCTGCCTCTTCTCTTTACATTCCGCACCCGCGCAGAGGGCGGGGAGAGGGAGCTTTCCTCTGAACTCTATATGAAGCTGAACCGGCAGGCGATATGTTCAGGATGTGTGGATCTGGTGGACGTGGAACTCTCAGCCGGAGACAATGCCGTCCGGTCTGCGGTAAAGACGGCACATGCCTCCGGAGTGAAAGTGATCTGTTCGAGCCATGATTTTCAGGGAACTCCGCCGAAGGAGGAGATGATCTCGCGGCTGTGCAGGATGCAGGAGCTGGGTGCAGATATCCTGAAGATCGCGGTGATGCCGCAAAATGCCGGGGATGTGCTTACGCTGCTCGGCGTGACGGACGAGATGCGTTCGGAATATGCCCGGTGCCCGGTCGTGACCATGGCTATGGGAGGGATCGGTGTGGTCAGCAGGATCAGCGGGGAAATCTTCGGATCTGCGATCACGTTCGGAACAGCGGGCAGGGCGTCGGCACCGGGGCAGATTTGTGCCGGGGAACTGAGAGAGATACTGGAATGTCTCCACAGAAATCTCTGATCTGATATGATGAATCCAAGATTTCCCAAACTTTTTTATTTCCCAATATTTACACTTGAAAAATACCCTGCAAGGGTATATAATCTTCCTGTAAGGAAATAATACCCCATAGGGGTTTGAAAGGAGCATAATATAAAAATGGAAGAAAACAAAGTCTGTCCCGGATGCGGACACAGGACAAAAGAGCGTACAGAAAAAGAACGCCGGAATATGCTCAACCGCCTGAGCCGGATCGAAGGCCAGGTGAGAGGGATCAAAAAAATGGTTGAAAACGACGTATACTGCCCGGATATCCTGATTCAGGTATCGGCAGTCAACGCCGCACTCAACAGTTTTAATAAAGTACTCCTGGCAGAGCATATCCGTTCCTGCGTCGCAGAGGACATCAGAGAAGGAAAGGAAGAGACCATCGACGAGCTTGTCCTTGTCCTTCAGAAACTGATGAAATAAGTTTTGGGAGGTTTTGGTATGGAACAATATAATGTGACCGGCATGAGCTGTGCCGCGTGCAGCGCCCGTGTCGAAAAGGCAGTGTCGAAAGTGCCCGGGGTCACCTCCTGTTCTGTGAGTCTGCTGACGAACTCAATGGGGGTGGAGGGTACGGCGTCGCCGGCTGATGTGATCGCTGCCGTAGAGGAGGCAGGATACGGTGCTTCTGAAAAAGGAGGGGGCGGCGGATCTGCGCATGGCAGTGTAAAGGGAGCGCCGCTCTCGGAAGCGGAGGAATCGCTGAAAGATAAAGAGACGCCCAGGATGAAGAAACGGCTGATCGCTTCTCTGTGCTTCCTGCTCCCGCTGATGTACTTTTCTATGGGACATATGATGTGGAACTGGCCGGTGCCGTCTTTTCTGGAAGGAAACCATGTGGCGATGGGGCTGATCCAGCTTCTTCTGACAACGGCTGTTATGGTGATCAACCAGAAATTCTTTATCAGCGGTTTCCGGGGGCTGATCCACAGGGCACCGAACATGGACACTCTGGTGGCGCTCGGCGCAGGAGCTTCCTACGGGTACAGTGTCTATGCGCTGTTTGCCATGACCGATGCGCAGATGCGCGGGGATATGGCCGGCGTGATGTCCTATATGCACGAGTTTTATTTTGAGTCTGCGGCGATGATCCTGACTCTGATCACAGTGGGGAAAATGCTCGAGGCGCGGTCAAAGGGGCGCACGACAGATGCATTGAAAAGCCTGATGAAACTGGCGCCAAAGACTGCTGTAGTGATCCGGGGAGGAGCAGAGGAGACCGTATCGATCGAGCAGGTGAGAAAAGGGGATATCTTTGTTGTCCGGCCGGGAGAGAATATCCCGGTGGACGGCGTCGTACTGGAAGGGAGCAGTGCGGTAAATGAATCTGCGCTGACCGGCGAGAGTATCCCTGTAGATAAAAAAGCGGGAGACGCTGTCTCTGCGGCTACGCTGAACCAGTCGGGATATCTGAAATGCGAGGCGTCCCGTGTCGGGGAAGATACGACGCTCTCCCAGATCATCCAGATGGTCAGCGATGCGGCGGCGACAAAAGCCCCCATTGCAAAAGTGGCAGACCGGGTATCCGGTGTATTTGTGCCGGCGGTGATCGCAATCGCGGTTGTGACGATCCTTGCATGGATGATCGCAGGCGAGACGATCGGATTTGCGCTGGCGCGCGGGATTTCTGTTCTGGTGATCAGCTGCCCGTGCGCGCTGGGCCTTGCAACTCCGGTTGCGATCATGGTAGGCAACGGCATGGGTGCAAAACACGGGATCATGTTTAAGACTGCGGTGTCTCTGGAGGAGACCGGAAAGACGGAGATCGTGGCGCTGGATAAGACAGGTACGATCACGAGCGGGGAACCGAAAGTGACGGATATGATCCCGGCGGACGGAGTGACAGAGGCGGAACTCCTTGCCTGTGCGTATGCCCTTGAGAAGAAAAGTGAGCATCCTCTTGCCCGTGCCATTATCGTAAAAGCAGAGGAAGACGGGACGAGTGGAGAACTGGAGGCAGAAGGATTCCAGGCAGTCCCGGGCAACGGTCTGTCGGGAAAAATAGACGGTTCCCTGATCTGCGGCGGAAACCTGAAATTTATCAGCGGGAGCGCCGTAGTGTCTGAGGAGCTCAGAAAGAAAGCGGAAGAGCTGTCAGAACAGGGAAAGACCCCTCTGTTTTTCAGCAGGGACGGCAGCCTGATCGGTATTATCGCAGTGGCGGACGTGATCAAAGAGGAGAGTCCCCAGGCGGTAAAAGAGCTCCGGGATATGGGCATCCATGTGGTAATGCTTACCGGGGACAATAAGCGCACCGCCCGGGCGATCGGCGCCCAGGCAGGCGTGGATGAAGTGATCGCGGGCGTCCTTCCTGAGGGGAAAGAAAGCGTGATCCGTTCCCTGAAGAAAAAAGGAAGGGTTGCCATGGTGGGAGACGGGATCAATGATGCTCCCGCCCTTACGAGAGCAGATATGGGAATTGCGATCGGAGCGGGCACAGACATTGCCATCGATGCGGCGGATGTGGTTCTCATGAAGAGCAGGCTGACAGATGTTCCCGCGGCGATCCGCATGAGCCGCGCCACACTGCGGAATATCCATGAGAATCTGTTCTGGGCGTTTTTCTACAATGTGATCGGCATCCCGCTGGCGGCGGGGATATGGATCCCGCTGTTTGGCTGGCAGTTAAATCCGATGTTCGGAGCGGCTGCCATGAGTCTTTCCAGTTTCTGCGTAGTAAGCAATGCCCTGCGGCTCAATTGGTTTAATATGTATGATGCCGGCAGAGATAAAAAGATAAAAAGAAACAGAAAAAAGAAGGAGGAAACAACGATGACAAAGACAATGAAGATTGAAGGGATGATGTGCGGACACTGTGAGGCGAGAGTAAAGAAAGTGCTCGAAGCTCTGGACCAGGTGGACGAGGCGCAGGTCAGCCATGAAGCAGGGACAGCGGTGGTAACGCTGAACGCTGATCTTAGCGATGACGTGCTGAAAAAGGCTGTCGAAGATCAGGATTATAAGGTACTGGGGATCGAATAGATCCCCTTTTTTCTGTTGAGGTTTTTCTATTGAGGTTGCGTTCCCGAATGATCTGTGATATCCTGTTTTTACTGATTATCGGCGATGCAGCCTCTGTTTATTACCAGGTCGTTCGGCGTCTCACACTCGGCAGTTCCGGTTCGGAACACATACCTCCCCGGCGGTGGAAAAAGGTAAAAATTTTGTTGACATTTTTCAATAAGTATAATACTATAATATCGGATGCGAACAATTGTTCGATTCTTGGAAAAGGAGAGTTTGATCATGGCAGGAAATGATGAAAAGAAAAAGGCTTTGGACGCGGCAATAGCCAAGTTAGAGAAGGATTTTGGAAAGGGAACTGTGATGAAGCTGGGAGATTCCAGCGCGCACGTAGCCGTAGAGACGGTGCCGACCGGATGTCTGAGTCTGGATCTTGCGCTCGGATTAGGCGGAGTGCCGAAGGGGCGTGTGATCGAGATATATGGCCCGGAGTCCAGTGGTAAGACGACAGTTGCCCTTCATATGATATCAGAAGTACAGAAAAGGGGAGGGATCGCAGGATTTATTGATGCGGAGCACGCCCTTGACCCTGTTTATGCGAGAAATATCGGTGTAGATATAGATGAACTTTACATATCCCAGCCGGACAGCGGTGACCAGGCGCTTGAGATTGCCGAGACGATGGTGCGCTCGGGTGCGATCGATATTATCGTCATCGACTCTGTGGCGGCGCTTGTGCCAAAGCAGGAGATCGAGGGAGATATGGGAGACAGCCATGTGGGACTTCAGGCAAGGCTGATGTCACAGGCGCTGCGTAAACTGACGCCGGTGATCAGCAAGTCCAACTGTGTGGTTATCTTTATCAACCAGCTCCGTGAAAAGGTGGGCGTGATGTTCGGAAACCCGGAGACAACGACAGGCGGACGCGCCCTGAAGTTCTATGCATCCGTGCGTATGGATGTCAGAAGGATCGAGACGCTCAAGCAGAGCGGGGAGATGGTGGGGAACCGTACCCGCGTGAAGATCGTTAAGAACAAGATCGCTCCGCCGTTTAAAGAAGCGGAATTTGATATCATGTTCGGAAAAGGAATCTCAAGAGCCGGAGATATCCTTGATCTTGCCGCCAGCATCGATCTGGTGAGAAAGAGCGGCGCATGGTATGCATATGAAGGAGAGAAGATCGGGCAGGGCAGGGAAAATGCCAAAGCCTATCTGGAGAGCCATCCGGAAGTGATGGAAGAACTGGACAGAAAAGTGCGGGCGCACTACAATCTCCCGGGATCCGAAGCGGACAGCGCTCCGGCGGGAGACCAGAAAGAAGGAGACAGGAAAGCAGCAGAAAGTGACCTGACCCTGAAAGGCGGAAAGAAAGCATGATCGTCACCGGGGTCGAGCCTTACATGAAAACACGGTATAAAGTATTTTTAGATGGGGAATTCGCCTTTGTATTATACAAAGGCGAACTTTCCCGTTTTCATATCCGGGAGGGGGAAGAACTGCCGGAGGAAACCGCCCGGAAGATCCGGGATGAAGTGGTGCTCAAGAGGGCGAAACTGCGGGCGATGCATCTTCTCGAAGATATGGATCGCACGGAAGACGCGCTCAGGGAGAAACTGCGCCTGGGAATGTACCCCTCGGATGTCATAGACCGGGCAGTCGGGTATGTCCGTTCCTTTGGCTATCTGGACGACCGGCGGTACGCGGAGAATTTTGTGAGGAGCCGCCAGGGGACAAAGAGCAGAAAAGAGATCTGTGCCGCCCTCCGCGGAAAAGGTGTGTCAGAAGAACTGATCGGACAGGCATTTGAGGCGTGCTATGAAGAGGCGGGAGAGGCGGAGGCGATCCGGAAGATCCTGAAGAAAAAAAGGTTTGATCCGGGGTGTCCGGATGAAAAAGAAATCCGGCGGATATACGGATATCTTGCCCGAAAAGGGTTCCGCTATGACGACGTCCGTCAAGTAATACAAAATTATGAGGACGATGCTTGACATTGTTGTGAAAACAGTATAAAATTTAACTGTTGTATTTAAATAAATATGTACAATGAAAATTAAATAAGGAGGTGCTCCTGTGCAATGAATTTAGGCTTATATATCGTCATTGCCGTGGCCCTCGCGTTGATAGTTGGGATCATTTCCCATTTTGCGACGGTCTCCAATCTGAAGAAGAATGCTGAGAGTAAGATCGGAAATGCGGAGACAAGAGCAAGGGAGATTATCGACGACGCTGTCAAGACTGCTGAGACAACGAAGAAAGAAGCTCTCTTAGAAGTGAAAGAGGAGTCGATCAAGACGAAGAACGATCTTGAGAAAGAGACGAAAGAGAGAAGAGCTGAGCTGCAGCGCTATGAAAAAAGAGTGCTCGCAAAGGAAGAAGCAGTGGAGAAGCGCTCAGATGCCCTGGAACACAGGGAATCTAAGCTGTCGTCAAAAGAAGAACAACTCCGCCAGCGTGAAGCCAGGGTAGAAGAATTAAGTCAGAAACGTGTGCAGGAACTGGAACGAATCTCAGGACTTACCTCCGAACAGGCAAAAGAATATCTGTTGAAAACTGTTGAAGAAGATGTGAAGCATGACACAGCAAAGATGGTCAGAGAGCTGGAGGCGCAGGCGAAAGAGGACGCTGACAAGAAGGCGAAAGAGTATGTCGTCAATGCGATCCAGAGATGTGCGGCTGACCATGTTGCAGAGACGACGATCTCTGTCGTACAGCTTCCCAGTGATGAGATGAAAGGTCGTATCATCGGCCGTGAGGGAAGAAATATCCGTACACTTGAGACGCTGACCGGCGTCGAACTGATCATTGACGATACGCCGGAGGCGGTCGTATTGTCCGGATTTGACCCGATCCGCCGCGAGGTTGCGCGTATCGCCCTCGAGAGACTGATCGTAGATGGGCGTATCCATCCTGCAAGGATTGAAGAGATGGTGGAAAAGGCCCAGAAAGAGGTCGATGCGATGATCAGAGAAGAGGGAGAGGCTGCTATGCTCGAGGTCGGCGTGACCGGCATTCATCCGGAACTCATCCGTCTGTTGGGACGCATGAAGTTCAGGACGAGCTACGGACAGAATGCGCTGAAACATTCGATCGAAGTTGCTCAGCTTGCGGGACTGCTCGCAGGTGAGATCGGCATCGATGTGCGAGTGGCGAAGCGTGCCGGACTTCTTCATGATATAGGAAAATCGATAGACCATGACGTGGAAGGGTCACATATTCAGATAGGTGTAGACCTCTGTAGAAAATACAAAGAGTCTGCAACTGTCATTAATGCGGTGGAAGCACATCACGGTGATGTAGAGCCGCAGACTTTGGTCGCATGCGTAGTCCAGGCCGCAGATACGATCTCAGCGGCAAGACCGGGCGCAAGACGTGAGACGATCGAAACATATACAAACAGATTGAAACAGTTAGAAGATATTACCAACCAGTTTAAAGGTGTGGAGAAATCTTTTGCCATCCAGGCGGGTAGAGAGATTCGTGTTATGGTAGTTCCAGAGCAGGTATCTGATGATGATATGGTGCTTCTGGCCAGAGATATTGCAAAACAGATTGAATTTGAATTGGAATATCCGGGACAGATCAAAGTAAATGTCATCCGTGAGTCACGGGCGACAGACTATGCCAAGTAATATGGATCATAACAGCAGATGAAAGACCAGCCCTTGTCGAAAGACGAGGGCTTTCTTTTTATAAGGAGGAAGAGGATGAGCGAGCATATCAGAAGGCTGAACAGAGAGTTGAAATTTAAAGGAAAGATCATTGACTTCTATCAGGATACGATGGAGATCGACGGCGACCATACGGTCATTTGGGATTTCATCAAGCACAAAGGCGCTGCGGCGGTCGTCCCGGTTACGGATGACGGCAGGATCCTGATGGTGCGCCAGTACAGGAACGCGCTGGATCGCTATACGCTGGAGATTCCGGCGGGAGCGCTGGATGCGGAGGATGAGCCGGGCTTAAACTGCGCTGCCCGTGAACTGGAGGAGGAGACCGGCTACAGAAGCGATGATCTGGAATGGCTGATCACGCTTCGGACTACCGTCGCATTCTGCAATGAACGGATCGAGGTATATGTGGCAAAGAACCTGATCCCGTCCCGCCAGCATCTGGATGAGGATGAATTTATCGATCTGAAGGCGTATTCCCTTGACGACCTGAAGGAGAAGATCTTCTCCGGCGAGATCGAGGATGCAAAGACCGTGGCCTCCCTGATGGCATATGCGGTTAAGTACGGCAAATAGAATAATCGGTAAACCCCGGCATATAATGAAATATCTGACAGGTTTACGGCTGCGTGACAGTCCGGAAGAAGGAGGCAGCATGAGGATATTTCATACACGGAAGAAGCAGTTCCTTGTTTTCTTTATGCCGGGGTTTTTTCTTGGCATTATTTATGTCAATTTTATTGCCCGGAAATATATGGCGGAACCGGGCATATTCAGCGACTATTTTCTGGATCAGTTTACCACGGCACAGATCGATGTCCGGGAATATCTGCCCTGTCTTTTGCGCCTGCGCCTCTCACCGCTTCTCGCTCTGGCGGCGCTGTCCTTTACGAAGGTACGGAAACCGGCGGCTGTCCTTTTTCTGGTTTGGACGGGCTTTTCCGGCGGCGTTCTGATTTCCTCTGCCGCGACAGGACTGGGGATCCGGGGAACCCTTTTGTGTGTTGCCGCTTTGCTGCCCCAGTTCCTGTGCTATATTCCGGCATATCTTATTCTTCTCTGGTATTGCTACAGTGCTCCCCGTACCCAGTGGAACAGGCAGAAAACAATATTTCTGGTTCTTGCGATGTCAGTGGGTATCATACTGGAACTGTATGTAAATCCCGTCCTGGTCAGGGCATTTTTCTCTACATTTTAGCAGAATGTGACACAATAGCGGCTGCGGCAAGTGCGGACACGGCGAGCTGGCTTGTGAGCAGCCCCCACAGGTAGCCCTGCATCCCAAAACGCGGGATGACAAGAAACACGCCGGCAATCCGTATCAGCAGCCCGGTCATATTGATCAGAAAGCTGTGGACTGTCTTGCCATATCCGTTGATCGCGCTGACCAGTGCGGTGTTTGTGTACAGAAAGGGGCAGATCCATGCCAGTGTGAGGATAAACCTTCCGGCAGTGGAGCTGTGAAAGAGCAGGTCTCCGATCAATTTTCCTGTTATGAGGAAGAAGAGACAGCAGGCAAGACCGAGCATGAGACAGCTTCCGACGGCTTTTTTGAGAAGATTCAGGACCGAAGCCCGGTTCCCGGAAGCGCTGGTGGCGCTTACAGCCGGAAGAAGGACAGTGCCTACGGAATTGGTAATGGCGGAGGGAAAGAGGATGCAGGGGAGCGCCATACCGGTCAGGACTCCGTACATGCTGAGGGCTTCCTGGGTATTCATTCCGTAGAGCTTCAGGCAGGCGGGGATGGAGGCGGCTTCTATGCTCTGCAGGAGAGTGAGTGCAGTCCGGTTGGCGGTCAGGGGAAATGAAAGACCAATCAGGTCGCGGAGATCCCCTGCGGCTTTTTCTGGCAGAAAGGCATGAGCCATTTTCCCGCTGCGGGACAGGCTGTGGGCGGAAAAGAGCGCCGCAGCAAACTCACCGGCGACGATCCCGACGGCTGCCAGTCTGATCGAGGGAGAACCGCCGGTTTTCTGCATGGCAGCAAAGATCAGGATGACGGTGAGGATGCGCACGGTCTGTTCGATAAGCTGGCTGAGGGCGGGCAGCTTTGTGTTTTGCAGTCCGAAACTGTAGCCGCAGATACAACTGTGGATGGCAGCGCAGGGAAGTGCGTAGGATATGATCAGGATCAATTCCGTGCACCGGCTGTCTCCCAGAAAGGAAACTGCGATCATTGGAGCATGTTTCTGGATCAGGAGGATCTCGGCAAAAGAGATCAGAAGCGTGAGACCAAGGGCGATGATCAGGGTGTTCCTGGCCTCGTCCGCTTTCCCGAGAGAAGTTTTCCTGGCAGTCAGACTTGACACTGCGGTCTGGAGTCCCGCCGTGCTGAGGGAAAGACAGAGCGTATACACGGGAAAGATGAGCTGATAGAGCCCTACGTTTTCCTCCCCGAAAGAATGGCTGAGAAAAATACGGAAGAAGAAGCCGAGTATCCGGCTGATGAAACCTGCGGCGGTCAGGATGACAGCGCCCTGGAAAAGTTTTCGTTCTGTAAACATAAGTTCCACCTCTGTCTGGAATGTCTGAACATTTCAGTTTGACAGACTTTTTACAACATATGTGAGTTCCCGTCTTGACAGAACTGGCAAATGGTGATATCCTACAGGAGCAATTCCTAGTAAAAAGATAGGGAATGAAATACCAGGAAATAATTACAGGGAAGGTGAGAGCGTGAAACTGTCTACAAAAGGAAGATACGGACTTCGTGCTTTGATTGACCTTGCACAGTACAGCGGCGAAGAAAGCCCGGTGTCGATCACGAGTATTTCTGCCCGGCAGAATCTTTCCGAACGCTATCTGGAACAGCTTATGTCCATGCTGAAAAAAGCGGGGCTGGTCAAAAGCGTGAGAGGTGCGGGCGGAGGATATGTGCTCGCCAAAGCGATGGAAGAGATTTCGGTCGGAGATATCCTGAGAGCACTGGAAGGCAGCATAGAACCGGTAGACTGCCCGGGGCTTGAGCCGGACGGCGGATGCAGCGCCTCCGACAGCTGCGTGACGAAATATGTCTGGAAGCGGATCAATGACAGCATCAACCAGACTGTGGATGAGATCATGCTTGACCAGTTGGTGGAGCAGAGCAGAAAAAAGAGCTGTGCAGGTCATGAGCAGAGAGTCTGTAAGAACTGACGGTCAGATCAATATTGATAATAAATAACAGAAAGAACATGGAGGTATGATATGGAAAAACTGATCTATCTGGACAATGCAGCAACAACAAAGACGTCTCCGGAGGTTGTGGAGGCCATGCTGCCTTATTTTACTGAGAACTACGGCAATCCGTCCAGCGTATACGGATTTGCCGCTGCCAATAAAGAAGTGATCACCAGGCAGAGGGAGATCATCGCAGATGTCCTGGGCGCGAAGTCCAATGAGATTTACTTTACCGCCGGAGGGACAGAAGCTGACAACTGGGCGCTTACTGCCACGGCAGAAGCATATGCGTCGAAAGGAAAGCACATCATTACGAGCAGGATCGAGCATCATGCGATCCTCCATACATGTGAGTATCTGGAGAAACGCGGATATGAAGTGACATATCTGGATGTGGATGAAAACGGCCTCGTTGATCCGAAGGCAGTGGAAGCTGCCATCCGTCCGGATACGATCCTTGTATCGGTCATGGCGGCAAACAATGAGATCGGCACGCTGGAGCCTGTCGCAGAGATCGGGAAGATCGCACATGAGCACGGTGTCCTGTTCCACACAGACGCGGTGCAGGCGTTTGCACACGTGCCGATCAATGTGGATGAGTGCAATATTGATATGCTCAGCGCCAGCGGGCATAAGCTGAACGGTCCCAAGGGCATCGGGTTCCTTTACATCAGAAAAGGAGTGAAGATCCGCTCCTTTATCCACGGAGGCGCCCAGGAGAGAAAACGCCGCGCCGGGACAGAAAATGTACCTGGGATCGTGGGACTGGGAAAAGCAGTCGAGCTGGCTGCGGGATCAATGAAAGAGCGCGCCGAGCGGGAAGCAGATCTCCGCGATCATTTGATCAGCCGGATCGAGAAGGAGATCCCGTACTGCCGTCTCAATGGAGACCGGGAGAAAAGACTCCCCAACAATGTGAATTTCAGCTTCCGCTTTATCGAAGGCGAATCACTGCTTATCATGCTTGACATGAAAGGAATCTGCGCATCCAGCGGATCTGCCTGTACGTCAGGTTCCCTGGATCCGTCGCACGTGCTGCTCGCCATCGGACTGCCCCACGAGATCGCACACGGGTCGCTGCGCATGACGCTTGGCGAGGAGACGACAAAAGAAGATCTGGATTACGTCGTAGATCAGTTGAAAGAGATCGTGGCGCAGCTTCGGAGCATGTCCCCGCTGTACGAGGATTTTGTGAAAAAGCAGGGGAAAGCCGGACAATAACGAGAAACAATATTCAGATAAAAAATAAAATGGACAGTAAACAGACCAGGAGGAGACAGATATGTACACAGAGAAAGTAATGGATCATTTTCAGCATCCGAGAAATGTAGGAGAGATCGAGAACGCGAGCGGTGTTGGGACGGTAGGAAACGCAAAGTGCGGCGATATCATGAGGATTTATCTCGATATCGACGAGAACCAGATCATTCGCGACGTGAAGTTCAAAACATTTGGATGCGGCGCTGCGGTAGCTACCAGCAGTATGGCGACGGAGCTTGTCAAAGGCAAGAACATCCAGGAGGCGATGCAGGTGACGAATAAGGCTGTTATGGAGGCGCTGGACGGGCTTCCGCCGGTGAAAGTCCACTGTTCCCTGCTCGCAGAAGAGGCAATCCACGCGGCACTGTGGGACTATGCGGAGAAAAACGGGATCAAGATTGAAGGACTTGAGAAACCGAAGTCCGATATCCATGAAGACGAGGAAGAGGAAGAAGAGGATTATTAATGAGCAGAGTTGTGGTGGGAATGTCGGGAGGCGTGGACTCTTCGGTGGCAGCCTGGCTCCTGAAAGAGCAGGGGTACGAGGTGATCGGAGTCACCATGCAGATCTGGCAGGATGAGGATGCGTGCTCGGTGGAGGAAAACGGCGGGTGCTGCGGCCTGAGCGCTGTGGAGGACGCCAGGAGAGTGGCGTCGGCGCTGGGAATCCCTTACTATGTCATGAATTTTAAAAAAGAGTTCAAAGAAAATGTGATCGACTATTTTACCGGAGAGTATCTCTCAGGCAGGACGCCGAATCCCTGTATCGCATGTAACCGTTACGTGAAGTGGGAGGCGCTCCTTGACAGGAGCAGGGCGATCGGAGCCGATTATATCGCAACCGGACATTACGCCCGGGTGGAACAGCTTGGGAACGGGCGGTATACGCTGCGCTGTTCTTCTACGCCTGCGAAGGACCAGACCTATGCGCTGTATAACCTGACCCAGGATCAGCTCAGGCATACCCTGATGCCGGTGGGAGCGTATTCAAAAGATGAGATCCGCTCGATCGCCGGAAAGATCGGGCTGGCCGTGGCGGACAAGCCGGACAGCCAGGATATCTGTTTTGTCCCGGACGGAGATTATGCAGCGTTTATCCGGGAAAATACAGACCGGGAGATCCGGCCCGGCAACTTTGTCACCCCGGAGGGAAAAGTGCTGGGACAGCACAAAGGGATCATCCACTATACGGTGGGACAGAGAAAAGGTCTGGGACTGGCGCTCGGGTATCCCGCGTTTGTGCTGGAGATCCGGCCGGAAACAAACGAGGTTGTCATCGGAACCTATGAAGAATCTCTGACGGATACGGTCTGGGCGGATCAGATCAATTTTATGTCCGTAGAAGACCTGACAGAGCCGAAACGGGTGTTTGCAAAGATCCGGTATAATCACAAGGGCGCGTGGTGTACGGCAGAGCGCAGCGGAGACAGGATTGTCTGTCATTTTGAGGAGCTCCAGAGAGCAGTGACGCCGGGCCAGGCGCTGGTACTCTATGACGGCGAATATGTGCTGGGCGGAGGAACGATACAATGAAACTGGAAAGAGGGATGATACGCGGAGATTTTCATATGCATACCGATTTCTCGACGGACAGTGAGGCTCCTGTCAGATCCATGTTAGACGCCGCGGTGGAGCGGGGTCTTGTGACCGTCTGCATTACGGATCATCTGGATCTGGACTATCCCCCGGATGAAGAACTTGGGCCCTCTCCTTTCCGGCTTGACCTTGACCGGTATTTTGATATGCTGACAGGGCTGAGGGAAGAGTACCGGGGAAAACTGGACGTGAGGATCGGAGTGGAGATGGGGATGCAGCCTCATCTCGGAAACGTGTATGAGGAACTTGTCTCAGAATATCCTTTTGATTTTGTGATCGGTTCCCTCCACCTGATCCACGGGATGGATCCGTATTACGGTAAAGTGTTCGAGGGAAAAACAGACGCTGAAGTATACAGAGAGGCTTTTCGGGAAACTGTGCGGTGTCTGGAGCATATGCGTTCCTTTGACGTACTCGGGCATCTGGATTATGTCGTCCGGTATGGGAGGCGGCAGGCACAGGAATATTCCTGGCGCGGATTTGCCGATGAGATCGACGAGATACTAAGATGCCTGATCCGGGATGGAAAAGGGCTGGAAATGAATATGGGAGGCCTTAAGTACGGGCTTGGATTTGCGAATCCCCACCCCGATGTGCTGCGGCGGTACCGGGAACTGGGAGGGGAGATCGTGACCATCGGCGCGGACGCCCATAAACCGGAACATGTGGCTTATGATTTCGAGAAGGCGGGAGAAATCCTGAAAGCATGCGGATTCCGCTATTATACAGAATTTGAAGGAAGAAAGGCTGTATTCCTTCCGATTTCTTAAAGCCCCGGCGCCGGTGTATGGTGACAGCCCGGCTCCATGGCCGGACTGTTACCTATATTTAACCATAAAAATACATTTAGGTCTTGAATTTTTGTTTTCATTTTAGTACAATATTTCTAGTTGATGAATCCTTAACAATCTTGAGTTTGCAAGGATTCATTGTCATGACTGCTATACAGTCAAATATTTTTTAAACTTTTAGGAGGAATTAATCATGGCAGTAAAAGTAGCGATTAATGGATTTGGACGTATCGGACGTCTCGCTTTCAGACAGATGTTTGGAGCAGAAGGATTTGAGATCGTGG
>DXEY01000015.1 GCA_019114745.1 Candidatus Mediterraneibacter colneyensis | reverse complement strand
GTCAATGGAGAAAAACAGGATCCGTCCCATTAAAACCGGAAACAGCTTCCGCATGAGCTATTCCAGGCAGAAGGAAGTACTGGAGATGCCAAATCTCATTGAGGTTCAGAAGGATTCCTATCAGTGGTTTCTGGATGAAGGTCTCAAAGAGGTGTTTGATGATATCTCTCCGATCGCGGATTACAGCGGTCACTTAAGCCTGGAGTTTGTGGATTTTACACTCTGTGAAGATGATGTAAAATACACGATCGACGAGTGCAAAGAGCGCGACGCGACTTATGCGGCACCCTTGAAAGTAAGGGTAAGGCTCCACAACAAAGAGACTGATGAGATCAATGAGCATGAGATCTTCATGGGAGATCTCCCGCTGATGACCAGGACTGGTACTTTCGTCATCAACGGGGCAGAGCGTGTCATCGTCAGCCAGCTCGTGCGTTCCCCGGGTATCTATTACGGAATTGCACATGATAAACTTGGTAAAAAACTCTATTCGGCGACTGTCATCCCGAACAGAGGTGCGTGGCTTGAGTATGAAACTGACTCCAATGACGTTTTTTATGTGCGTGTAGACCGTACGAGAAAGGTGCCGATCACTGTTCTGATCCGTGCGCTTGGAATCGGTACGAACGCTGAGATCGTTGATCTGTTCGGCGAGGAGCCGAAGATCATTGCAAGCTTTGGAAAGGACACTGCTGAAAACTATCAGGAGGGTCTGTTAGAGCTGTATAAAAAGATCCGTCCGGGTGAGCCGCTTGCTGTGGACAGCGCGGAGAGCCTGATCAACAGTATGTTCTTTGATCCGAGACGGTATGATCTTGCGAAAGTAGGACGCTATAAATTCAATAAGAAACTGATGCTCAGGAACCGTGTAAACGGACGGATCCTGGCAGAAGACGTAGTCAGCCCGCTGACAGGGGAGGTCGTGGCTGAGAAGGGGACAAAGCTTACCCGTGAGATCGCAGATGCGATCCAGAACTCGGCAGCTCCGTACCTCTGGGTAGAAGGAGAAGACGCTTCGAGAAATATCAAGATCCTTTCCAACATGATGGTTGATCTGCAGGCTGTCACAGGCATTGACCCGAAAGAGGTCGGGGTGACAGAGCAGGTATTTTACCCGGTACTGGCAGGTATTATCCAGGAATCTGCCGGTGATATCGATGAGATGAAGAGCATGATCAGACGTGATATCCACGATCTGATCCCGAAGCATATCACAAAAGAGGATATCCTTGCTTCTATTAATTATAACATCCATCTGGAGTACGGCATCGGAAACGATGACGATATCGACCACCTGGGCAACCGCCGTATACGTGCCGTAGGAGAACTGCTCCAGAACCAGTACAGGATCGGTCTGTCCAGACTGGAAAGAGTTGTACGCGAGCGTATGACGACTCAGGATCAGGAAGGAATTTCGCCTCAGTCACTGATCAACATTAAACCGGTGACGGCGGCTGTGAAAGAATTTTTCGGATCATCACAGCTCTCACAGTTCATGGATCAGAACAACCCGCTGGGCGAGCTGACCCACAAGAGACGTCTGTCCGCACTGGGCCCCGGAGGACTTTCCAGAGACCGTGCAGGATTCGAGGTCCGCGACGTACACTATTCCCATTATGGAAGAATGTGTCCGATCGAGACTCCCGAGGGTCCGAACATCGGTCTGATCAACTCCCTTGCATGCTATGCGAGGATCAACCAGTACGGCTTCATCGAGGCGCCGTACCGCAAAGTCGATAAAACAGATCCGCAGAATCCGCGCGTAACGGACGAAGTGGTCTATATGACGGCAGATGAAGAAGATAACTACCATGTGGCTCAGGCGAATACGCCGCTGGATGCGGAAGGACACTTTGTCCATAAAAATGTATCCGGTCGTTACCGTGAAGAGACACAGGAATATGAGAGAAATAAATTCGACTACATGGACGTGTCGCCGAAGATGGTATTCTCTGTGGCTACAGCGCTCATCCCGTTCCTGCAGAACGACGATGCCAACCGTGCCCTCATGGGATCCAACATGCAGCGTCAGGCAGTGCCGCTGCTCACAACAGAGGCGCCGGTAGTAGGTACCGGAATGGAAGTAAAAGCCGCAGTAGACTCAGGCGTGTGTATCGTTGCAGAAGAGGCGGGTACAGTAGAAAGCTCCACATCTACTGAGATCGTGATCCGTCACGAGGACGGAACAAAGAAAGCATATAAGCTGACGAAGTTCCAGAGAAGTAACCAGAGCAACTGTTATAACCAGAGACCGATCGTCAATAAGGGAGACGTAGTAGAAAAGGGACAGGTCATCGCAGACGGTCCGTCCACATCAGGCGGCGAGATGGCGCTTGGTAAGAACCCGCTGATCGGCTTCATGACATGGGAAGGTTACAACTACGAGGATGCCGTTCTCTTAAGTGAGAGACTGGTACAGGATGATGTTTACACCTCTGTCCACATCGAAGAGTATGAGGCAGAGGCAAGAGATACAAAGCTCGGACCTGAGGAGATCACGAGAGATATTCCGGGTGTCGGCGACGACGCACTCAAAGATCTGGATGAGAGAGGTATCATCCGCATTGGTGCGGAAGTCCGCGCCGGCGATATCCTTGTCGGAAAGGTAACTCCGAAGGGAGAGACAGAGCTGACAGCAGAGGAGCGGCTCCTCCGCGCGATCTTCGGTGAAAAAGCCCGCGAGGTAAGGGATACTTCCCTGAAAGTTCCTCACGGCGAGTACGGTATTGTCGTAGATGCAAAAGTGTTCACGAGAGAGAACGGCGATGAGCTGTCTCCGGGAGTGAACCAGGCAGTCCGCATTTATATCGCACAGAAGAGAAAAATCTCAGTCGGAGATAAAATGGCAGGCCGTCATGGTAACAAGGGTGTCGTTTCCCGTGTGCTTCCGGTGGAAGATATGCCGTTCCTTCCGAACGGGCGTCCGCTGGATATCGTGCTTAACCCGCTGGGCGTGCCGTCACGTATGAATATCGGACAGGTACTGGAGATCCATCTGAGCCTTGCGGCAAAGGCGCTGGGCTTCAACATTTCCACTCCGGTATTTGACGGTGCCAACGAGGTGGATATCATGGATACTCTTGACCTGGCGAATGATTATGTCAACCTGGAATGGGATGAGTTCGAGAAGAAACACGGCGAGGAGCTGCTTCCGGAAGTACTCCAGTACCTCTCTGACAACAGAGAGCACAGGAAACTGTGGAAGGGCGTGCCGCTCTCAAGAGACGGTAAAGTCCGCTTAAGAGACGGACGTACCGGAGAGTTCTTCGACAGCCCGGTTACGATCGGACATATGCATTACCTGAAACTGCATCACCTTGTTGACGATAAGATCCATGCGCGTTCTACCGGCCCGTACTCACTCGTTACACAGCAGCCGCTGGGCGGTAAAGCACAGTTCGGCGGACAGCGTTTCGGTGAGATGGAGGTGTGGGCGCTCGAGGCGTACGGCGCATCTTACACACTTCAGGAGATCCTGACAGTGAAATCGGACGACGTTGTCGGACGTGTCAAGACTTATGAGGCGATCATCAAAGGCGAGAATATACCGGAACCGGGAATCCCGGAGTCCTTCAAGGTGCTCTTAAAAGAGCTCCAGTCACTGGCGCTGGATGTCCGCGTACTGCGCGACGACAATACAGAGGTCGAGATCATGGAGAACGTGGACTACGGCGAGACAGACCTGCGCCACATCATCGAGGGCGACAGAAAATACCGCGATGAGAACGAGTCCTTTGGGGATCACGGCTATACAGAGCAGGAGTTTGTAGACGGAGAACTGGAGAACGTTGAACCGGAAGAGCCGGAAGATGACAGCTATGACGATATCGACTTTGACGAGTATTCCGGTGACGATGAAAACTAATGGGAGGAGCCATATCTATGCCAAATAATAATGAACAACAATATCAACCGTTAAAATTTGATGCGATCAGAATCGGGCTGGCTTCACCGGAAAAGATTCTGGAGTGGTCCAGAGGCGAGGTAACAAAACCGGAGACGATCAATTACAGAACGCTGAAACCGGAAAAGGACGGACTCTTCTGTGAGAGGATCTTCGGACCGAGCAAAGACTGGGAGTGTCACTGCGGTAAATATAAAAAGATACGCTACAAAGGCGTTGTGTGCGACCGATGCGGCGTTGAAGTTACAAAGGCGAGCGTGCGCCGTGAGCGTATGGGGCACATCGCCCTTGCGGCTCCGGTATCCCACATCTGGTACTTCAAAGGGATTCCGAGCCGTATGGGACTGATCCTTGATATCTCCCCGCGTACGCTGGAGCGTGTACTTTATTTTGCATCCTATATCGTACTTGACAAAGGGGAGACAGACCTGCAGGAGAAGCAGATCCTTTCTGAGGCTGAGTATCAGGAGCAGAAGGAGAAATGGGGCGGCAGCGCGTTCCGCGTAGGCATGGGAGCCGAAGCGATCAAGGAACTCCTGGAAAAGATCGATCTGGACAAAGAATGTGACGAGCTTCAGAAAGCACTGGAGAACGCTACAGGGCAGAAGCGCGCAAGGATCGTGAAACGTCTCGAAGTTGTTGAGGCATTCCTTGAGTCAGGCAACCGCCCGGAGTGGATGATACTGTCTGCGATCCCTGTTATCCCGCCGGATCTGCGCCCGATGGTACAGCTCGACGGCGGACGTTTCGCTACGTCTGACCTGAACGATCTGTACAGAAGGATCATCAACAGAAACAACCGCCTGAAGAGACTGCTGGAACTGGGCGCACCGGACATTATCGTGCGCAACGAGAAGCGTATGCTCCAGGAAGCGGTAGACGCTCTCATTGACAACGGCCGCCGCGGCCGTCCGGTCACAGGCCCGGGCAACAGAGCGCTGAAGTCTCTGTCCGACATGCTCAAAGGTAAATCCGGACGTTTCCGCCAGAACCTGCTCGGAAAACGTGTCGATTACTCCGGACGTTCCGTTATCGTTGTAGGACCGGAGCTGAAGATCTATCAGTGCGGTCTTCCGAAAGAGATGGCGATCGAGCTGTTCAAACCGTTCGTAATGAAAGAGCTTGTGGCAAACGGTACAGCCCACAATATAAAAAATGCGAAGAAGATGGTAGAGAGACTGCAGCCTGAAGTCTGGGATGTGCTCGAAGAAGTGATCAAAGAGCATCCGGTTATGCTGAACCGCGCCCCCACACTGCACAGACTCGGTATCCAGGCATTTGAGCCGATCCTTGTGGAAGGTAAGGCAATCAAGCTTCATCCGCTCGTATGTACGGCTTACAACGCCGACTTCGACGGCGACCAGATGGCTGTCCATGTACCACTGTCAGTAGAGGCTCAGGCAGAATGCCGTTTCCTCCTGCTGTCACCGAACAACCTGCTGAAACCTTCCGATGGAGGCCCGGTGGCTGTTCCTTCACAGGATATGGTGCTCGGTATCTATTACCTGACCCAGCTCCGCCCGGGAGCCAAAGGAGAAGGCAAGTTCTTCCGCAGCGTGAGTGAGGCGATCCTCGCCTATGAGAACGGATATATCACACTCCATTCTCAGATCAGAGTGCGCGTGTCAAAAACGCTTGCTGACGGAACTGTAAAGACAGGAACGATCGACGCTACGCTTGGACGTCTGCTGTTCAACGAGATCATTCCTCAGGATCTTGGATTTGTTGACCGCGATGTGCCGGGCAATGAGCTCCTGATGGAAATTGATTTCCATGTAGGAAAGAAACAGTTAAAACAGATCCTTGAAAAAGTTATCAATACACACGGCGCTACTCAGACTGCAGAAGTGCTTGACGATGTGAAATCCATCGGATACAAGTTCTCTACAAGAGCGGCTATGACAGTATCCATTTCCGATATGACCGTTCCGCCGCAGAAACCGGAACTGATCGAGAAAGCGCAGAACACGGTAGACCGGATCACTAAGAACTATAAGCGTGGTCTGATCACAGAGGAAGAGCGCTATAAAGAAGTCGTAGAGACATGGAAGGCGACCGATGATATGCTGACCGACGCCCTCCTTTCCGGTCTGGATAAATACAACAACATCTTCATGATGGCTGATTCCGGAGCCCGTGGTTCTGACAAGCAGATCAAGCAGCTTGCCGGTATGCGTGGACTTATGGCCGATACAATGGGACGTACGATCGAGCTGCCGATCAAGTCCAACTTCCGTGAAGGTCTGGACGTACTGGAGTACTTCATGTCCGCACATGGTGCACGTAAAGGTCTTTCCGATACGGCGCTGCGTACAGCCGATTCCGGTTATCTGACAAGACGTCTGGTAGATGTATCCCAGCAGCTGATCATCCACGATACAGACTGCGTAGAGCCGGGCGAGGAAATTCCGGGAATGTATGTACACGCATTTACGGACGGCAATGAGGAGATCGAGAGCCTGCAGGATCGTATCACAGGACGTTTCTCCTGCGAGGACATCAAAGATAAAGAAGGTAATGTACTCGTAAAGGCAAATCATATGATCACACCGCGCCGCGCAGAACGCGTAATGAAGAAGGGCGTGGACGAAAACGGCGAACCGCTGAAGAAAGTGAAGATCCGCACGATCCTTACCTGCCGCTGCAAAGACGGCGTATGTGCAAAGTGCTACGGCGCAAACATGGCGACAGGAGAAGTTGTACAGGTCGGCGAGGCAGTTGGTATCGTAGCAGCACAGTCTATCGGTGAGCCTGGTACACAGCTTACGATGCGTACCTTCCATGCCGGCGGTGTCGCCGGAGACGATATCACACAGGGTCTTCCCCGTGTGGAGGAGCTCTTTGAGGCGAGAAAGCCGAAAGGACTTGCGATCATCACAGAGTTTGCCGGAAAGGCAACCATCAGCGATACGAAGAAGAAACGCGAAGTCATCGTTACAAACGATCAGACCGGCGAATCCAAAGCGTACCTTATCCCGTACGGATCACGTATCAAGATCCAGGACGGCGATATCCTCGAGGCGGGCGACGAGCTCACAGAAGGTAGCGTAAACCCGCACGATATCCTGAAGATCAAAGGACTCCGCGCAGCTCAGGACTACATGCTCCGCGAGGTGCAGAGAGTATATCGTCTGCAGGGTGTTGATATCAATGACAAGCATATCGAGGTCATTGTACGCCAGATGCTCAAGAAAGTCCGCATAGAGGAAAAGGGTGATTCCGAATTTCTTCCGGGTACAATGGTAGATGTACTTGAGTTTGAAGATGTAAACAGCCAGCTTGAGGCAGAGGGCAAAACGCCGGCAGTGGGCGAGCAGATCATGCTCGGTATCACGAAAGCGTCCCTTGCAACCGATTCCTTCCTGTCAGCAGCATCCTTCCAGGAGACGACCAAAGTTCTGACAGAGGCGGCGATCAAGGGTAAAATAGACCATCTGTCCGGTCTGAAGGAGAATGTCATCATCGGTAAACATATCCCGGCAGGTACGGGTATGAAGAAATACCGTGATGTAGCGCTCAATACAGATATCCATATGGAGCAGGAACTGAATCTGGACGATGAACTGGAACTGGATCTGGACATGGAGCCTGAAACAGAGGAAACAGAGACTCCGGCTGAAGATGCAGCAGAAGAAACGGTTCTTAATACAGAAGAGTAATAAATAGAAGAGGCAGAAGTTTCAAACTTCTGCCTCTTCTTCATCCTCTGCCATCCGGTATCCCACGCCCACTTCCGTGAAAATATATTTCGGCTGTGCCGGATCATCCTCGATCTTCCGGCGTATATTCGCCATATTTACCCGGAGTATTTTGTTGTCATCATCTGCGTAGGGACCCCATACATTTGACAGGATGGACGCGTATGTGATGACTTTTCCGGAGTTCTGCGCCAGGTAAGCCACAATCTTATATTCAATGGGCGTCAGGTGGATCACAGCTCCGTTTACTTTCAGCAGTCTCTTTGAAAAGTCCAGTACCATGCCGTCATGACGGTACGGGCGCAGATAGAGCGTGTCGTTCGTTCTCAGACGGTTGCTGTGGCGCAGAGACGCGCGTATGCGTGCGAGCAGTTCTGATGTGCCGAAAGGCTTGGTGATATAGTCGTCAGCACCCAGATCCAGCGCCAGTACCTTCTCCTTTTCGGCAGTTCTGGCAGAGATCACGATAATCGGCGTGCTGGTCCATGTCCGTGCTTCGCGTATGATATCGTCTCCGTCCATATCAGGGAGTCCCAGATCAAGAAGGATGATATCGGGACACTGCGAGCGGAGCAGCTCAAGCCCCTGCGCGCCTGTATCGGCATAAAGCACGCGGTAATCATGACGCTTGAGTATTTTCCCCATGAAAGTCTGTATATTCTTTTCATCTTCAATGATCAGGACGGTGCATTTAGACATTGTCTTGATCCTCCTTTTCTTTTGGAAGTGTAAACGTAAAATCTGCTCCATTTGGGTGGTTGGAGGCTGTGATCGTGCCGTCGTGTGCCTGAATGATCGTTTTGCATATGGAAAGCCCTATGCCGATCCCTTTGTGGCTGTCCGTGCTCTCTGCTGTCCTCTGCTGGCCCTCAAAGATATACGGAAGCTGTTTTTCATCAATCCCCCGCCCGTAATCCCGTACTTTAAATGATATGAAGTCCGGCGCGTCCTCAATGACCAGATCAATGGGCTCCCTGCTTCCGGAATGTACGAATGCATTTTCAAGCAGGTTGATAAGCACTTGTTCGATCAGTGTAGGATCCATGGACAACATAAGAAAATTATTGGGCATGCTGACCCGGATCCGGATATCCGGCAGGCGCTTGCGAAGGCGAAGAATAGCTTCGGATACGACCTCCTCTACGATCTCGGGAGACTTTTTCACCTGGTTTTCCGAATTATTATTGATGCGGGTGACTGTGAGAAGGTTTTCCACCATATTCAGGAGCCACTGGGAGTCCTCTTTTATATTGGCGACAAGCTCCGTGCGCTCTTCCTCAGAAAGTTCGGGATAATTTTCCAGATAAGACGAGGAAGATCCGATGATGCCTGTCAGCGGAGTTCTCAGGTCGTGGGAGACGGCGCGCAGGAGATTTGCCCTCAGCTTTTCCCTGTCGGCTTCTGTAAGAGCCTTTTCCCGTTCGGCGATAGCCTGCCGCTGCCGTTTCAGGGCGGTAGTTGTCGTGCTGGTGATCAGTGAGATCGCCAGCATCCCGATAAACGTGACCGGATATCCGTCCAGATAAAAATTGACTCTGAAATACGGATAAGAGAAAAAATAGTTTACTGCGATCACGCAGAACAGGGATGAAACAATTCCGAAAATGTAACCGGATGTATACAGAGCGGTCAGAATGAGCGCCAGTGTATAGATGATAGTGATATTGGCTACATTTTTGTTCCCAAAATAGAAGAATGCAAAGGCGGCTGCCGTTGCGGCTCCCAGCATCAGTATTGTAAAAGCAGTTTCGGTAAGGTAACGTGTTTTCATATTCATACATATAGTGAAGGAGAGCTGGTTATACCGGCTCTCCGTTTTTGTATTTGCGCAGGACATTCTGAATCCTTTCGCTCGGGGTCAGGATCGAGCTGATGGATCCGTCGTGATTCAGCGTGTCGATGATGAGAGCAATATATTTGCTCATATCACAGTTGATATAATAAGGTTTGGAAAGCAGTTCCGGCGTCTGATAGATCAGGTTGGTGGTCAGAATACCGGAGAGGATGCCCTCGTTATAAGCTTTGTCGAACTTTTCCAATCCGTTTGTAAACAGTCCGAATGTAGCTGCCGCGTAGATCCTGTTTGCTTTTCTGCGCTTTAATTCTGTAGCTACATCAATGATGCTGTCTCCGGAGGAAATCATATCGTCGATGATGATAACGTCTTTGCCCTCCACGGAACTTCCGAGAAATTCATGTGCCACGATCGGATTGCGGCCGTTTTCGATCCGCGTATAATCGCGGCGTTTATAGAACATTCCCATATCCAGACCGAGTACATTGGCAAGGTAGATCGCGCGGTTTGTGCCGCCTTCATCCGGGCTGATCGCCATCATATGTTCACTGTCGATCTGAAGGTCTTTTACTGTACGCAGAAGCCCCTTGATAAACTGGTATGTGGGAGATACCGTCTCAAATCCGTTCAGCGGGATCGCATTCTGGACACGGGGGTCATGCGCATCGAAAGTAATGATATTTTCTACGCCCATCCGGACAAGTTCCTGAAGGGCGAGGGCGCAGTCGAGAGACTCACGGGAGTTCCTCTTGTGCTGACGGCTCTCGTAAAGGAAAGGCATAATGACATTGATGCGCCGTCCTTTTCCCCCGACAGCGGCAATGATCCTCTTCAGGTTCTGAAAATGGTCGTCCGGCGACATGTGGTTGGTTTTCCCGGTCAGTGAATACGTAACGCTGTAGTTACATACGTCAACCATCAGATACAGATCCCTGCCGCGCACGGATTCTTTGATGATACCTTTCGCCTCGCCGGAACCAAAACGCGGCACATCCGCATGGATCATATAGGTATCCTTTTCATATCCGGCGAATGCGGCGTCGTCCCGGTATTCATGAGCGCTTTCATGGCGCCATTTTACGAGATAGTCGTCCACTTTTTTCCCGAGTTCCTCACATCCGGTCAGCGCGATAAGCCCAAGGCTGCCTACCGGGATGTTTTCTAAGATTCGTTCTGTTCGGCGTAGCATCAATGTTCCTCCCTGTGTTCTAACTTTTTCTTGATACGTATATCATCACCGATGATCTTCAACAATGCATAGCTGCTGGTGATCCGTGAAAATGCGCGCTCTGTGTAGAGATCGGCGATGGATTCCAGGGACAGGTTTGTTGAGATGATCGTTGATTTCCTGTGGATAAGCCTTTCATTTATGCAGGTAAAAAACTGTGCTGCAATAAAGGCGTTTGTATACTCGCTGCCCAGATCGTCGATGATCAGGAGATCGCAGTTGTAAATGTACTCAGCCATACTTCTGGCATCAGCATTGTCTTTGTCAAATTTTGTCTGAGCAAGAATATTGAAAAGCTGGGGCGCAGAAAAATAGACCACGGAAAACTCGCGGTTCATGATCTCACGGGCGATACAGGTGGACAGGAATGTTTTCCCCACCCCGACACTTCCGTAAAAGAACAGATTCTGGAAGTCCTGTCCGAATGTATCGATGAACCTGCGGCAGATTTTCAGTGTGTCCTCCATCATTGCCCGGGCAGAGCGCCCAGTTGTTTTATCATACTGTGAACTGGAGTAAAAATCAAGACTGAAGTGCTCAAAAGAAGCCTCTGTCGGAAATTCTTTCATGTTTGACTGTTCGTACAGCAGGCGGATCACTGCTTTTTTAAAGCAGTGGCACTTCACGTTTCCTGTATATCCGGTGTCCTTACAGTCGGGACAGTTGTAGATGGGTTCGAGATAGTCTTCCGGATAACCGGCGGAGAGAAGCAGGTTCTTTTTACTGCTGCGGAGGATGTCAAGTTCCTCCTTCAGCGAGGAAAGCGCCTTCTCATCGCCGTTTAAAAGTTTCTTCCCGTACTGTACGGAAAGGATAGAGATGGATTCATCCAGGGACTTGAACTCGGGCAGTTTCTGATAGACCTCTTCATAGCGGGCTGTCAGTTTATCGTGGTTCTTCAGCCTGATCTGTTCATATTCCCGCATGATCGCATAGTATTGTGAATTCTTGAGTGCCATGGATGTACTCCTTTAATTACTGTTTAATAACTTCTCTTCAAGAGATTCCATATCGTAGCTGCGCCGCTCGAAATTGTTCAGATTTTTTGCGGCTGCCGCCGGCTTTGCCTGTCTCCGGCCCGAAGTGCGTTCTTTCTGGTGTTCCTCATCGAGACAGGTAATATCTTTCAGATGGCGGATATTCCTGTCGTGCCATCTGGTCAGGATCGAGTCGGCATACTCGAAGCTGGGCTGGTGCGTCGCCATGATCGTACGCCTGCACGCTTCTTCAATGATATCGGAAGAAAACCCGTACTCTTCGGTCCACTTTTTGATATAATCAAGTTCTGCAGATGCCGGTCCGCGGTTCTTAATGCCGAATGCATTTAATACAGTGTAACAGCTCCGGCTGTAGAGCATGGACTCTTCTTTCGCCTGGGCGACAGTCTCAATTCCATCCTCGTGCCACGAAAAGGCAACCTTCTGTATGTAATGCATACTCTTATGCCCGTTTTCCACACAGGATTCCAGCAGATACTCGATCAGATCTGCCGACATATGCAGTGTATCATAAAAATAGGTAATTGTCTCCATTTCTGTGCGGGTTAATGTCTTTCCAAGATATTGTTCTGCGATAAAGAGGAGGGATTTGATCTCCTTCTGGGCGCGGAATCCGTCGATCGGGACAGCTTTGGGCGCCGCGGTATCAGACAGCGGTGCGGGCTGTGGGCGCATGTCCTCTCTTTCCGGTTTCCGCTTTTCGGAGTTTTCCGTGTCAAACGGTTTCGGGGAGGATTTGCTCAGCATGGCAGCTTTCTGAAGCTCAAGGCATGTGATCCGTCCGCTTTCGTCGCGCTCAACGCGCAGAAGCCCTGCCTTTTCCCAATAGCGGAAAGCGCGCAGAATATCGTTTTCAGTGTTGTTGAGACAGTCCGCAATGGTAGAAATCGTGATAGATGAGCAGGGATCGTCCAGATGCCGTAAAAGGAAGAGGTAGACCTTCACAAATTCTCCGTTCGCATCGATCATATAGTTGTCAATAAAATCATTTGGAAGCAGCGTTGCGTTTGTCTGGAATTTGTTTTTCAAAGTCAATGTTTTCATGATTATTTTGTCCTACTTTCTTATATAACATCTGAATACACCCGTATAAAGTGTAAAATAGAAAGCGGACTGGCTGCATCCGCTTTCCTTTCTACACTAATATATCATTTTATTGACGGGTACAAAAGAATTTTTTGGTGGGTAAATCCCTCTTTTTTGTAGATAACTATGTGCAGAACCTGTGGATAACTCCCGGCGCGTCCATAAACAGAGGGTTCCCGTGCTCTCAGATTTCGCCCTGGCTGAGCAGATCCTCGCCTACTGTAACGATATCCCCGGCGCCCATCGTGATCAGCAGATCGCCGGCCCGGCAGTTCTCTTTTAAGAATGCTTCTATCTCCGCGAACGACGGGAAATAATGGGAGTCCGTCCCGAGCTTCGCCACCTCTTCTGCCAGGTCTGCCGAAGAGATCCCCAGAGTGTCAGTCTCGCGGGCTGCGTAAATATCGGCGAGAACAAGATGATCCGCGTGGGAGAGCGCTTCTGCGAACTCGTGGAAAAACGCTTTCGTGCGGGTATAAGTATGGGGCTGGAATACGCACCATACTTTATTGTGCGGAGAGTGCTGTGCCGCTTTCAATGTGGCGGTGATCTCCGTCGGATGATGGGCGTAATCGTCTACGACGGTGACGCCGTTAAACTCGCCTTTGTATTCAAAGCGGCGGTCTGTCCCGGTGAAGGAGAGAAGCCCTTTTTTGATCACATCCATGGGGATGCCGAGCAGCTCTGCAACAGCGATGGCAGAGAGCGCGTTGGATACATTGTGGTCTCCGGTTACAGAGAGCGGGATGCGGTCCGCATATTCGCCGTGCCTGTAAAGGTCGAAGGAGACATGCCCGTTCTCGTCGTAGCTCACATTGCGCGCGCTGTAGTCAAATTCCGGTGAAGGACCGTAGGTGATCACATTACAGGAAAGACCGCGGTAGATTTCGGGATAGTCTGTGATCTCTCCGTTGATGACCAGCGTGCCGTCCTCCGGAAGAAGCCCGGCAAACTGATGGAAGGAATGCCGGATGTCCTCCAGGTCTTTGAAGAAGTCCAGATGATCCTCTTCGATGTTGAGGATCACGCTGATCTTCGGGAAGAAGTGGAGGAAACTGTTGGTATATTCGCACGCCTCCGTGATAAATGTCTCTGATCCGCCGACACGGATATTGCCGCCGATGGCTTTTAGGATTCCTCCTACAGAGATCGTGGGATCCAGATTCCCTTCCAGAAGGATGTGGGAGATCATGGAAGTTGTCGTCGTCTTGCCATGTGTCCCGGACACCGCGATAGGGGTGTCATAATTCTTCATAAGCTGTCCCAGAAGTTCCGCCCGTGTCAGCATGGGGATCTTCTGTGCGACAGCCTCGATCAGTTCAGGGTTGTTGCGGTTGATCGCCGCCGTGTATACGACACAGTTGATATCTGACGTGATATTCTCCGCCTTCTGTCCGTATGCGATCACAGCGCCCTGGGATTCAAGCTTCTTCGTCAGCGGCGACTCTTTGGAGTCTGATCCCGATACGGTGAAGCCTTCCTCAAGCAGGATCTCGGCGAGCCCGCTCATGCTGATGCCCCCGATCCCGATGAAATGGATGTGGATCGGTTTATTAAAATCGATTTTATACATGGAAATTCCTCTTCTCTTTTTTATTTTTACAGTCATAAAATATCTCAGTCTACTATATTATACTATATATAGAAAAAATTAAAAGCAGTTCTTTTTGTGCGAAATTAATAAAAAGTCAAAAAAAATTAGGATAAAATTGTAAATAATTATTCTAAAAATACAAATATATGGTATAATAGACGCATATAACCAGAAATGAGGTGACGCAATGTACAAAAAGGAAATGATTGCCATGCTGCTGGCGGGCGGACAGGGCAGTCGGCTTGGGGTTCTGACATCGAAAGTTGCAAAACCTGCGGTGGCTTTTGGAGGAAAATACCGGATCATCGACTTTCCTCTGAGCAACTGTATCAATTCAGGGATCGATACAGTCGGCGTGCTGACTCAGTATCAGCCGCTGCGTTTGAATACTCATATTGGTATCGGTATTCCGTGGGATCTGGACCGCAACGTAGGGGGTGTATCCATCTTACCTCCTTATGAAAAAAGTTCAAACAGTGAGTGGTACACAGGGACTGCGAATGCGATCTATCAGAATTTGAACTATATGGAAACATACAATCCGGATTATGTACTGATCCTTTCCGGAGACCATATCTACAAGATGGATTATGAAGTGATGCTGGATTTCCACAAGGCAAATAAAGCTGACGTGACGATCGCGGCGATGCCGGTTCCCATTGAGGAGGCAAGCCGGTTCGGGATCGTAGTCACAGACGGAGAGAGCCGGATCAAAGAGTTTGAGGAAAAGCCGGAAAAACCGAGCAGTAATCTCGCATCCATGGGAATTTACATTTTCAGCTGGCCGGTCCTCAAGGAGGCGCTGATCAGGCTGAAAGACCAGCCGAACTGCGATTTCGGAAAACATATCATCCCTTACTGCCATGAAAAAGGAGACAGGCTGTTTGCTTATGAGTATAACGGCTACTGGAAAGATGTCGGGACATTGAGTTCATACTGGGAAGCCAATATGGAGCTGATCGACATTATCCCGGAATTTAATCTGTACGAGGAGTTCTGGAAGATCTACACAAACAGCGCGAATATCCCACCTCAGTATATCGCGGAGCAGGGCGTGGTAGACCGTTGTATCATCAGCAATGGCTCTGAGATCTACGGGGAAGTTCACAGCTGCGTCCTGGGAGGCAGCGTGACGGTTGGAAAGGGCAGTGTGGTCCGCGATTCCATTATCATGCAGGGAGTGACGATCGGTGAGAACTGTGTGATTGAAAAAGCGATCATTGCAGAAGATACCGTGATCGGCGACAATGCGGTGATCGGCATCGGCAGCGAGGTGCCGAATAAGTCGAAACCGAATATCTACAGCGGCGGACTGGCTACCATCGGAGAAAATTCCGTGATCCCGTCCGGCGTTCAGATTGGCAAGAACACCGCAGTCAGCGGAGTGACCTCCGCGGAAGATTATGTAAACGGTGTGCTTGAGAGCGGCGAGACATTGATAAAGGCAGGTGACAGGATATGAGAGCGGTTGGAATTATACTGGCAGGCGGTAACAGCAGGAAGATGCATGAACTGACATCGAAGCGGGCTGTGGCGGCTATGCCGGTCGCAGGCAGTTATCGGGCGATTGATTTTGCACTCAGCAATATGACAAATTCTCATATTCAGAAAGTCGCAGTGCTGACCCAATATAATGCAAGGTCGCTGAATGAACATCTCAATTCTTCAAAATGGTGGGATTTTGGCAGAAAACAGGGAGGGCTGTATGTGTTCACTCCCACGATCACAGCGGACAACGGATACTGGTACAGGGGAACGGCGGACGCCATCTACCAGAACCTGGATTTCCTGAGAAAGTGCCACGAACCGTATGTGATCATCACTTCGGGAGACGCGGTGTACAAGCTCGACTATAATAAAGTCCTGGAATACCACATTGCCAAAAAGGCAGATATTACAGTCGTCTGCAAAGAACTCGGCCCGAATGAGGATGCTACGAGGTTTGGGACGATCCGCATGAATGAGGCGTGCCGGATCGAGGAATTTGAAGAGAAACCTATGGTAGCTCATTCCCAGACGGTGTCCACCGGGATCTATGTGATCCGCCGGAGGCAGCTCATCGATCTGGTAGAGCACTGTGCGGAGGAAGAGAGACATGATTTTGTGACCGATATCCTGATTCGCTATAAGAATCTGAAAAAGATATACGGTTATAAAATAAACAGCTACTGGAGTAACATCTCTACAGTAGACGCGTATTATCAGACGAATATGGATTTCCTGAAGCCTGAAGTACGAAATTACTTTTTTAAAGAACTTCCCAGCGTATTTTCAAAGGTGAGCGACCAGCCGCCGGCAAAGTACAACCCCGGGGCGGTCGTGAAGAACAGCCTTGTCGGGAGCGGAAGCATCATCAATGGTACAATAGAAAATTCCGTTATCTTTAAGAAAGTATTTGTCGGAAATAATTGTGTGATCAAGAATTCCATTATTCTGAATGATGTATACCTTGGGGATAATACTTACATTGAAAACTGCATCGTCGAGAGCCGTGATACGATCAGGGCGAACACAAGGCACGTCGGAGAAAATGGTGTGAAAGTTGTAGTTGAAAAGAATGAACGATATGCATTATGACCCTGTTTAGACGAAAGGGCTGCAGGGCCGTAAATGATTTTAACACTTGACGTATATTTGGCTGACAGGCCCCGCTTGTAATGCATGAGAGAAAGGAGACCTGGAGATATGCAGATCACAGATGTACGTGTTCGCAAAGTTGCGAAAGAGGGGAAATTGAAGGCAGTTGTTTCTATCACGATCGACGATGAATTCGTAGTTCATGATATTAAAGTGATAGATGGGGAAAAAGGTTTATTTATTGCAATGCCGAGTAAAAAAGCTCTTGACGGCGAATACCGTGATATTGCGCATCCGATCAATTCCGGCACAAGGGAAAGGATCCAGTCCACCATACTTACAAAGTATGAGGAATCACTGGAAGAGGAAGAGCCGGTTATCGTTGATGAGATGTAGGTGAATTTCAATACCGGAACAGGAACGGGAAAAGTAAATAGAGAAAGCTGATAAGAAACGCCGCGGGATCATCGCAAAGCCATGATCCCGCGGCGTTTCCTTACTTCCACGGATCTGTCAGTTCAAATACCATCTGTTTTCCGCTGCCGGGATGTCTGAATTCAAGCCGGTATGCACAGAGACGGAGCGGCTCTGAATTTCTGCTGTGATCCGTCCCGCCCGGAAGGCTTCCGGGGGCATCCGGCATCCCGCCGTATTTTCTGTCGCCTGCAAGGGGGCATCCGAGATGAGCCATCTGCACGCGGATCTGGTGGTGACGTCCGGTGTCCAGTCTGATCTTTACCAGAGATGCGGCGGGATGCGTATCTTCACAGATCCGCTCCACCTGGTAATGGAGCCGTGCCAGCTTCGCGCCGGGCGTATGTTCGCCGCAGACGCGGGATGTGTTCGTGCGCCCGTCTTTTATCAGATAGTCCTCCAGTGTGCCCTCAGACGGCGAAGGGATCCCGGTGACGATGGCGCGGTAATATTTCCCAAATCCGGAAGAGGTGAGCTGGCGGTTCAGGTCTTTTGCGGCAGCAGGGGTTCTGGCGAATACGAGCAGACCTTCCACGGGCTGGTCCAGGCGGTGGATGACAGCCAGGTAAGGCGGCCTGCCGGAAGTGTTTCGATCCATGCCGGAGGCAAGGTGATTTTTCAGAAGACTTACAAGATCGGCAGCGCCGATGCGTGCGGTCTGGACTGCCAGTCCGGCAGGCTTGCGGCAGACGATGACCTGTGAGTCTTCATACTGGATTAGTGTGCGGATATCGGGTTTCATTTTACATTCCTCTTGCTATGATTTTACATCCGTTTTCAGACGGCATTTCTTGACTTTTCTATATGTTGCGACTAAACTGATTATCATATAAAAGAATTATCAGGTCAAGCTTTTTCAAGGAGGCGCTTCATGATAAATAACGATTGGGAACGGTTCGGAGATGAGATCCGGAGGACGATACAGGACGCGGTAGATAACCGGGATTTCAGCAGGCTGAATCAGGCGGTATCCGATACCGTGGGACGCGCGGCGGACGCCGTGTCACGGGGGATGAGAAACGGAGGGTGGTACCGCGAAAATCCGATGTCGCGCAATTACGGCGGACAGCAGATGTACCGGGAACAGCAGGCGTATGGCGGCCGGCAGACATATGGTGAAGCGAAAAAGGAGGAAAAACAGATCCTGTATCTGAAGGGGACTGCGACGAAGGTGGGAGGTATCTTTCTTGCGGTCACGGGATACTTTTTTCTTGCGGTTTCGATCATCATCCTGGTGGCGCTGACGCTCGGCGCGTCTGCGGCGGGATGGGATCTGGTGCTGGGGTTTGGCGCGGGTACATTCGGCATATTTGCGCTGGCTTTTCTGCTTATGGGACTCGCGGGAACGAACATGGCATGTGTTGTCGGGCGGTTCCGCAGATATGTGAAGATATTAAAGGACAGGGAATACTGCGATGTCGGGGAACTGGCCCAGAGGACAGGGCGTACCGCAAAATCAGTGCTGAAAGATCTGAAGAAAATGATAAAGAAAGGCTGGTTCTGCCAGGGACATCTGGATGAGCAGGGCACCTGCCTGATGGTGAGCGACGCGGCATATCATCAGTACACCGACCTGATGGAACGGATGAAGAGAGAGAAGGCCGAGAGGGAGAAGGCGGCCGCCCGGCAGAACCAGGAATATTCCGGACTGTCACCTGAGATACAGAACGTGCTCAGAGCGGGGGATGATTATGTAAGAAGGATCCGGGAGGCGAACGACGCAATACCCGGCGAGGAAATATCTGCGAAAATATCGCGGATGGAGACACTGGTGGACCGGATCTTTGACCGGGTGGAGGAACACCCGGAATCCGTTGACGATATCCGAAAACTGATGGAGTATTATCTCCCGACAACGATCAAGCTTCTGGAGGCGTACGAAGAACTTGATGCCCAGCCTGTGCAGGGGGAGAATATCATTTCATCCAAATCGGAGATCGAAAAGACGATAGATACGCTGAATACGGCGTTTGAAAAACTGCTGGACGACCTGTTTCAGGACACGGCATGGGATGTGTCATCGGACATTTCCGTCCTGCATACGATGCTTGCCCAGGAAGGTCTGACAGAGGATGGACTGAAAACAGCAGGGAAGAGATAAAGAACGGAGGAGATCAAGATGAACAATGAATTTCAGGATGTAAGCACAACCCCTACACTGACGCTGGATCCGTTCCAGGCGCAGGAGGCGAAAACCCCTCCGGCAGAGCAGAAAGAAGAGCCGGCACTGGATGAGAGCATACTGACGGAAGAAGAGCGACGCACCGTCGATGCGTTTGCTCAGCAGATCGACCTGACAAACTCTGCAATGGTGCTACAGTACGGAGCGGGAACCCAGAAAAAGATGGCGGACTTTTCCGAGTCGGCGCTTGAAAATGTGAAGTCAAAAGACCTGGGAGAAGTAGGGGAACTCTTAAGCGGCGTGGTGAAGGAGTTGAAGGGATTTGACCAGGAAGAAGAAAAAGGATTTCTGGGGATCTTCAGGAAAGCCTCTAATAAGATCGAGACGATGAAGGCAAGATATGCAAAAGCAGAGACAAATGTCAATGAGATCGTAAAAGTGCTTGAGAGACATCAGGTGCAGCTTATGAAAGACACTGCCCTGCTTGACAAAATGTATGAATTGAACCTGACCTATTTTAAAGAACTGTCGATGTATATCCTGGCAGGAAAAAAGAAGCTGGCAGAGGTAAAAGCTACCCGGCTCAAAGAGCTGCTCGATAAGGCGAAACTCTCAGGACTGCCGGAGGACGCCCAGGCGGCGAAAGACCTGGACGCTATGTGCAACCGGTTTGAGAAAAAGATCCATGACCTTGAACTGACCAGGATGATCTCGATCCAGACGGCGCCGCAGATCAGGCTCGTGCAGAATAATGATACGATGATGGTGGAGAAGATTCAGTCCACGATCGTCAATACAATCCCGCTCTGGAAAAGCCAGATGGTGCTGGCGCTGGGAGTGGAACATTCGGCACAGGCTGCGGCAGCCCAGCGTGAGGTGACGGATATGACAAATGAACTGCTCAGAAAGAATGCTGAAAAGCTGAAGATGGCGACGGTCGATACGGCAAAAGAGTCGGAGAGGGGCATTGTCGATATGGAAACGCTTAAGGCGACCAACGAGTCTCTGATCTCCACGCTGGACGAAGTGATGAATATCCAGAGAGAAGGCCGGCAGAAACGCATGGAAGCGGAGGAAGGCCTGAGAAATATGGAACAGGAATTAAAGGCAAAACTTCTGGAAATACAGGGGTGAAAAGCCAGGGGACTCCGGGCTTATACCAGGTTTCAGGGGCAGGCGTGACTTGTGCAAGTTACGCCTGCCCCTGTTTTGAACGGTCTGTTTCCCGGCAGCATCCTCAATTATTTACTTTGTGGTGAACTGCCGGCGAATCTGTTGTCAAAGGCTCAAAAGCATAGCCTTTGTCCCGATAGTATTCGATGATCTTTGGAAGCGCTTCCACGGTAGTGTCTTTCGCATCTGTATCGTGCATCAGGATATTGATATGTTTTGCGTTGCTGGATGTCGCGTTCTTTATAAGAGTTTCCACGGGTACATTATTGCCGCTGGCATCTGTTGAATCGCAGTTCCAGTCAAAATACTGATAGCCTTTCTCCTGCACTTTTTTTGTCAGCACTGTCATCAGTCCGGGCGTATATTTGGCGCTGACCACATTGCTGGATCCTCCGGGGAACCGGATGATATGGGATTCTGTGCCGGTTACTTCCTTTACCATATCTGACATCTTCTGGAGATCGCTAAAATAGGCGTCCTCCGAGGCGTAGACTTTTGCGTAATCATGAGTATAGGTGTGCAGGCCTATTGCGCTTCCTTCCTGGATGATCCTTTTGAGCACGCCGTTCTTTTTCTGGTTATTCCCTGTGACAAAAAAAGTACCTTTTACATTATATTCCTTCAGGATATCCAGCACTTTCTCCGTATTGTCGGAGGGACCGTCGTCAAAAGTCAGGTAAACGATCTTGCGCTCGTAATCCGGATCCGCTTTTACTGTAACCTTTCGGACAATTGTGTCCTCGTTCCCGGACCGGTCCCTGACGGTGTAAGTGACTTCATATGTACCCGGTACGGTAAAGTCAACTTGCTCTGAATCGACGGAGAACTGCGGAGCAGGATCGAGATCATCCTTGACGGTGACGTTCTGGCTGAAGTCGCAGGTCTGTCCCTGAAGCACTTCTACATCCCCGATTCCCTCAAGAACGGGAGCTGTGGTGTCTTTGACCCGTGTCAGCACTGCGGTCTCTTCCGTCCGGTTGCCCGAGCTGTCCTCGGCAATGACTGTAACGTCAAACGTACCTTCTGTATCCGGGATTTTCTCATCTTTAAACCGGAGTGTAACCTCTGTGGCATCATCAGCCTGTTCTACGAAATACTCCGGTTTTATGTCCTCTGTCAGATCCGTAGTATATGGATGAACCTTCAGTGCCGGAGGCGTGGTGTCCCGTACCCGGACTGTAACATCATATTTATGTCCGCGGTATGTATAAATAACAGGATAATCTCCAA
Organism: Candidatus Mediterraneibacter colneyensis; assembly: GCA_019114745.1. Classification (GTDB taxonomy): domain Bacteria; phylum Bacillota; class Clostridia; order Lachnospirales; family Lachnospiraceae; genus Mediterraneibacter; species Mediterraneibacter colneyensis. The sequence goes on along the minus strand of DXEY01000015.1, from coordinate 332 downwards.
TTTGTTCCACGTTTGTTTCGGATTGGATCTTTACATCATCCTTTTTGCCGAAATAGACATCTTTGACATTTTCCCATGGGTCGAACGGTTTCATCAGCTCGTGCTCTACAATTGTGCTGCGCAGGTTCAGGGGGTGGGTATACCTGTAAAAGGCGATTCCTGCCACGGCCAGAACAGCGGCGGCCAGGACGGCGATTGTTATAATCACCGCTATACGCCGGCTTCCCTTCCGCCTGTAATTGTATTTTCTCTTTCGTTTTTCAAACATAATCTCCTCTTTTCCGGGGCGCGCGGTGCAGTCCGGCGCCGGGGGTGTTGTTTTCTTTGGTGCC
>DXEY01000139.1 GCA_019114745.1 Candidatus Mediterraneibacter colneyensis | reverse complement strand
GAAACTGAGAGGAAACCATATGGTAAAGATTTATGTGGTCGATACAAACATCCTTCTCCAGGCTCCTTACGCGATCGACAGCTTTGAGGACAATTCTGTCATCCTTCCCATGGTCGTGCTTGAGGAACTGGATCATTTTAAGAAGGCGGAAGGAGAGATCGGGGCAAATGCCCGGAAAGTGATCCGCTATCTGGAACAGATGCGGTTAAAAGGAAATCTGTTAGACGGCGTCAGGCTGGAAAATGGGGGAACGCTCCGGATTGAAAAAAATTTTGTCAATGTAAAACTTCCGGAGGATCTGTCGGAGGAAGCGGCGGACAACCGGATCCTGAGAGTGTGCGCCGGGCTGGCGCAGTCCGGCGGGGAACAGGTGATCCTTGTCACGAAAGACCTCCTGCTCAGGATCAAGGCGCAGATCCTCGGCATCTGTGCAGAGGACTTTACGACGGATCAGGTGCTTGAACATGAGAATCAGTACAGCGGCAGATGCGAGCTGTACGTTCCGGAAGAAGTGTTTAAGGACTTCAAGAAAAAAGGGGTGCCTGTGGATCAGGTGTACGTGTTGAATGAGCAGGGGGAGAGCTGCGTTCCCAGACTTGTGGAAAACCAGTTTGTCATCCTGAGGGCAGACCAGTCGGCGAAAAAGACCCATCTTGGCAGAGTGGCTGGCGGCGTGATCCGGAAACTGGAGTTCCGAAAGAGTTCACCCTATGGGATCACCCCGAGGAATGCCGGACAGTATTTCCTGCAGGAAGCACTCATGCAGCCTGCGGATAAGGCTCCTCTTGTGATCGTAAAGGGGATGGCAGGGACGAGCAAGACCTTTTACTCTCTGGCGGTGGGGCTGGAGAAACTCTTAAACCACCCGACAGGGGAGTACCGGCGTATTCTGATCTGCCGGCCCAACGCCCAGTTTGACGATGACATCGGATTCCTGCCGGGAGATGAGCAGGAGAAGATATCGCCTTTGATGCGTCCGGTCATTGACAATTTGGAGCAGCTCATCGACTCCAGTGAGGAAGAGCGGTATAGCAATGAAGAAGAACTGAAAGGAAAAGTGGACGAGATCTTCGGGCGGGGGATCATCCAGGCGGAAGCGCTCAACTATATCCGGGGGCGTTCCATCGTAAAGACGTATCTGATCATTGACGAGGCGCAGAATACGACTCCGGATCAGATTAAGGGAATCATTACGAGAGCCGGGAAAGATACAAAAATCATACTGCTCGGCGATCCAAACCAGATCGACCGTCCGTTTCTGGACGAGAGGACAAACGGTCTGAGCTACGCGTCCGAGCATATGAAAGGGAGCCCCCTGTGCTGGCAGATCACGATGACGACAGAGGAGTGCGAGCGGTCTGCGCTGGCGATGGAGGCAGTGAGAAGACTGTGAGAAGAGTGTGAGAGGAATGCCGGATAAATCAGGTTTGGCGTTGATTATTGGCTGAGAAAAGCGTATGATAAAAATTAAGCCGGGAACGAAAGTTTCGGGCGGTTGGCCAATGGCAGCAAATTGTGTCAGATGCAAAGGAGAAAGATATGGAAAACATTTACATGAACAGAGAGCTTTCATGGCTGAAGTTTAATGAAAGGGTACTGGAAGAAGCTGAGAACGGAGGGGTGCCGCTCTGCGAGAGGATGAATTTTGTCTCCATCTACCAGAGCAACCTGGACGAGTTCTTCCGTGTAAGGGTCGGATCCCTTCAGGATCAGATGCTTGTGAATAAAAAGATAAAAGATAATAAGACGAATATGACGTCTGAGGAACAGATCAGGGCAATTTTAAAAGTAGTGAAACGGCTCAATAAGAGAAAAGACGCCGCATATGAAAACCTGATGGATAAAGTGGCGGAGTACGGCATACGCCTCATCGATTTTAAGACGGCAAAGTCTGAGGAGAAGAAGTTCCTGGAGCAGTATTTTAATCATGAGATCGTGCCCCTCAGCTCGCCTACGATCGTGGGAAAAAGGCAGCCGTTTCCGTTCCTGCGCAACCAGGAGATCTACGCAGTTGTGGTACTGGAGACGAGGAGCGGAAAAGAGAGGATCGGCATCATCCCGTGTACGAATAATATGGTGGAACGGCTGATCGAGCTTCCGGGAGGAAAAGGGAGATATATGCTCTCTGAGGATCTGATCCTCCACTATATCGGGAAAGTTTTTAAGGGATATAAAGTGATCGGAAAATCACTGATCCGTGTTGTGAGAAATGCTGATATCGACGCAGATGCGCTGTATGATGAGGATCTGGACTACCGGGAGTTCATGGCAGATCTGATGAAAGAGAGAAAGAAGCTCTCTCCGGTCCGCCTGGATATGTCGAGAGAGATCGACGAGTCGGTGGTAGCTTCTCTGTGCCGTTACCTGGATGTATCGCCGGAGCGGGTGTTCCGCAGCGAAGCGCCACTTGACCTGTCATTTGTGTACCAGCTTCAGGATCTGCTCCGGATGAACCCGGAACTGTTCTATGAGAAGAGAGTTCCCCAGAAGTCCGCGTCATTCCGAGACGGGGAGAGTATTCTCAAACAGATCGAAGAGGGGGATAAGCTCCTGTCCTATCCTTATGAGTCGATCCGTCCGTTCCTGCACATGCTCAATGAAGCGGCAGAGGACGACAGCGTGATCTCGATCAAGATGACTCTGTACAGGCTTGCAAAACAGAGCAAGATCGTGGAGGCTCTCTGCGAGGCGGCTGAAAATGGAAAGGAAGTCGTAGTGCTCGTAGAGCTCCGCGCCCGTTTTGACGAAGAAAACAATATCCGCTGGTCACGTATGCTCGAGAAGGCGGGCTGCCAGATCATCTACGGACTGGAAGGATTTAAGGTACACTCGAAGCTCTGTCTTATTACAAGGAAGGGAAAAGACGGCATCGAGTATATCACGCAGATCGGAACAGGCAACTATAATGAAAAGACAGCGAGACTGTATACCGACCTGTCCCTTATGACGGCGGACGAGCAGATCGGAATGGACGCAGCAAGGGTATTCCAGGCGCTTACCAAAGGAGAGGCAGTGGAGGAATCTGAGCATCTGCTTGTGGCGCCCAAGTGTCTCCAGAACCGTGTGATCGATATGATCGACGAAGAGATCCGCCGCAAAAAGAACGGGGAGGAAGCCTATATCGGACTGAAGCTGAACTCTCTGACGGACAAAAAGATCATTGATAAACTTGTGGAGGCGTCCTGCGCGGGCGTTCCTGTTGATATGGTCATCCGTGGGATCAGCTGCCTGATCCCGGGAGTTCCGGGACAGACGGAAAATATCCGTATTATCAGTATTGTGGGAAGATTTCTTGAGCATTCCAGAATCTATATTTTCGGCTGCGGTGAGAGAAGACGCTATTATATTTCTTCGGCAGATTTTATGACAAGAAATACCGTAAAACGTGTGGAAGTCGCGGCTCCGGTCTATGACCCGGCGGTCAGACAGCGGATCCAGAGCATGTTCGATCTCATGCTCAGCGACAACCAGAAGGCAAGAGTGGAGGATGCCCGGGGAATCTATACCCTGGTACCCTGTGAAGGAGTGGCTGTCAATTCCCAGGAGGCGCTTTACCAGGAAGCATATGACCGCGCCGCGCAGAGAAACAGCCTGATCGCGGAAAGTGCCGGAGATACAGAAACAGTAACAAATATAAACAGGTGATAGGATGATTTACAGATTTGGCGAGCAGCTTCTCCCGGTAACATTTGAAGAGTGGGAGGCGGATCAGGGCCCGGCAGTATTTGTGACAGATTCAAAACATGCGGATCAGATTCTGGAAAAAGCGGGAATCATCTATGAAAATGAGATCCAGGTGTCTAAGATCGGTTTCTGCAGGCTTGAGAATCAGCAGGACTGTATAGTCGGGACGCTCTGTATACCGAAGCTCTTAGATGTGCTCGGCAGCAGATACCGGATGTACTTTTTCGTAAACAGGAGCAATGTGGTGATCGTGGACGACGAGGATTTCTCTGAGAGGCTGATCCGCAGGATCCAGCAGAAAAAAATGCATCAGGGTGAGACGAAGGAACGGTTCCTTTATAATTACATTTCTGAGTTTATCAGCAGAGACCTGGAGATGCTCGTCGCGTATGAACGGCGGCTTCTCCGGATGGAGGAAGATGTGAGCCAGGAGCATATTGCCAGTTTCCAGACGAAGCTGATGCCTATCCGGAGGGAACTTCTGAATCTGCGCAGCTATTATGATGAGATCATGGATCTCACGAAAGAACTGGAAGAAAATGAAAACGGCTTTTTCCTGAAGAAGCATCTGAAGTATTTCGGAACGCTTACAGACCGCGCCGACCGTCTCATGAGCCGGACGAGCCATCTGCTCGAATATGCCCAGCAGGTAAAAGAAGCATATCAGGCTCAGATCGACGCGAAGCAGAACAGCAATATGCAGTTTTTGACTGTGATATCGACGATCTTCTTCCCCCTGACCCTGATCACAGGCTGGTACGGGATGAATTTTAAAGATATGCCGGGACTGCAGGACGGATATCCGGGCGTGGTCATTTTGAGCATCGTGGTCATCGCCGGATGTATCCTGATCTTTAAGAAGAAGCACATTCTATGAATTTATGTCGGAGCCGGCGGAACGATAATGCCGGAAATGAGGAGAGATGAACAATGAAGTTTACATTTGCACACAATAATATAAATGTCTATGATCTTGACAAGTCGCTGGCGTTCTACAAAGATGCGCTGGGACTTACCGTAACGCGCACAAAAGAAGCTGACGACGGGAGCTTCAAACTGGTGTACCTGGGAGACGGGGTTACGCCCCATCTTCTTGAACTGACGTGGCTCAGGGACATGGATCGCCCGTATGACCTCGGGGACAATGAGATACACCTTGCATTTACGGCGGATGATTTTGACGCGGCATATGCAAAACATAAAGAGATGGGCTGTATCTGTTTTGAAAATCCGGGAATGGGGATCTACTTTATCTCCGATCCCGACGGGTACTGGCTTGAGATTGTTCCGAAAAAAGGATGATCTCTCCGTAAAAGGAGCATAACAGGAGAAATGAAAAGCCCCGAGACCGGACCTGATGTATCAGTCAGCGCCGGTTCCGGGGCTTGTCTGTATCACCCGGGATCCTGCATCCCGAGTATTTTTCGTGTGATACGCCGGTCATCTTCGCCGGCGCTCCGGTATCTGGTGATGATGTCAATCTCTTCCTGCGAGAGATAGATCACATCGTCCCTGTCCCGCAGTCTTCCGGTAAAGTACGGGCCGGATGTTTCATTAATGACGCCACGGCGCGTGCATGTCTGAGTGAGAAGCTGTTCGAGCGTCACCTGGTAGATATCGGCGATGCGTATGAGCATGTCGAGATCAGGGATCCGTTTACCGGTTTCATAATTAGAGTATGCCTGCCGTGAGATATTCAATTTTTTTCCAACCTGTGTCTGCGTATAATTGTGGTCAGTCCTCAAACGCCGCAGATTAACTGCAAGCTGAATATTCGACACGGAAACACCTCCATTTACAAGAAACTTTCAAATCTTCATCATTATATCAATTTTTCCTGTAAATAAAGTGTTATGCAACATAACGGGGAATAAATAAGAAAAAGCAACAAAACGTTGCTGTTTCGTTTGCCCGGACGGCAGACTGTGTTACGAAAATCAGCACCGGCTAAGCGTGCTGTTGTGATACGCGGGTGAATATGTTACATCTTCACCAAGCCATTCGGGCGGCTGATAGTTCTTTGCAGATTCTTCGTCGGTAAACTCGATCTCCGCCAGTACGAGCGGAGCAAGCTCGCCCCTGAAAACGTCCAGCTCAAGGTTCAGCCCGCTGTCAAGGGGGATGACATATCTGTCTTTGACGATGATCCTGCCATCCGCCTTCCTGATCAGGTGCTGATAGGATTCCCTGGTCAGTGGAAGATTGTATTCCTCTCGGGCCAGCAGCCCTTTTGATTTGTAAGTGAGATAGTAATCATCTCCGTCCCTGCGCACCCGGACAACGGGCTCTGTGCACAGATAGCCCTGTTCGATCCTGCGGCACGGGAAATCTTCCGGCTGAAAGGGCAGCCGGTCTGTAATGGGAAGAAATTTGCGTTCGATTTCCATAATGGTTCCTCCTGGATGTGTGGATATATATAAACTATTATAAGAAATAAATCTCCACGATTCCAGTACAAGATGTTATAATAAATGAAGCTGTAAAAAGAAATATTTGCAGAACAGTCGGCAGATAAAATGTCAGGAGGTTGTAGATATGAGTAAGGTATGTGTATTTTTGGCAGATGGATTTGAAGAGATCGAAGGTCTGACTGTTGTCGATGTCCTCCGCCGGGCAGGTGTGGAAACAGTTACCGTATCCGTAATGGGAAGAAAGAGGATCGAAGGGGCGCATGGAATCCCGGTAGAGGCGGACGCTGTATTTGAGGAGGCAGTAATGGAAGACGCGGACATGCTCGTCCTTCCGGGCGGCATGCCGGGTACGCTTCATCTGAAAGCCCATGAAGGGCTCCGGGAGCTTCTCCTTTCTTTTGACCGGGAGAAAAAATGTCTGGCGGCGATCTGTGCCGCGCCTGCAGTTTTGAGCGAACTGGGGATGCTCAGAGACAGAAAAGCCTGCTCATATCCCTCTTTTGAAGAGTCGCTTGAATGCGGACAGGTGGTGAGGGAACCGGCAGTTACGGATGGACATATCACGACCGGCAGGGGAATGGGGACAGCGATCCCGTTTGCGCTGAGACTGACGGAAATCCTGTGCGGCAGGGAGAAGGCGGAAGAGGTCAGAGAAGCTATCGTATTTGAAGGATGAGAACTTTTTGCCGGGGCAGACGAACATGCGTCAGCTCGACCGGAACAGGTTCCGCTCTCGCTGTATGGCATCCGCCATATGTCAAAAAAGCCCTCATTAGCCGGACGCAAGTAAACTTGCTCCGTCAAATGAGAACTTTTTTGCCGCATGTTCGGATTTGGGTCAAAAAGTACTGGAAATATGCGGATTTATGTGCTATACTATTTTAATGACTGCAAAGGTATGTCTCGGCAGATCTGCGGAGGCAGTTTTTTTGCGGCGGCGACGAGCCAAAGTACGGGTTTACCTGAGACCCTGGCGACCGCTTACAGTGCCGGAATCGTTTTTCGATGTTTCCGGTGACTGGACTTTGCACATTCAAGGAGGAAGAAAATGAGTTTACAGGTAGAAAAATTAGAACATAATATGGCAAAACTGACAATCGAGGTGTCAGCAGAGGAAGTGGAGAAGGCTCTTCAGGCAGCATACCTGAAGGAACGCGGAAAGATCAGCCTTCCGGGATTCCGCAAAGGCAAAGTGCCGCGCCAGATGATCGAGAAGATGTACGGCCCGGAAGTGTTCTATGATGATGCCGCTAATCATATGATATCTGAGGCATACGGAAAGGCTTACGATGAGTGTGAGCTGGAAATCGTTTCCCAGCCGAAGGTTGAGATCACTCAGCTTGAAAAAGGAAAGCCGTTTATCTTCACAGCAGAGGTTGCTGTAAAACCGGAAGTGACTCTGGGCGAGTATAAGGGGCTGAAAGTGGACAAAGTTTCCACAAGAGTTACCCAGAAAGAGATCGATGAAGAGATCGACAAAGAGCGCGAGCGCAACGCAAGAACGATCGATGTGACTGACAGGGCTGTTCAGGACAAAGATCAGGTTACTCTTGATTTCGAGGGATTTGTCGACGGCGTCGCTTTCGAGGGCGGCAAGGGTGAGAACTACCCGCTGACAATCGGTTCCGGTTCTTTTATCCCGGGATTTGAGGATCAGCTCATCGGCGCTGAGATCGACAAGGAACTGGAAGTAAATGTTACATTCCCGGAGGAGTATCAGGCAAAAGAGCTTGCTGGAAAAGATGCAGTATTTAAATGCACAGTTCACGCGATCAAGGCAAAAGAGCTTCCGGAACTGGATGACGAGTTTGTATCCGACGTATCTGAGAAGAGCGAGACAGTAGATGAGTACAAGGCTGAGGTAAAGGCTAAGATCAAAGAGCGCAAGGAAAACGAGGGCAAACAGAAGAGAGAAGACCAGTCTGTTGAGCAGGCGGTTGCGAATGCCGAGATGGATATCCCTGAGCCGATGATCGATCTCCAGGCAAGGCAGATGGCAGATGATTTTGCACGCCGTATCATGCAGCAGGGCATGAGCATGGAGCAGTACTTCCAGTTTACAGGACTTACAGAAGAGAAGATGATGGAAGAGTTCAGGCCGCAGGCTGAGAAGCGTATCCGCACGAGACTCGTGCTTGAGGCGGTTGTGGCTGCAGAGAATATCGAAGTGTCTGACGAGCGTCTGGACGAAGAACTTCAGAAGATGGCAGACTCCTACCAGATGGAGGTTGACAAGCTGAAAGAATTTATGGGCGATAACGAGAAGAAACAGATGAAAGAAGATATCGCTGTCCAGGATGCAGTGACACTCATTGCAGACGCGGCAGTAGAAGGTTAAGCAGGACATAGAAAAGGTGTGCCGCACGGCGCACCTTTTAGCACTTTGAGAACAATATTTTATCAGGAAGGAAGGCATTCATATGAGTTTAGTACCCTATGTCATCGAACAGACAAGTCGTGGAGAGCGCTCCTATGACATTTATTCAAGACTTTTAAAAGAGAGGATCATATTCCTCGGAGAAGAAGTAAACGACGTGTCGGCAAGCGTGGTCGTGGCACAGCTTTTATTCCTTGAAGCCGACGATCCGGAGAAAGACATACAGCTTTATATCAACAGCCCGGGCGGGTCTGTGACAGCCGGAATGGCGATCTATGACACGATGCAGTATATTAAGTGCGATGTGTCTACCGTGTGTATCGGTATGGCTGCCAGCATGGGTGCGTTTCTTCTTGCCGGCGGCAAGAAGGGAAAGAGATTTGCCCTTCCGAATGCTGAGATCATGATCCACCAGCCTTCAGGCGGCGCCCAGGGACAGGCGACAGAGATCCAGATCGCGGCAGAGCATATCCTCCGCACAAAGCAGAAATTGAATGAGATCCTGGCTGCGAATACGGGCCAGTCTCTTGAGACGATCAAGGCTGATACAGAGCGAGATAATTTCATGTCCGCCCAGGAGGCGAAGGATTACGGCCTGATCGACGAAGTGATCGTAAGTCACTAATAGCAGTATGAGGTGAAAAGTATGGCAGGGAAAATGATGGATGATGTCGTGAGATGTTCTTTCTGTAATAAGACGCAGGCTCAGGTACGCAAATTGATCGCCGGTCCGAACGGCACTTACATTTGTGACGAGTGTATCGGAATCTGTTCAGAGATCATTGAGGAAGAACTTGATTATAATGACAGAGACGCATATGATGACATCAATCTTCTGACACCGGAGGAGATGAAAGAGTTCCTCGATGATTATGTGATCGGCCAGGACGAGGCAAAAAAAGTGCTCTCCGTGGCAGTATACAATCACTATAAAAGAATCATGGCAGAGCAGGATCTGGGCGTTGAGCTCCAGAAGAGCAATATCCTGATGCTCGGGCCGACAGGATGCGGAAAGACACTTCTCGCACAGACCCTGGCAAAGATCCTGAATGTGCCGTTTGCGATAGCAGACGCGACAGCGCTGACGGAAGCAGGTTATGTCGGCGAAGACGTAGAGAATATACTTTTGAAGGTGATCCAGGCGGCAGACGGCGATATCGAGCGCGCGGAGCACGGTATCATCTACATTGACGAGATCGATAAGATCACCAGGAAATCTGAGAATCCTTCGATCACCCGTGATGTATCCGGCGAAGGCGTACAGCAGGCGCTGCTCAAGATCATTGAGGGTACAGTTGCGTCGGTTCCGCCGCAGGGAGGCAGAAAGCATCCTCATCAGGAACTGATCCAGATCGATACTACCAATATTCTGTTTATCTGCGGAGGCGCATTTGAGGGGATTGATAAGATCATCGAGACCAGGCTCGACCGGAAATCCATCGGATTTAACGCGGAGATCGCAGAGAAACATGAGTATGACATGGACGTACTCCTCCATGAAGTCCTCCCGCAGGATCTTGTGAAATACGGGCTGATCCCCGAACTGGTAGGGAGGCTTCCGGTCACAGTATCTCTGGATCTGCTGGATAAAGAAGCTCTGATACGTATCCTGACAGAACCGAAGAGCGCGATCGTAAAGCAGTACCAGAAACTCCTTGAACTTGACGGAGTGAAACTGGAATTTGATAAAGATGCCCTGACCGCCATAGCGGAGACGACTCTTGCCAGAAAGACAGGCGCAAGGGGACTCCGTGCGATCATGGAAAAGATCATGATGGATACGATGTTCAAAGTTCCATCAGATGAGACGATCAAAGAGTGCCGGATCACAAAAGATGCTGTGCTCGGGAAAGACGAGCCGCTGTATCTGAGAGACGGGGAAGAACGCAGATCGTTTCTGACATCAGAGAGTGCATAAGACACGGCACAGGCTGCCGTGGGGCGGGTGCAGTGGATTATCCCATCTGTACCCGCTTTTTGCGATGGCGACGAGCCAAATTCCGGGCACTTGTATTTATACGCAATTCAGGAGGAAAATATATGGACAATGAGATAAAGAGTATGCCGATGGTCGCTCTCAGGGGCATGACTATCATGCCGGAAATGGTTGTACATTTTGACGTGAGCAGACAGCGCTCCATCGCTGCGGTACAGGAGGCGATGGTAGAGGAACAGAAGATATTTCTCACCGCCCAGAAATCCATTGATACAGAAAATCCGGATATGGAGGATGTGTATGAGATCGGTACGGTGGGTACGATCAAACAGATCATTAAACTGCCGAAGCATATCATAAGAGTTCTCGTATCAGGAGAGACGAGGGGGCGGCTCAAAGAGATTGAATATAAAGACCCTTATATCAGGGCAAAGGTTGAGGTGATCGAAGAGACATCTCTGACTGTGCCGGATGAGCTGAACAGTGAGGCGATGGAGCGGGGACTGAAAGACATGCTCGTAGACTATGCGTCAAAGAACGGCAAGATGTCAAAGGAGTCGGTGGCACAGCTTCTGGAGATCAGGGGACTTCAGAAACTGGTGGACGAGATCGCGGCAAATATTCCGCTTTACTATACGGATCAGCAGGAGCTCTTAAGTGAGACGGATTTCTGGAAGAGATATGAGAAACTTGCATTTAAGCTGGTTAATGAAGTCCAGATCATGAATATCAAAGAAGAGATCCAGAAGAAAGTGAAAGAGCGTGTGGATAAGCATCAGCGGGAGTATATCCTGAGGGAACAGCTTAAGCTGATCCGCGAGGAACTGGGGGAAGATTCCACGATATCTGACGCGGAAGAATTTGAGCGCGAGCTCAAAAAGCTGAAAGCGCCGAAAGAGGTAAAAGACAAACTCCAAAAGGAGATCAACCGATTCAAGAGTTCTCTGGGATCGCCTGCCGAAAACGGGGTGATCCGGACCTATATCGAGACCCTTCTGGAGATGCCCTGGAATAAGGCTGCGAAGGACAATAATGATATTGAGTACGCAAAGCAGGTGCTGGACGAAGACCACTATGGGCTGGAGCAGGTGAAGGAGAGGATCCTTGAGTTTCTTGCCGTGAGAACCCTGACAAAGAAGGGGGACAGCCCGATCCTGTGTCTTGCCGGACCTCCGGGAACCGGAAAGACTTCCATTGCAAAATCCTTGGCAAAGGCGATGAAGAAGCCATATGTGCGGATCTCGCTTGGCGGCGTGCGCGATGAGGCCGAGATACGGGGACACCGGAAGACCTATGTGGGAGCCATGCCGGGAAGGATCGCAAACGGAATCCGCACAGCCGGAGTTAAAAATCCGGTGATGCTCCTGGATGAGATCGACAAAGTAAGTACAGACTATAAAGGAGATACGTTTTCCGCGCTCCTGGAAGTGCTGGACAGCGAGCAGAACAGCAGATTCCGGGATCATTATCTGGAAGTTCCGCTGGATCTGTCCGAAGTCATGTTTATTACAACTGCAAACACACTCCAGACGATCCCCAGACCGCTTCTGGACCGTATGGAAGTGATCGAGATCAGCAGCTATACAGAAAATGAAAAACTGCATATTGCCATGGAACACCTCATACCAAAGCAGCTTGAGCGCCACGGCCTGACTCCGGAACAGCTTTCTTTCAGCAGACAGGCGATCTGGAAGACCGCGCGCAATTATACAAAAGAGGCGGGCGTGCGCCAGCTGGAGCGTGAGATCGGAAATATATGCCGGAAGGCGGCAAAGGAGATCCTGACGACAGACCGCAGAAAGATTGCTGTAACAGACCGGAATATCCACAAATTCCTCGGGAAAGAGAAATATACCTATCAGATGGCAAATCCCGCTCCTGAAGTGGGGATCGTCAGAGGGCTGGCATGGACGAGCGTAGGCGGAGATACGCTTCAGATCGAGGTGAACGTGATGCCCGGAAGCGGAGAACTTCTCCTGACCGGGCAGCTCGGAGATGTGATGAAAGAGTCGGCAAGGGCGGGAATCAGCTATATCCGCTCTGTCAGCAGGCGGTATGATATTGAGAGCGGCTTTTTTGAGAAGCATGATATCCACGTACATATCCCCGAAGGGGCAGTTCCAAAAGACGGGCCTTCCGCCGGAATTACAATGGCGACCGCCATCCTTTCGGCTGTCACCGGAAAAAGAGTCCGCGCCGATCTTGCCATGACAGGAGAGATCACTCTGCGCGGCAGGGTACTGCCGATCGGCGGCCTGAAAGAGAAACTGCTCGCCGCCAGGAGTGCAGGGATCAGGACCGTGCTGGTGCCGGGGCAGAATGTGAAAGATGTGGAAGAACTCTCATCCGAGATCACAAAAGGCCTGGAGATCATACCTGTGGAAAGTATGGATGAGGTGTTAAAAGAGGCGCTGAGCGAATAGCTATTCGCCGGTTGGATATAATGGCAGGGCAGACGTACCCTGGCAGGGAGGAAAATATGGTAATACGAAGCATTAATCTGGAGACAGTATGCGGGGTGACGAGCACGCTTCCGGAAAATGAGAAACCGGAGGTGGCTTTTGCCGGAAAATCAAATGTAGGGAAGTCATCCCTGATCAATGCGCTGATGAACCGGAAATCATATGCGCGCATCTCAGCGACTCCCGGAAAGACACAGACGATCAATTTTTATAATATCAATGATGAGCTCTATCTGGTCGACCTTCCGGGCTACGGCTACGCGAAAGTGTCGGAAAAGGAAAAAGAGCGCTGGGGAAGGATGATCGAGAAATACCTGCACAGCTCGAAACAGCTTGGCGCGGTGTTTCTGCTCATTGACATCCGGCACGACCCTTCCGCAAATGACAGGATGATGTACCGCTGGATCGTGGAGCAGGGATATGAGCCGATCATCATTGCAACGAAACTGGACAAGATTAAGCGCAGCCAGATACAGAAACATGTAAAAATGCTCAAAGACGGCCTGGGGCTTGTACCCGGAACAAGCGTCATTCCATTCTCTTCCGTAACGAAACAGGGAAGAGAGGAGATATGGGAGATGATTGAGCAGAGTTGTACACAGACCGCGGAGGTGGGGCAGGATGGAGAATAAGCGTCCGTACTGGCAGGTTGGACTGCGGCTGTTGTTCAGTATCACAGCGACAGCGGCGTTCATCGTGATCGGAGTCAGTCTGATCCGGTTTTTCATGCCGTTTGTGATCGGATGGATCATTGCGGCGATCGCTGCGCCTCTTGTCACGTGGCTTGAAAAGAGACTGAAGATCGTCAGGAAACTGGGATCAGCCCTGATCGTTATTATCGTCCTTGCGGCGATCGTGGGAGTCCTCTATTTCGGTATCAGCCGGATCGTGGCTGAGGTGAGCGACCTGATCCGGAATTTTCCGGATATCTACTCCCAGCTCGAAACAGGGCTGAGACAGATCGGAGTCACGCTGTCGGGAATCTATGAACGGCTTCCCGAAGGGATACAGAACGGATGGAGCACGGTAGTAGAAAACCTGGATCAGTATATGGGTGACCTGGTCTCACGGATCAGTGAGCCTACGGTGACGGTAGCCGGAAATATTGCCAAACGGGTTCCCTATTATCTGATCTCCTTTATCGTATCCGTCCTTGCGGCATATTTCTTCATCGTACAGAGAGAAGAAGTGCTCGGATGGCTGAGAAAGATTTCACCGGAAGCGGTCCAGAAAAGGATGACTCTGGTCATGGACAATCTGAGGTATGCAGTAGGAGGCTATTTCAAAGCGCAGTTTAAGATCATGGCGATCATATTTCTGATCCTGCTTGCAGGGCTTGGATTCCTTGGCACCGGCTATTTTGTCCTTGCCGCGCTTCTGATCGCATTCCTTGATTTCCTTCCGTTTTTCGGAACAGGTACTGCCCTGATCCCGTGGGCGGTCTATGAGTTTTTTATGGGAGATTACCGGATGACAGTTGCGCTGGTCATCATCTACGTGATCACACTGGCGGTCCATCAGCTCTTACAGCCAAAGCTGGTGGGCGACAGCGTCGGCCTGAACCCGCTGGTAACGCTTCTCCTTCTCTACGTCGGCTACCGCATGGGAGGATTCCTGTGGATGATCCTGGCAGTGCCGATCGGAATGGTGGTCATCAATATGTTCCGGGCGGGAGCATTTGATTATATACTCGATGATGTCCGGATCCTGATCGATGGCATATTGGGGCTGAGGGACGGAAATTAATTGAAAAACAGACAGAGGTATGCTATGATGAGTGAGGAGAGAACTCTCCGTGCAGAAGATACGATAATGGTATCAAAATATTCCAGGAGGTAAAGAATAATGAAAAAATATGTATGCGATGTATGTGGATATATTTATGACGAGGCGGCAGGTGATCCGGATAACGGGATCGAAGCAGGAACAAAATGGGAAGATGTTCCGGACGATTTCCTCTGTCCGCTGTGCGGGGTAGGAAAAGACCAGTTTTCAGAAGTAGAATAATCCCGCAGAACATGTGAGAAATGACTGTCGTCCTATGATTTTAATACCGGGACGGCAGTTTTTATTTGGAGCGAAACATTCGCAGCATGCGGATGTCGGAATGATGAGAAAATCGGAAGAAAAGGGAATGAGAGGAAGATATGAATAAGAAAAAGGAAAAATTTGCTGCAGATACTTCCGGGCGGAGCGCCCTGGACTGGGTGAAAGCCCTTGCTGTTCTTCTGGCGGGGCTGATCATCGCCCATCTCGGCGTGACCCTGTTCCTGCTGTCGGAGCTGGGCACAGATACGTTTACGGTCTTTGTCCAGGGGCTGTCCAGAATGTGCGGACTTACAGTGGGCACAATGCATGTGATCGTGCTGTGCATCCTGATGGCGGTCATGCTCCTGACTACGAAAGGGTACATTAAGCCGGGAACCGTCGTCTGTGCGTTTTGCGGAGGTCCGATCATTGATCTGTTTACGTGGCTTCTGGGGGACTATATCAATACGGATGCCGGAATGGCTGTGAGGATCATCAGCCTGATCCTGGGCTGTGTCATCCTTTCCGCAGGCATGTCGATCGTGATCAACAGCAGGGCCGGGACAGGGCCGAATGATCTGGTGGCGGTCATTCTGTCAGACAAGATCGAGTCCGTGCAGTTCCGCTGGGTAAGAGTTGGATGCGACCTGTTTTTTGTGGTACTCGGGTTTCTTTTAGGGGGAACTGTCGGAGTGGGAACAGTTGCAGCGGTATTTCTTACAGGTCCGCTGGTGCAGTTCTGGCTTCCAAAAACGAAACGCGTGGTACAGGCTGTACTGAAGGAGTAACAGATACAGGGAAGTATTTGCGGGAGGAGACAATGAGTATGAGCAGATATGATGTGATCATTATCGGCGCAGGACCGGGCGGGATATTTGCCGCCTATGAGCTGACGAAACGGGCGCCGGGATTAAAGATCGGAGTTTTTGAGGCGGGAAATCCCCTTGAAAAGAGAAAATGCCCGATCGACGGAAAGAAAGTGAAGAGCTGTATCAATTGCAGGACCTGCGCGATCATGAGCGGATTCGGGGGAGCAGGGGCATTCTCCGACGGAAAATATAATATCACCAATGACTTTGGCGGCACGCTCTACGAATATATCGGGAAAGATACGGCGGTCAGCCTGATGCACTATGTGGACGATATCAATGTCAGGTACGGCGGAAAAGGGACGAAAATGTATTCTACTGCCGGCACAAAGTTCAGAAAGCTGTGTATGCAGAACAAGCTGAAACTTCTGGATGCCTCGGTGCGACATCTGGGAACGGATATTAATTATGTTGTATTGGAGAACCTGTATCAGGAGCTGAAAGACAAGGTGGAATTTCGTTTCAACTGCCATGTGGACAGCCTGGAAGCAGATGACGCGGGATTCCGGGTGATCAGCGGAGAACGGGAGGATGCGTGCGATAAATGTATCGTTTCTGTCGGGAGAAGCGGCAGCAAATGGATGGAAAAAATCTGCGGGCATCTTGCGATACCGACCAAATCCAACCGGGTGGATCTCGGTGTGCGGGTGGAACTTCCGGCGGTGATCTTCTCTCATCTGACAGATGAACTCTACGAGAGCAAGATCGTCTACCGTACCGAGAAGTTTGAGGACAAGGTGCGTACCTTCTGTATGAACCCGTACGGCATCGTTGTAAATGAGAATACAAACGGCATCGTGACTGTCAACGGACACAGTTATGAAGATCCGGAGAAGCAGACCGAGAATACGAATTTTGCACTTCTGGTAGAGAAGCATTTCTCCGAGCCTTTTAAGGACAGTAACGGCTACGGTGAGAGCATTGCGCGCCTGTCGAATATGCTGGGCGGAGGCGTGCTCGTACAGCGGTTTGGCGATCTGATCCGCGGCAGGAGGAGTACGGCTGAGAGGATCGAGGAAGGGTTTGTGCGCCCCACGCTCTCAGCGTCTCCCGGAGATCTGAGCCTTGTGCTCCCGAAGCGTATCCTGGACGGCATCATCGAGATGGTGTATGCCCTGGACAAGATCGCGCCGGGGACTGCCAATGACGACACTCTGCTCTACGGCGTAGAAGTGAAATTCTACAACATGGAAGTGAAGCTCAACGAGCATCTGGAGACCGTCCACAAAGGACTCTATGTGATCGGGGACGGAAGCGGAGTGACACATTCCCTGTCCCATGCGTCTGCCAGCGGAGTGTATGTGGCAAGAGAGATCGCAGATCATGTCTCCGGCGGACAGAAAACGGAAAAAACGGGAGAGGGATGATATCATATGGATGAAAAGCGTCTGGAACAGTTTGAGAAAATGCTGGCGGCAGTACGGAAAGAATATGAAAATATCGTGCGCCAGATGGAGGAACTGAAAGAAAAAGGAAAAATAAAATCAGTGACATACCAGCAGTTGATGACAAGGAAGCTGACTTATCAGAATATGCTGTCCATGTATGAACTGTACGACCTGGTCGAAAAATAATATGCCGCCGGCTGGAAAGAAGGATTACCTGAGATAAGGAGACATTATGATAAGATTACTTGCAGTAGATATGGATGGTACCTGCCTGGATCAGAAGAGCAGGATGACAGACGCCGTGCTGAGCGCTTTAAGAGAAGCGGCTGCCAGAGGGGTTATTGTCGTCCCGACCACCGGACGAAATCTGGAATGTATCCCCCACAGGCTGGCTGCAGGGACGCTGCGGAAGACGGGGACGCATGACGATGCGGCGAACAGGGAACTGTTCCGTTATGTGATTACTTCTAACGGGGCAAAGCTTACGGACACCAGGGGGCAAAAGACGCTTTTTGAGGCGCCCATATCTCCTGAGGAATCTGTAAGCCTGCTCAGAAGCTGCCGGAAGATCAGGCTTGGCACCGCCTCACACATCAGACATAAGTATCTTCTCCAGGGACGCGCCCTTGCTACGGCAGGACTGGTGCTGTACGGGAAAGACGCCAGAGGCATCTGCTGTGTCAGAGATATGGAAGCGTTTATCAGGAATCATCACTGTAATGTGGAAGAATTTCAGTTTTATTTTCTTTCGCCGGGGGCAAGACGGAATGTGTATGATGTACTGGAAAGATATCCCGGCCTGCAGGCTGCCTCCACAGGCATCTATGCAGAAATCTATTCGGGGCGTGCGTCGAAAGGCCGTGCGCTGGCAGAACTGGCAGGACACCTGGGGATTGAAAAAGAAGAGATCGCCTGCATCGGAGACGGAGAAAACGACCTGTCGATGTTTCAGGCGGCGGGGCTTAAGATCGCCATGGGCAATGCGGTGAACACGCTGAAAGAGCGGGCGGATCATATAGTGGAGTCAAACCGCAGAGACGGCGCGGCGAGAGCGGTAGAACGATACATCCTGTAAGCAGAGGAGCAAACGGGGACGTAGTAAAATCGAATTTTACTACGTCCCCGTTCACAGTTTTTTCACATTTTAATTTGCCTGTACGATTGACTTTACATGTTCGATTTCCTGCTGTGTCGCTTTCTCAGCCGGAACGTAATAGCTTCGCTCCCTGGCTGCATCGTACATTTTCTCCTGTGACATTTCACACTGATTTCGCATCTGCTTTAAGCACTGCTTCAGTTCTTTGTTTTCCGTCTGCGGGATCATATCCCCGAACAGTTTCAGTTCGCCGTTTATGCCGACGAGTGCGTCGGCTACCATTGTTTTTTCGTCCATTTTGCCACCTCGGTCTCTTGCTTTTGATTTGTTCTGCTGTCTCATCCGATATACGGATATCATGTTTTCTTTTCCGCTCCTTACAGGAATTTCATAAGTTCCTGTTTGTTTTTCATAGCTGAATCTGCCGCATCCTGAAAGAGTTTTTTGATTTCCGGATCCTCTGCTTTCGATGCATAGTCTGTCATTTTGCAGTGCGTAGTGGAATAGCCTCCGATCAGATGGCGCAGGTTCTGCAGGTCAAGAACTGATATCTCCGACATGCTCATTACCTCCTTATTTAGAATTTCAGGAGTTATTATGTCCCGCCTGTCCGGAATTTATGAATGAGTGAAATACAAATTCGTGAAACAGGCTCCGCATTTCTGGTGAGACACGGTACATACATTCCGGGTGCCACTGCACTCCGATCGTAAACGGGTGAGAACTGAGCTCGACTGCCTCGATCACGCCGTCTTTTGATCTCGCACATGGCCGCAGCCCCTTCCCCGGCGTGTTGACAGCCTGGTGGTGGTAGCTGTTTACGAGAAGGGCGGAACCGATATGTTTTCTGAGCTGGCTGCCGGGCTCGACAGCGATCCTGTGGCTGACCTCGCTCCGGGAAGCGGAGCGCTGCATATGGTTGAGCACCTTTCCGGGGATCAGGGACATGTCCTGCCAGATCGTGCCGCCGCAGGCAGCGTTCAGGATCTGCATTCCCCGGCAGATGGCAAACACAGGCTTTCCTGATCCCAGGATCCGTTTCATCAGACGGATCTGGAATAAGTCTACGGTGATATCGGTATCCCCGTTCCCTTTTTGAGGCTCCTCTCCGAAGAGCAGCGGGTTGATATCACCGCCGCCGCAGAAAAGGAAACCATCGCACAGGCTGGTGTATTCATCGAGCACCCGGTCGCTGCGCACGACGGGCAGGATGACAGGGATCCCTCTCGCATAGCGGACAGATTGGATATATGGGTTGGTGACGAACTGCCGGTTTTCCGAAAAACCGCAGGCTACAATACCGATCACAGGCTGCATAGTAACTCCTTTTGGACAAAAAATAGTGTGTGATGTATGATAGGGTATGTAAAATAATGGAAAATTATACATAGGATAGAAAGAAACAGCAAAACAACCGGGAGAAAACAAATATGAAATGGATCGATATGCACTGCGATACACTCAGCGAGCTTGCAAGGCTCAGAAAAGCGGGGGAAGGTCAGGGACAGACGTTAATGCGAAATAACCTGTGCGTAGATATAGAACGGCTCAGACAGGAAGATTCCGCAGCACAATTCTTTGCATGCTATGTAAATATACGGGAATATGAATGGGATTGGGACAGAGCGTACCATGCGGTATCAGAGATGGCTGAGATGGCACAGGGAGAACTTGGCGGCGTGCCTGCCGGGATCCTTACCGTGGAGGAAGGCGGTGTATTAAACGGCGATATCGGAAGGCTGGATGAACTTTATGAAATGGGGATCCGCCTGGTCACGCTTACCTGGAACTATGAGAACTGTATCGGAAGTCCAAACAGCCGTGACAGGAACATGATGGAGCGTGGACTGACCGGATTTGGGACAGAAACCGTCAGGCGGATGAATGAGATGGGGATGATCATCGACGTATCCCATCTCTCAGACGGCGGATTTTGGGACTGTATCAGACACAGCCGGGCGCCTGTGGCAGCGTCCCATTCCAACGCGCGCGGTCTGTGCCCTCATCCGCGGAACTTAAGCGACGAGATGCTCCGTGCCCTTGGAGAACAAGGCGGCGTGGCAGGGCTGAATTTCTATTCTGCATTTCTGAAAGAGGAAGGCAGAGCGTCTGCGGAAGATATTGCATTGCATGCAAAGTATATGATCGATAAGGCAGGGGAAGATGCGGTTGCTCTGGGATCGGATTTTGACGGGTTCGGGGCGGAAGCTCTGCCGTGTGGGATATCCGGCGTGCAGGATATAGGGAGGATCTGGGAGGCAATGAAACAGCAGGGGCTGACTCCCGGGCAGATCGAAAAGATCGCATATAAAAATGTCCTTCGTATGATCCGGGAAGTATAGCGCCCGGAATCAAACGTTTTCTTTCCGAAGATAGTATGCTAAAATGGAACAGATAGTTACTGATATGAATGAGAGAACAGGAGGACTTTTCATGGGAAACAAAAGAATCATTCAGGTAGAAGAGAAAGTACCATTTAAAATGATGGTGCCTCTGAGCATCCAGCATATGTTCGCCATGTTTGGCGCATCGGTGCTTGTACCCTTTGTGTTTGGCATCAATCCGGCTGTCGTGCTGTTTATGAACGGCGTGGGTACGCTGCTTTTTATCCTGATCACGAAAGGACGTGCGCCGGCATATCTGGGATCGAGCTTCGCATTCCTGGCGCCTGCGGGAGTCGTGATATCCAAATGGGGATATGAGTATGCGCTGGGCGGATTTGTCGTTGTAGGATTTCTGGGGTGTGTGCTCGCGCTGATCATCTATAAATTCGGATCTGACTGGATCAATGTGGTGCTGCCTCCGGCGGCAATGGGACCGGTCGTTGCCCTGATCGGACTGGAACTGGCAGGGACTGCCGCATCCAACGCAGGACTGACAGACGAAGTGATCGATGTGAGAAATGTGATCGTATTTCTTGTGACGCTGCTGACAGCAGTGCTCGGTTCGGTCCTGTTTCGAGGCTTCCTGTCGGTGATCCCGATCCTTATCGCTATCATCGCAGGCTATATTGCCGCTCTGGCGTGCGGGATCGTCGACTTTGCCGAGGTGGCGGCAGCACCGCTGTTTTCGCTTCCGAATTTCTCGCTTCCGAAATTTAAGTGGGAGGCGATCGTGATCATCATTCCGGTACTGCTCGTGATCACTTCAGAGCATATCGGCCACCAGATCGTGACGAGCAAGATCGTGGGGAGGGATCTCCTGAAAGATCCGGGACTTCACCGCTCCCTGTTTGCCGATAATTTCTCCAGTATGCTGTCCGGTCTGATCGGCTCGGTTCCGACAACGACTTACGGTGAGAATATCGGCGTTATGGCAATGACGAAAGTGTACAGCGTGTATGTCATCGGAGGCGCGGCAGTGCTCTCTGTCATCTGCTCCTTTATCGGTAAGATGACGACGCTGATCAACACCATACCGGGGCCTGTGATCGGAGGAATTTCTTTCCTGCTCTACGGAATGATCGGAACCTCCGGTATCCGTATTCTTGTAGAGTCCCAGGTAGACTACAATAAATCGAGAAATATGGCGATGACTTCCGTGATCTTCGTAGTCGGGCTCTCGGGAATCAATGTACAGTTTGGCAGCATCCAGCTCAGCGGTATGGTGCTGGCATGTGTAGTCGGGATGCTGATGGGACTGATGTTCTATATCTTTGATAAGCTGAAACTTACGAACGACAGGGAAGAATAAAGATTTCTTAAAGATTCTGTCCTTAAATATTAAGAATCCTTTCTAAAAGTTCATCGCACAGGGCGGATATAATCTCCTTATGAAAAGGAGGCGATGCCCTGATGTGGGAGGAATGTGAACGGGGAAACAGAAGCTATGACGTGCGGAGCAGAGATGCCCGGCGAAAGCGGCATAGAAGAAGGAGAAGGCGCCGTATCATAAAAAGGGTTTTCTGTATCGCACTGATCATTCCGGCTGTTATGGCAGTGCTCTGGGCGAAAAACATGGTCAGCGGAGGAGGCAGCCTTGCGGTAATGGCGTTGACAAACGGAAAGGTACGCGAAGTGATGGCACATGCTGACCAGTATCCTGCGGAATTGCTGGAACTGCTGAAAAACAATGAGGAAACGGCAGATTTTGTCCTCGGATATCCGGAGAAGAAAGATGCGCCGCCCGCAGAGACGATCGGGGAAGTGACGGCGGGGGAGATCCCGCTCCTCCTGCAGTGGGATGAGCGCTGGGGATACTGCATCTATGGAGACGATATGATCGCGCTCAACGGATGCGGTCCTACTGCTGTGGCTATGGTAGCGGCAGGCCTGAGAGGGGACAATACGGTCACACCGTATAAAGTGGCGCAGTTTTCTGCCGAGAACGGATATTATGCCGGAGACTCCGGCACGAGCTGGACGCTGATGACAGAGGGAGCGCAGCAGTTCGGGGTTCGCGGAGAAGAGATGGGACTGAGCGAGGACAGCGTGATTTCCGCCCTTGAAAGCGGTCATCCCATCATCTGCAGTATGCGTCCGGGGGATTTTACGACGACAGGTCATTTTATCGTACTCACCGGAGTGGAGGATGGAAAGATCCGCGTCAATGACCCGAACAGCAGGATCCGAAGTGAAAAGCTCTGGGACTACAGCAGACTGGAAGGGCAGATTAATAATCTCTGGGAATTTACATTGGCATAAGATGGTATAAGAAAAGGGCGGAGATCAGTTTCCTGATTTCCGCCCATGCTGTGTATCTGTTATTTCTGATTCTCTTTTGAGAGCTCCTGCATTTTCATCGCACGAACTTTCAGCGGAAGCCCGAACAGAGTGATGAAGCCGTCCGCATCGTGGTGGTCGTACATATCCCCTGTCGTAAAGCTTGCCAGTGATTCGCTGTACAGAGAGTACGGGGAAGTTTCGCCGGCTTTGATGATATTGCCCTTGTACAGTTTGAATTTTACTTCTCCTGTCACATACTGCTGTGTGACGTCGACAAATGCGCGGATCGCCTCGCACAGCGGAGTGAACCATTTGCCTTCGTATACGACCTGGGCGAGCTTGTTGCCCATTTCTTTTTTTACCTCGTATGTGGCACGGTCAAGGATCAGCTCCTCAAGCTGCTGGTGGGCTGCCATCAGGATCGTTCCTCCGGGCGTCTCGTATACGCCGCGGGACTTCATGCCTACCACGCGGTTTTCCACAATGTCAATGATACCGATGCCGTGTTTTCCGCCAAGCGTGTTCAGCTCTGTAATGATCTCGGAAACTTTCATTTCCTTTCCGTTGAGTGTCTTCGGGATTCCGGCTTCAAATGTCATTGTCACATATTCCGGTTCGTCAGGAGCGTGTTCCGGTGATACGCTCAGGACGAGAAGATCGTCATAGTTCGGCTCTACGGAAGGATCTTCCAGTTCCAGTCCCTCATGGCTGATGTGCCACAGGTTGCGGTCACGGCTGTAGCTGTGCTTTGTATCGAAAGGAAGGTCGATGCCGTGCTGGCGGCAGTACTCGATCTCATCCTCACGTGACTGCATTGTCCAGAGGTCTGTCATACGCCACGGAGCGATGATCTTGATGTCCGGTGCAAGGGCTTTGATCCCAAGCTCAAAACGGATCTGGTCATTGCCCTTTCCGGTAGCTCCATGGCAGATCGCAACCGCATTCTCTTTGCGTGCGATCTCAACCAGCTTCTTTGCGATAGCCGGACGCGCCATGGAAGTTCCGAGCAGATACGCATTCTCATAGACAGCGCCTGCTTTCACGCACGGCATGATGAAGTCGTCGCAAAATTCGTCAATAATATTTTCTATATATAATTTGGAAGCGCCGGAGAGTTTTGCTCTCTCTTCAAGCCCGTCCAGCTCTTCTCCCTGTCCGCAGTCGATGCAGCAGCAGATCACTTCATAACCAAAGGTTTCCTTCAGCCACGGGATGACAGCCGTTGTGTCAAGTCCGCCTGAATATGCTAAAACAACTTTCTCTTTACTCATTTCTCAATAGCCTCCTGGATGTATTTTTATTAATATGACTGCCCGGCTCCGCCAGGCGCCAGTGTCTGATGTAACAACGCTTTTGCAAGCTACAACATACTATACACTAGAATTAATAATTATGCAATACTAAATTTCAAAAAATGATAAATATGCATAAAGCGGAATGATTATGCATAAAAATACATTATTTGAATGAAGTTATACAGATAGAAAAACGATATGGAAGAACGGGCAGAGCAGAATACCGGCTGTCAAAATTGCGGAAAGAAATGCAAGTTTATTGTATTTTTTTAGAAAAAATGATGATGTATGCAAAAAAAGGAAGTATAATAGCTGATATAGCAAAATATTACTAAACATCAGGAGGCAGTTATGGACTACGCAAAAGAATCACTTAAGATGCACTATGAACTGAAAGGTAAGATCGAAGTTACCAGCAGAGCGGCTGTGGACTCCAAAGAGGCGTTAAGCCTTGCTTATACACCGGGAGTTGCCCAGCCATGCCTGGAGATCCAGAAGGATATCAGCAAGAGCTTCGACCTGACAAGACGCTGGAACACTGTGGCAGTTATTACAGACGGAACTGCCGTTCTGGGGCTTGGTGATATCGGGCCGGAGGCAGGTATGCCGGTTATGGAAGGAAAATGTGTACTGTTTAAAGAATTTGGCGGTGTTGATGCAATTCCGCTCTGTGTCAGATCAAAAGATGTAGATGAGATCGTAAAGGCGGTCAGCCTTTTTGCCGGAAGTTTCGGAGGGATCAACCTGGAGGATATCTCAGCGCCGAGATGCTTTGAGATTGAAAAACGCCTGAAAGAGTGCTGCGATATACCGGTATTCCACGACGACCAGCACGGTACGGCAGTGATCACGCTGGCAGGAGTGATCAATGCACTGAAGCTTGTCGGCAAGAAGATCGAAGATATCAAGATCGTTACTTCAGGAGCAGGCGCGGCAGGTATCGCGATCATCAGGCTGCTCATGTCCATGGGTCTGAAGAATGTCATCATGACAGACCGCAGGGGCGCGATCTATGAAGGACGCGAAGGGCTCAATCCGATCAAGGAAGAGATGGCTAAGATCACAAACTTTAATCATGAGAAAGGAACGCTTGCCGAAGTGATCAAAGGCGCTGACGTATTTATCGGTGTGTCCGCACCGGGAACGCTGACACAGGATATGGTGCGCAGCATGGCAAAAGATCCGATCATCTTTGCATGCGCAAACCCGACACCGGAGATCTTCCCGGATGAGGCGAAGGCAGCAGGCGCGGCAGTAGTATCCACCGGACGGAGTGATTTCCCGAACCAGGTAAATAATGTACTCTGCTTCCCGGGAATTTTCCGCGGCGCTCTGGATGTGCGCGCATCTGATATCAATGACGAGATGAAGATCGCGGCGGCATATGCGATCGCAGGGCTTGTAAGCGATGAGGAGCTGAATCCGGACTATATCCTTCCGGCGGCATTTGATCCGCGAGTAAAGGATGCGGTTGCAAAGGCAACTGCCGAGGCGGCAAGAAAGAGCGGCGTCGCAAGGATTTAGTGTTTTGATGAGTTGAAATGGGCTGTTGCAGCAGGAGAATGACCTGTGTTGCAACGGCCTTTTTTGATAGCGGCACTTTGAATTTCATTGAGCGGCTCCTTGACAGCTGATA
>DXEY01000138.1 GCA_019114745.1 Candidatus Mediterraneibacter colneyensis | reverse complement strand
ATTTTCGAGCTGCCGCATTGCGGAGGATCAGGCTTTTTTCCTTGAAATACCATCTTCTCTGATGTATAATTGATTAAAGGTTTACTAATTAAGGAGTTAATCATGAGCAGTGAATTGAGAGAACAGTTTTTTACCTCCATCGTCCATTTCCGAAAACTGGAATCCGCCCTCTCCTCTGAGTGTGAGATGCAGATGAATGAGATGGTGATCCTGCAGAGTATTGCCGGCACATGCTGCCGGGAATGTCCCTGTATGAACCTTGATGTCCCCAAGATGCAGAAAAAGCTCCACATCTCAAAACCTGCAATTTCTTACATATTAAATACGTTGGAAAAGAAGAACTATATTACACGGGAGATCGATCCGAAAGACAGGCGCAAAGTATCGATCAGCGCCACTCCTGAAGGGAAAGCCGCTGCGGAGCAGTCCCAAAAAAAATATGACGAACTGTGGGATGAAATACTGACCCGGTTTGGAGAAGATAACATGCGGCAGCTGCTCACTCTGATGCGCGATCTGGATGAGCTGTATGCCTCACTCGGAAGCGGACACGGCAAATAGATAAAAATGAAACAACAGCAATCACCAGTCCAGAAAAGGATACAGGACTGGCAGTCTGTGAACTGTCAGCCCTGTATCCTTTTTTGCAATATAATGAGCCATTATTTTATGGCAACGCATATTCTTTCCCCATCGGCATATGCCGTCAGCTCTTTCTGCCCGTCCGGCGCGCCGTCCAGTATCCGGTCTGCCACTGCATTCTGGAGCATGGACTGGATCGTCCGTTTCAGCGGTCTTGCGCCAAACGCCGGATCATATCCTTTCTGGGAGAGCAGTTCCACTGCACTTTCTTCCACCCGCAGCAGGACGCCCTGTTTTCTCATCCTCTCCGTCAGTTTTACGATCTGCAGATCCGCGATCTTTCTCACATCCTCCGGTTTCAGAGGATGGAACACGATCACTTCATCCAGCCGGTTAATGAACTCCGGCCGGAAGGTAGATTTCACCGCCTCCATAACACGGCTGCGGATATTGTCTTCCCTGCGCTGTTCTTCGCTTTCCTCACTTCTCGCAAATCCAAGGGAGCTCTTCCCTGTGATCTCACGGGCGCCGATATTGGATGTCATGACAATGATCGCATTTTTGAAGCTTACGGTACGTCCCTGGGCGTCCGTCAGCCGTCCGTCGTCGAGTATCTGGAGCAGAGTATTCCAGACATCAGGATGCGCCTTCTCGATCTCATCCAGCAGGATAATGCTGTACGGTTTTCTCCGCACCATCTCGGTGAGCTGTCCGCCCTCATCATATCCCACATATCCCGGAGGAGAGCCGATCAGTTTTGACACCGTATACTGTTCCATATACTCGGACATATCGAGCCGGATCATGGCATTTTCATCGTGGAACATTACCTCCGCCATAGCCCGGCACAGTTCGGTCTTTCCCACGCCGGTAGGCCCGAGGAACAGGAACGATCCCACAGGCCGATCCGGATCAGCCACTCCTGTCCTGCCGCGCCTGATTGCCTTTGCAACAGCGCTTACCGCTTCCTCCTGTCCGATCACACGGCTGTGAAGTGACGCTTCCAGAGAACGGAGCTGTGCCGTCTCATCTTCTGTCAGCATAGTTACCGGGATCTTCGTCCAGGCAGAAACTACCTCGGCAATATCCCCGGCGTCTACCCGGCTGCACTGCTTCTTCTGCCACTCCGTCTGTTTTCTTGTCAGCTCGCCCACGAGAGCGTTCTGGCTGTCCCTCAGCGCAGCAGCTTTCTCATATTCCTGCGCGTCTGCGGCATCCTTCTTTTCTTTCCCGATCCGCCTGATCTCCTGCTCCAGATCCAGAAGATAAGGCGGGGTTGTCATTCCGCGGGTTTTAATCCGGGAAGCAGCCTCATCCATCAGATCCACCGCCTTATCCGGGAGGAAACGATCCGGTATGTAACGCGCAGACAGGCTCACGGCCGAACGCACGGCGTCTTCCGTGATCGTAAGACCATGGAACGATTCGTACTTCTCTTTCAGCCCCAACAGAATCTTTACAGCGTCCTCCTCATCCGGTTCCTCCACAGCAACCGGCTGGAACCGTCTCTCAAAAGCCGCGTCTTTCTCAATATGCCGGCGGTATTCCCTGAGCGTTGTGGCGCCGATCACCTGAAGGCCGCCCCGCGCCAGAACCGGCTTGAGGATATTTGCCGCATCCATCGTCTCGCTCGCTCCTGCACCGGCGCCCATGATCATATGTAATTCGTCGATAAACAGGATCACATCTCCGGCAGCTTCCGCCTCCTCCAGAAATGTTTTCATGCGCTCCTCAAAATCTCCGCGGAACCGCGCTCCTGACAGCATTCCCACAAGATCCACTGCCACGATCCGCCTGTTCCTCAAATTTAGCGGAACCGCGCCTTCTGCGATCCTCTGAGCCAGACCTTCCACAACGGCTGTTTTTCCCACGCCCGGCTCGCCGGTGAGAACCGGATTATTTTTCGTGCGCCGTGACAGGATCTGGATCAGACGTTCCAGTACATCCTCTCTGCCGATCATCGGGTCGTAAGTATTTTCCATGGCTTTCGCCGTCATATCAGTACCAAATTTCTCCAGCGCTGTCAATTCCTCTTCCCCGGACACTTCTTCCTCTTCTTCTGCGGATGGTTCCCCGCTTTTCCCGTGATTATCCCGGGATACTGTATCTGCCTGCGACACATTTTCCGCCAGGACGGGAAGTCCGCCCCCGGTCAGATCCCGTCTGATCTCTTCGGGATCTGCTGCCAGAGAAACAAGGAGCTGCGACGCAGCACAATCTTCCGCATCCAGAATACCCCTGAGGATATCCTCAGGTTCTACCTGCTGATGCCCCTGCGCTTTTGCGCGCTGTTCTGCGAGATGCAGGACTTGTTCTGCCTCACCGGAAATCTGCACTGCATGAAAACTGCCTCCCGCCTTTGCGTCATAGTCATATTGATGCAGATATTCCTCCACCAGATTCTGGTCAAGGCCGCTGCGTCTCAGCGCCCGCCCCGCGGCGCCGCGATCCTGCGTCAGCGCCCAGAGAAAGTGCTCGCTTCCTATAAATCCATGTTCCATATGGGTTACAAAGCGCAGTGCCGACTGAAAGATCTTCATCGACCTCCGGCTGAATCTGTCAAGATTAATTTCCATGAGGACACACCTCCTTTTCCATTACCGCAATATCATCGCGCAGCTTTGCCGCCTCCTCATAATTCTCCGCCTCAGCCGCCTCGCGGAGACGCAGCTTGAGCGCCGATATTTTACGCCGTTTGATCAGACCTGAGACTGCCTCTTCCGGGAAAGCCCGGTCTCCCAGGTGCCTCGGATCACGTTTGCCCGGCCACCACCCCGTATATTTCTTAAACTCTTCCGTCCTTCCTGCTGCCACTGCATGATTCCACATATTCTGCAGACATTCAGAACAGACGGGAACCTGGTAGACTGTCCCCATCCAGTTTATGTAAAAGACTCTGTCTACCTTTTCCTTATTACAAAACTGACATTTCATCTCAACTCACCTCTTTATATCACAATGGCGCCGGATACCTCCGACGTTATTCAATGCTTAACTGTTAAGTTTTTAATAATATAGTATATAATAATTAAAAAG
>DXEY01000137.1 GCA_019114745.1 Candidatus Mediterraneibacter colneyensis | reverse complement strand
AATTTCATGCCGCTATATTTTTGCTAAAAAAAAGACCGATTATTGACACCCATATAGGGGAATGTTATATTTAGGTTAATTTTGCGTAAAATCAAACCGGCTCGTACCGGTCTCTTTTTGTGCAAAATCAGATTATTATGCAGATTCAGAGGGAGGAACTATGGACGTTTCATTTGCAGGCTTCTGCCAGGAGGTATTTTCCAATCCTGTACTGATGGTGACGGTAGTGCTTACACTGGGCGTTATCTTTGTAAACGGATGGACTGATGCGCCGAACGCGATCGCTACATGCATCGGTACAAGGTGCCTGAAGGTGCGGACGGCGATCATGATGAGCGCTGTATTTAATTTTCTCGGCGTACTCGTTATGACCCACATCAACAGTGCGGTTGCCTCTACGATCAGTAATATGGTCGACTTTGGCGGAGAGACGGAAGAGGCGCTGATTGCACTTTGTGCGGCGCTGTTTTCGATCGTAGTCTACAGCGTGGCGGCGTCGGTGTTTGGAATACCGACCAGCGAGAGCCACAGCCTGATCGCCGGGCTTTCCGGTGCGGCGATCGCGATCCATAACGGGATCGGGGGCATTAATTTTAACGAATGGGTAAAAGTCCTGTATGGACTTGTTTTGAGTCTGGCGCTCGGATTCTTTATGGGATGGGGGATCTGTAAGATCCTGACCATCATATGCGCGGCTATGGACAGGAGAAAGACAAACGGATTTTTTACGACGGCACAGATCTTCGGCGCTGCGTTTATGAGTTTTATGCACGGCGCTCAGGACGGGCAGAAATTCATCGGTGTGCTGTTCCTCGGCATTGCTTTCTGCAACGGGCAGAGCAGTGTGGAAGGGATGATCATACCGGTATGGCTCATGCTTTTGTGCAGTGTGGTCATGGGGGTCGGGACAAGCGTCGGCGGCGAGAAAATTATCAAGTCGGTGGGAATGGATATGGTGAAACTGGAAAAATTCCAGGGATTTTCCGCAGACCTTGCCGGGGCGGTATGCCTTCTGCTCTCCAGTGTGTTTGGTATTCCGGTATCTACGACCCACACAAAGACGAGCGCGATCATGGGTGTCGGAGCTGTGAAAAGGCTCTCGGCCATTAACTTCAGCGTAGTTAAAGATATGATGCTGACGTGGATTTTTACATTCCCGGGGTGCGGGCTGATCAGTTTTGCAGTGGCAAAGATATTTATGGCGGTTTTATAGATAACAGACCAAGGAGGAAAGAAAAGTGGCAAAGAAACAGGATTCATTTTATTTCGACAATTTTGTGGCATGTGCGGAAGATTCCTGCCGGGCGGCGCAGATGTTAAAGGAGACGCTGGAAGAATTTGACCCGGGCAGTTTAAAAGAAAAACTTGATCTTATCCATGAGATAGAGCACAGCGGAGATGCGAAAAAGCATGAAATGCTCGATCATCTTGTGAAGGAGTTCCTGCCGCCGATCGAACGCGAGGACATTGTTTCCCTGAGCCAGAATATCGATAATATGACGGACAAAGTAGAGGATGTTATGCTCAGGGTGTACATGAACAATGTGCAGGAGATCGAACCCAATGCCCTGAAGATGACGGATGTTGTGATCGAGTGCTGCAATGCGGTGAGAGATCTTCTTGTGGAATTTAAAAACTTTAAGAAATCCAGGACGCTTAAACAGCTCATCATCCGGATCAACGATCTGGAGGAAGAGTCGGACAGGCTGTTTATGGAGAGCATCAGAGGTCTCTATACAGAGTCGGAGGATCCGATCCGCATTATCGCATGGAGAGATATCTACATTTATCTGGAGAGATGTGCGGATGCGTGCGAGCATGTGGCTGACGTGGTAGAGAGTGTTGTGATGAGTAATTCATAGCGCCGGAATCTGATGCCGGCAGAGAGCGAAAACCGGGGGCTGGATCCAGTACCCCGGTTCTTTGCGTCCCTCTGGAAATTAGTTTTATCTTGCATTTTGACATATCGTATACTACAATAAAAATGCCTTGTGTGATGCAGGGATAAGTGGTGTTTTATGTATTTTCACAGGGATTCTTTGGAGAATTCAGTTAGACAGGGGAGAGAAAGACATGAGTGAAAGCTACAAACCGCGTTCTCTGATGGAGATCATGAATGATGTCCTCAGTACAGTACGGGATTATTACGACGCAGAGTATGTTTATTATATCGAAAAAGAACAGGGAGATATTGAAACAATCTATGAGTGGTGCGCTGAAAACGTAGAGTGGCAGCGTGACCGCCTGAAGCTGATGTCCGAAGATCAGCAGCCGAAGTGGATGAAAGAAGAGGTCACAGATACCACTGCGGACAGCTATAGCGTATTTAAGCAGATCAGCGGAGATACGACGGCAATCCTGGCGGCTGTCGGGGTACACCGGGGAGGATGTACCCTGGATCTGATGCGCGCTCTCCTTCCATATATTCCTCAGGCGATCGCTCTCCAGAAGATGCAGAAACAGCAGGAGTACCTGAGCTATCATGATGACCTGACCGGACTGCTCAACCGGAACAGCCTGGTGGATTATCTGGAACATACAAAGGAGCATGAACTGAAGTCTCTGGGCGCCCTTTCGATCGATATCAACGGGCTGAAGAATTTTAATAAGGAATTTGGCAGAGAGTACGGAGATGAAGTCGTGATCCGCGTGGGAGAAGTGCTTCAGGAGTATTTTCACAATGGAGATGTATACCGTCTGACAGGAGATGAGTATCTTGTCCTGATGGGCAATACCTCGTATGAGGATTTTACAAAGCAGATTTATGCGGCGCATACGAAACTTGACAATATCAGCCTCGGACTTGTATCCATGGGATATGCGTGGGAGAAGGTCGATATTGACATAGATAAGCTCGTGACGAACGCAGAAGTCATGATGCGTGAAGAAAAGAAGAAGTATTATAAGAATCTGAAAAAAGGCCATCATGAGCCGATCATCAAACAGGATCTCCTGGAAGATCTGGAACACGGAAACTTTATCGTCTGTCTTGTGCCAAAAGTGGACACCGCTACAGAGCGAGTGGCAGGCGCTGAAGCAGTGGTCAGGTACCACCATAAAGATCTGGGTATCGTGGATCCGGGAAGATATATTAATCTTCTGGAGGAGACGAAGCTCTCCCATTATCTTGATCTGTATGTGTTTGAAGAAGTGTGCAAAACGCTGCACAAATGGGAACTGGAAGATATCCCGCTGATTCCGATCGCCGTGAATTTTGCCGGGGCTACGCTCAAGCAGGAGAGCGTAGCAGACAAGATGCTCCATCTGATCGAAAAGTACCATGTGCTGTGCGAGTATCTGGAAGTTGAGGTGTCGGAGTCGGGAAGCGATATGAACCAGGAGATGCTGGCAGAGACGAGCAGCAAGATCCGGAAGGCGAACGTGAGGGTCATTCTGGATCATTTCGGCGCAAAGGACTCCAGCTTTTCTATCCTGTCGCTGATGGAGTTTGACAGCCTGAAACTGGATAAGAGCCTGATCACAAATATAGTGGGAAATGCCCGCAGCCGTATCGTGGCGCAGGCTGTGATCGATATCTGCCGCCAGCTGGGCGCATCGGTGCAGGCATCCGGAGTGGAGACCCAGGATCAGCTCAATGTCCTCAAAGAACTGGGGTGCAATTATGCCCAGGGAGCGCTGTTTAATAAACCGATCACAATAGAAACGTTTGAAGTCAGATACCTGAAGGAATAAAAGATGGTTAAGGCGTGGATCGCGGATGTTTCGCAGCTTTGCGAAAAAAGATGTTATGAAAAATACTATGAGATGCTGCCGGATTTCCGTAAGAACAAGGCAGATAAACTGCGGCTTGTGCAGATGAAGGCGCAGAGCGTCGGGGTGTGGATCCTGTGGCAGAAGCTCAGGGAGAAATACGGGCTTTCTGAGGACGCCGCGTTCAATCTGTCACATTCCGGAACTGTGGTCATGTGCGCGGCGAATATAGACGGCACCCGGGTGAAGGTCGGGTGCGATGTGGAACAACTCGGCGGGCTCAGACTGAAGATCGCCGAGAAATATTTTTGCAGAGAAGAATACCGTACGATCCTTGATGAACATTCGGAAGAAAAAAGGACAGAGTTATTCTACCGGTACTGGGTGCTGAAGGAAAGCTTTATGAAAGCTACAGGGAAAGGCATGGCGCTTCCGGCAGACCAGTTCTGTATTCAAATGGGAGATCCGCCGGTTCTTATCAGGCAGCCCGGAGAGTTCCCGGAAAAATATTATTACCGGGAATATCAGCGGAAGGATCTGCCGTATCGGATGGCGGTCTGCGCTACGGACGGGGAGATCGACACGGAGCTTCATACGGAGCTGATTTTATGAAATTAACAAACATTTTAAATAAACGATGGGCTAAGAGAAATGCAGCCGGGCTCGCCGCAGGAGGCGTCGCGGGCCTTACCGCAGGGGTGCTGCTCACCGTACTGTGTGCCGGCGGGGTACTGTCAGATAAAGAGGCGGACTATGCCGCTGAAAAAACCGAGCTGGCAGAAGAAAATGCACAGCTCAGCGAAGAACTGGATAAATACAGGGCGGTCGAAGATAATACGGAGACGCTGGCAGGTGATTCGGATGCGTGGGCGATGATCCTGGTCAATGAAGCTCATCCGCTGGATGCATCCTATGTGCCGGAAAGCCTGACGACAATTTCGGATGGGTGCATGGTGGACGGCAGGATCGCCGCAGACTTGCAGCAGATGATGCAGGACGGGGCGGCGCAGGGGCTGAGTATGTATGTCACCTCGGCATACCGTTCTTATGACCAGCAGACCGAGACGTTTAATGCGTCAATGCAGAACCGTCTGAATCAGGGGATGACTCCGCTGCAGGCATACCGGGAGACGAGCGTACAGGTGGCGCTTCCCGGGACGAGTGAACATGCGACAGGGCTTGCAGTCGACATTATTTCCACACAGTATGACGAGCTGGATGAGCGCCAGGGTGATACGGCCGAACAGCAGTGGCTCATGGCACACTGCTGGGAGTATGGGTTTATCCTCAGGTATCCGCCGGAAAAATCCGATATCACAGGGATCATCTATGAGCCGTGGCATTACCGCTATGTCGGAAAAACCGTGGCAAAGGCGATCACAGAGAAGGGAATTACCCTGGAGGAATATCTTGGAGAAGACAAGGTAAATTAACAATAGAGGGGAAGATAAAAATACATAAGGAGGAAGACAATGGAAGACTTAACGTTTGGCGAACAGGTGAAGATCATTCTCGGAAGAAAAGGAATGACGATCAAGCAGCTTGCAGAACTGATCGAGACGAAGACGGGCAGGAAGATGTCGAGACAGAATCTTACCCAGCGGCTCGGCAGGGATAATTTCCAGGAGCAGGACATGCGTATGATCGCACAGATCCTTGACTGTCCGTTTCATTTGAGCATTATGTCTGAGGTGCAGATCCAGCCAAGGAGTACGGCCGCCCTGGAGCAGGCGGCGATCGCCCGGACAGAGGCGGTGGAGAAAAAGGCTGCTGAAGAATCTGCTGTCAGTCAGGACGAGCGGGATATGACGATCGGCGAACTGTATGAAATCCATAAGGAGCTTGAAGCTCTGGAGGAGAACGCCCGTGCAGGCGAACCGGTAGAAGAGATCAAGAAGGAACTTGAGAAACCGAAGAAAGAGCGTCTCCATACAGGCGGGATCTTCCGCCGCAGAAAGCAGGAGGAAGTAAAGACCGCATATGCGGATACAGAAGAGGCGGCGCCTGCGGCCGAACCGGAGGCGGAGCTGACAGAGCAGAAAACGGAGCCGGCAAAGGATGTGGAAAATGACGACTTTGAACCGGTGATCTCGCACAACGATGTGCAGGAGGATCAGGAAGTCGGCGAAGTGAACCCGTATACCGGACGGGAATATCAGTCCAACAGCGTGCGGATGCATCCGACGCGGATCGGATATGTTCAGGTGTATGACCGCACGATCCACAAGTGGACTGATATGACAGAGTGGGCGTTCCTCGGACTTCAGGAGCGAAAAAAAGCATTGCTCGGAAAAGCGTACGAACCGCCGATCTATCTGGACTGACGAAGGGAGAGGATACTGATGGAATGGAGGAAGCTGCTTTCGGCAGAGCGCGAGAGGGAAACTCCGGGCAGGTCGAGATCCTCTGACCTCAGGAGCGAGTTTGAGAAAGATTACCACAGGATTATCGGAAGCGCATCGTTTCGCCGGCTGCAGGATAAGACCCAGGTGTTTCCGCTGGATAAGAGCGATTTTATACGGACGAGACTGACCCATTCGCTGGAAGTTTCCTCTCTTGGGAAATCACTGGGACAGAATATCGGTGAAAATATATTGAAATTCCGAAAAAATTCAGGATTTACTCCGCAGATGAAAGAGGATATCTCCCATATCCTGGAATGCGCGGGTCTGATCCATGATATCGGAAATCCGCCTTTCGGACATTTCGGGGAGATTGCGATCAGGGAATGGTTTATGAAAAATCTTCCCAGTCTGGTTTTTGACGGGCGCAGCGCAGCGGACATGCTGAGCGAACAGATGAAACAGGATCTTTACCATTTTGAAGGAAACGCCCAGGCGCTCCGGCTGGTAACGCGCCTGCATTATCTTGTAGATGAACACGGCATGAACCTGACTTACGCGCTGCTTAATACGATCATCAAATATCCGGTGTCATCTACCGGGATCCATGATAAGAGCGGAGATATCAAAGAGAAAAAGATGGGATATTATCTGGCTGATGAAGAGATCTTTCATCGTGTGACCGAAGCGACGGGGGCAGGGAATAGCAGGCATCCCCTGACGTATATACTTGAGGCGGCAGATGATCTTGCTTATAAGACTGCAGACATTGAAGATGCATTTGTGAAAGGATTTGTCACATACTATACTCTGCAGAGAGAACTGGCGCCCCTGGAAAGGCAGCAGACGGAGTGCCCGTTTAAGCCGCTGGAAAAGCTGAATCAGCTCTACAGG
This sequence comes from Candidatus Mediterraneibacter colneyensis, assembly GCA_019114745.1. Taxonomy (GTDB): domain Bacteria; phylum Bacillota; class Clostridia; order Lachnospirales; family Lachnospiraceae; genus Mediterraneibacter; species Mediterraneibacter colneyensis. Next base: position 11,292 of record DXEY01000137.1, on the reverse strand, counting down.
CGCGGACTGGAGAAAAAGGTCAGCAATCCGGAGTCCTACGCTGTGAAGAACTGGATCATCAGCGCTCAGGGATTTCTGATCAGCTGTGCAACGTTTGGATTTACATCGAATTATGACAGTATCATGGATGGAACATACAGACATGATCTCTTTTACGACACGTTCGGGGAAAAACTGATGGACCTGCTGGGCGATATGGCGGAAAGGCATGTGTTTTCCTCCATGGCGATCTACAAGATGGAAGTGGCAGAGTCGGCAATCCTGGATACGCTGATGGATAAGCTGGTCAGAGCCGTACTCTACTATGATACCGGAAGGAAGCAGGATACGATAGATAAAAGGGTGGTCTCTTTTATTTCAGATAATTACAAAAATGCATACCGGCTTCAGGCGCAGGGAAAAGATGAAGCGGAGAAGCTGTATCTCCGCCTCCTTCTTGTGACCGACTATGTGTGCGGTATGACTGACAGTTATGCAAAACGCATTTACCAGGAGATGAACGGGATTATCTGAGTCTCTCCCGGTCATCGCAGGCATTGCGGGAAGTTCCCACACACCGGCACCAGTGCCCGAAATCAGGACTCTGGCTGCGCTCTTCTTTGTCCAGATCTATGAGGGCTGCACCTTCTCTGGTAAATTTCGGGAATCCGAACAGGTCGGCGGCACGCGCTTCTCTGGGATCATATATGCCGGGAACTCCGAGCCACAGGCGGCCTGCTTCTTCGAGGAGGAGCAGATGATTATAATTGTGGTATCCGTGAAGGAGAAAGCTGTTGTTGGCGAGCGGCCAGAATTTCCCCGGAAGCAGGGAAAGGTCGCTTCGCCGGATTTTTTTTGCCTGTACTTCGGGGGAGGCTTCTGAAGTCTGGAGAACGGTGTCAGTCTCCTGCTGCGGGGTTTCGGGAACGACGGGTTCTTCTTCCTGCTGCGGAGTTTCGGAAACGGCAGGCTCTTCTTCCGCTTCAGGCGGTTCAGCCCCAGATTCCGGCTCTTTCAGCATTTCCGGTGTGATTTCAAAGAAACAGGCGGATGCCATCCAGAAGAGGTTCGTCTCCTGCTGTGGAAGCATTATGAGAAATCCGTCGATCTGCTCGAGGGGACGCCCCTGCGGGAACTCTCTTTCGGGAACAGAGAGACGGGCAGAGATTCCTCTCCTGTAACAGGTGAGGAGGGCGGCCTGCGAGCGAAGGAACATATCCTGTTCGTGGCAAAACACTGAAAATGAAAGGGGAGTTCCGTCGTCGGCGGGGATTCCCCGAGCGTGTATCTGGAAGATGCAGGACTGATAACGGCGCGTGACTTTGATAAAACCGACGTTGCGCCGGCGTTTGGAAGCATTGTATTCATATAGATAATAAGTACCGGGATTCATAGGTTACCTCTGGTCTTGTCTCTTTTCAGTTTAGTTTATTCAGGAAAAACAGAAAAAAGAACAGAGGGATGAGGAAGAAAAGAAAGGAAATCCATGGCTTCTGAAAAAACAGATGTCTGTGAAAGACAGAAGAAAACAGATGAAAAATTTATGCGGGAGGCAATCAGGCAGGCAAAAAAGGCATATGCCTTAAATGAGACTCCCATCGGCTGCGTAATTGTCTGTGACGGGAAGGTCATTGCCCGGGGGTATAATCGGAGAAATACAGATAAAAGCCCTCTTGCTCATGCGGAGATCACAGCAATCCGGAAAGCGGCGAAAAAGCTTGGGGACTGGCGTCTCGAGGAATGTACTCTGTATGTAACGCTGGAACCGTGCCAGATGTGCGCCGGGGCTGTCGTACAGTCGCGGATTCCACGGGTAGTGGTCGGCTGTATGAATCCGAAAGCGGGATGCGCGGGGTCGGTTTTAAATCTGCTGGATGTGAAAGCATTTAATCATCAGGCGTCGGTTACGACAGGCGTGCTGGGGGATGAGTGCAGTGCGCTTATGACAGGATTTTTCAAAGAACTGAGAGAAAAAAAGATGAAGAAAAAGACGGCTGAGGATGTTCGGAAATGACCGGAACTACAAAGAAAAGGGCTGTGCGTAAAGATCCGCACAGCCCTTATATACTCTTTTTTCGTGCATTGCGCTTCGGACTTGATCCACAGACGTTACCCCGGCAGTTAACTCAGTCCAGGCACCCTCACGGCACCCGGAAGCTCCTGCTTAGTGCTGCTCCGTTCCCGGCCTGACACGGTTCACAGGTTTCCGTCGCGTGAGACCCGGACATCAACGTCACTTACCGGGGGCAGCTCTGCAGACTGCCGCCCTCTGCGCAATATCACCCCTGCTATAGCGGATTGCAGGTACAAGGTACCGCTAACACCCCGGCTGCACGAGTCTTTAGTTTACATGTTTTTTGTGGAAATGTCAATGGATGGGCGGAAAACAAATTGCCGAAATATTCAAATAATGTTAGAATATACCGGCACTGATTAATATCAAAACGAAACGGAGCGCTCAGATGAAAAACTTACTGGCAGCGATCAATGCGAAATACATCCACTCCAATCTGGCGGTGTACAGCCTGCGGGCGTACGCGCAGAAACACGGGCAGGAGACGCAGATTGCAGAGTATACGGTCAATCAGACACTGGACGGGATCCTGATGGATCTCTACAGACAGCAGCCGGATCTGCTGTGTTTTTCCTGCTATCTGTGGAATATCAGCTATGTGGAGCAGCTCATCCGGGAGATTCCAAAGGTCATGCCCCGGACGAAGATCTGGCTGGGAGGCCCGGAAGTCTCTTATAATGCGGTGGATATGCTGGAGGAATACCCGGCGATTTCCGGCGTGATGCGCGGGGAGGGAGAGGAGACATTTCTCGAACTCCTGGAATATTATCACAGGGAAGAAAACGGAGGAGCGGGAGGCGGTCTGTTGGATATCCCGGGTATCACATACCGGGAGAAGGACGGGAGCATTCGTGAGACGGCGTCCCGCCCGGCGCTGGATCTCAGCACTGTTCCCTTTCCTTATAAAGAAATCGGGGATTTCCGCAACCGGATCGTCTACTATGAATCCGGCAGAGGATGCCCTTTTTCCTGCAGCTACTGTCTCTCTTCAATAGACAAGTGCCTTCGTTTCCGGGATATTGAGCTTGTGAAGGAAGAACTTCAGTTTTTTATCGACCATGAAGTCCCGCAGGTGAAATTTGTCGACCGGACATTTAACTGCCGGCATGATCACGCTATGGCTGTCTGGTCGTATCTGAAAGAGCATGACCGGGGGATCACGAACTTTCATTTTGAGATCGCGGCGGATCTCCTGAATGAGGAAGAGATGGAGTTGATCCGAAGTATGCGCCCCGGGCTGATCCAGCTTGAGATCGGAGTGCAGTCAGCGAACAGCAGCACGATCCGGGAGATCCGCAGGGTGATGGATCTGGAGCGGGTGGAGCAGGTCACAGCCGAGATCCGGGAAGCAGGGAATGTACACCAGCATCTGGATCTGATCGCCGGGCTTCCGTTTGAAGATTACAGAAGTTTCTCCGAGTCGTTCAACCGGGTGTATGCGATGAAGCCCCAGCAGCTCCAGCTTGGATTTCTGAAAGTGCTCAAAGGATCGCTGATGCATGAGAAAACAGAAGAGTACGGGCTTTTGTACCAGGAGCGTCCGCCCTACGAAGTGCTTTCTACGAAATGGCTCTCTTATTCTGACCTGATCCGCCTGAAACAGATTGAGGAGATGACGGAAGTGTACTACAACAGCGGACAGTTCCACAATACGATGGAACATGCCCGGGAAGCGTTCCCTGATGCATTTTCCATGTATGAAGCTCTGGCACGGTATTACGATTCCCGGGGGCTTTTTCAGGTGAGCCACACGCGGATCGCCCGATATGAAATCTTAAAGGATTTTCTCGGGGAATACCTGTCGGAAGAACAGATGGATGAGTATGTACAGTGGTTGACATTGGACCTGTATCTGAGAGATAATGTGAAAAACCGTCCGGGCTTTCTGGGAGAGAGCCGTGTCAGCCCGGATGAGGCGGCCGCTTTCTATAAGAGGGAGGAAGCAGAGCGCAGATACCTCAGAGGTTACGAGGGGTATGACAGGCGGCAGATGCGAAAAATGACGCACCTTGAGCGGATTGGAGGAACGCTGTGTCTCTTTGATTACAGGAAACGGGATCCGCTGACAGGAAATGCGGCGGTGTATGAGATAACAGAACATAATGTGAGAAAGGATGTCTGAGATGAATTTTCATGATAACAGGTTTCGGCGTATTATATCGGTAATCATTCTTGTGGTGATCGCGGCAATGGTGCTCACGATGATACTGCCTTACGTAGTATAAGCGGAGAAACGGAGAACAGATGATGTCACAGAAAAATGAGCTGAGGGGCGGAAGGATCACCCAGACAGTCTGGCAGCGTTCCGTCAGAAAACAACTGCATACGAAGAGAGCGGAGACGATATGGGAACCGTCTCCCTGGGAGGTCTGTTCCGGACTGGAACTGAGCGGAGGACGAAGGGCAGCGTGGGCGGATGTTCAGTTGTCCGGCAGCACTGCGCGGACGGGATATTATGCGGTATACCACGCGGCAGGGAACCTGGCGGCGCGGGGGATTTCCGCTATCGGCGTGTCCATCCGGTTCCTTCTCCCGCAGGGCTCTTCGGAGGAATGCCTGGCAGAGCTTGTCTCCGGGATTGAACAGGCATGTTCGGAGCTGAAGATGCAGGTGACCAGTCTGGACGGCGATGTGACGGGGGCAGTCTCCCGTATCGTAGTGTCTGCCAGCGCCTCAGGGGAGATTGCGGACGCGGCGGAACGGCCGGGAAACTGCGGGCCGGATCCGGCGGGAACGTTTGAGATCCTGATGTGCGGGTATACAGGACTGGAGGGGATGCTCCGCATCCTGGATGAGGCGGAAGAAGAACTGGCATCCCACTTTGTATCTACATTTCTGGCACAGGCTTCGGAATTGTCAAAAGAGCTGGTAAGGCCGGAGCAGATCCTGAGCGTGACCGGATGCGGGGCGGCCACGGCAAGGCAGATCGGAAGAGGCGGCGTACTTGCCGCCCTGTGGGAGCTGGCTGAGTCGGAGCATCTCGGATTTGAGATCGGCATGCCGCAGATCCCTCTGAAACAGGAGACTGTCGAACTTTGCGAGTATTACCGTCTCAATCCGTATCTTATGACCTCGGCGGGCAGCTATCTGATCCTGGCAAAAGATGCCCGGAAAGTTTCAGAGTTGTTGCGCGGGGCAGGCGTCAGAGCGGCAAGGCTCGGAACCGCGAGGGCGCAGAATGCGCGCGTGATCAGAAACGGGGAGGAGACCCGGTATCTGGATCGTCCTGCCAGGGATGAGCTGGACCGGTGGCAGGAAGAACGGCGGACGCCGGGGAACCGGAGCAGCCATGACGAAAAGGAGAGATGATGCCAAATGCTGAATATTGTACTTCTGGAGCCTGAAATACCGGCGAACACGGGAAATATCGGGAGGACATGTGTCGCGGCGGGAGCCAGGCTCCACCTGATTGAGCCTCTTGGATTCAAATTAAATGAAAAAGCGCTCAGGCGTGCCGGTATGGACTACTGGAAAGACCTGGATGTGACGACTTATATAGACTATTCGGATTTCCTTGAAAAAAATCCCGGGGCAAAGATCTATATGGCTACGACAAAGGCTCAGAAAGTATACACAGAAGTGTCTTACGAGCCGGACTGCTATATTATGTTTGGAAAAGAGAGCGCGGGGATTCCTGAGGAGATCCTTGTGCAGAACAGGGAAAACTGTGTGCGGATCCCGATGCTCGGAGAGATCCGGTCACTGAACCTGGGGAACTCTGCCGCCATCGTGCTGTATGAGGCGCTGCGGCAGAACGGATTTGAGGGAATGGAGACGTCTGGCGAGCTGCACCGCCTTACGTGGGAATGAGATGTCAGGAAGAGCTGTGGATATGGCTGTGATGATCATGGCGTATTCACAGCTCTTTGCATAAATGTTTTGAATAATCTTCCGGTATGTTATATAATGGTCACAGGCTTGTGTTAAAATTGTGTTAAGATTTTCAGCCGTATGAAGCAGGAAATAGTGGAAAAGCTAAAATAATGGATATATTCTGGAAAGGCGGTGGACAGGATTATGGTAGAAGAAACGATCCGGGCGATCCGGGAGACTGAGAAACAGGCAGACGGTATTGTGGAGAATGCGCGCAGAGAGAGCGAACGCATCAGAAAAGAGGCGGAAGAGCGTTCCGCTAAGATCAGAGAGGAAATCATAAAAAATGCACAGGCAGAAGCCGGGGACGAGGCGGAAAAGGCCCGTCTGCAAGGCACAGAGACAGAGCAAAGAGCGAAGTCCGGATATGAAGAGGAGATCGCGGCTCTTAAAGCATCGGCTGCCGGGAAGGAAAAAGAGGCGGTGGAGATGGTGCTCTCACTGCTGGCGTGATGAATGAGAAAGAATAAAGCGGTATATGATGCCGCTCTGTAAAGGAGGGACAGATAAATGGCGGTACTTAAGATGCAGAGAATCAGTATCTGCGCCTTAAAGAAAGACCGTAAAGCGATCCTTGAAAAGCTTCAGAGCCTTGGAACGATCGAGGTAGACCATATCCTGGATGAGGACGAAGATTTCCGCCGGATGGACACCGTGGGAAAGAAGCAGGGATTTGAAAAAGCTGCCGTATCCGTGGATCAGGCGCTGGATATCCTTGACCGGTATGCCCCGGAGGAGAAATCCATGTTTTCCGCCCTTGAGGGGAAAAAACAGATTACAGTGGAAGAGGGGATGAAAGTCCGGGAGGAACGCCGGGAGCTTTTGCGGACGGCGAAACAGATCTGCGATCTGGACCGGGAATATGCGGAACAGCTCGCGTCCGTAACAAAACTGACGAACAGCATCGAGAGCCTGACGCCGTGGCTTGCGCTGGATGTTCCGCTCAAAACGGTACAGACAGACCGGACGGTGTTCTTCCCGGGTACGATGCCCGGAGACACTACGGAAGAAAGGATATATGAGATACTGGCGGAGAAAGCTCCGGATGCGGAAAGCGCAGATGTGCATATCATTGCCCGGGAGCAGAGTACGGTGTATCTTGCGGTGATCTGTCTGAAGGAAGAGGCGGGCGCGGTGGAAGATGCGCTCAGGAGCGAAGGATTTGCAAGGCCGTCACAGACGTGGGAGGAGGCGCCTACCCGTCAGAAAGAGATGCTCGAAGGGCAGATCGAAACGCTCCGGGCAGAGATCGCAGGGATCGGGGAGAAGATCCGGGCGCTTGCATCTGAGCGGAAGAGGCTTCAGATCGCCGCGGATTACTACAGAGTCCGCGCCGACAAGTACGAAGTGCTCGGAACGCTGCCCCAGTCGGAGAGGACGTTTGTCATCAGCGGGTATATACCGGCTGCCGCGGCAGGCAAAGTGGCGGACGGGCTGATGAAGAAGTATGACTGTATGGTGGATGTGGAAGAGTTAAAAGAAGGCGAGGAGCCTCCGGTCATTTTGAAAAACAACCCGTTTTCCGCCAGCATGGAAGGCGTTGTGGAGTCCTATGGGCTTCCGGTAAAAGGAGAGATCGATCCGACGACGATCATGTCATTTTTCTACGTGTTTTTCTTCGGGATGATGCTCTCAGACGCGGCTTACGGGGCGCTTGTATCGATCGTATGCGGGATCCTGGTGCTGAAATTCCCGGGGATGTCCGCGGGGATGAAGAAATCGCTGAAGCTTTTCTTCTACTGCGGGCTGTCTACCCTGGTATGGGGGATCCTCTTCGGCGGATATTTCGGGAATATCGTGGATATCGTCTCGGAGAAATTCTTCGGTACGACAGTCACGGTTCCGGCGCTCTGGTTCATTCCGCTGGACGATCCGATGAAACTTCTGGTGTACTCGCTCCTCTTCGGAGTGATCCACCTGTTTACAGGGCTTGCGATCAAAGGCTACCTGTGCCTGAAGGACGGGAAAGTCATGGACTTTTTCTGTGATGTCGTGTTGTGGTTCATGCTTTTGATCGGTTTGATCCTGATGCTGCTCCCGAGCGATATTTTCGCTTCGATCGCACAGACGACGATCGTATTCCCGGGGTGGCTTAACACTCTGGCGCAGGTGATGGCAGCGGCAGGAGCCATCGGCATCGTTCTGATGTCGGGGCGGTCGAATAAGAATCCTGCGCTCAGGATCGCCCTTGGAGCGTATGACCTGTACAATATTACCGGATGGCTGAGCGACGTTCTTTCTTACTCGCGTCTGCTCGCATTAGGTCTGGCAACCGGAGTTATCGCATCGGTCATCAACCAGATGGGCAGCATGCTGCCGAACAACGTGATCGGGGTCATTTTCTTTATTATTATATTTATTTTCGGCCATGCGCTGAACCTGGCGATCAATCTGCTGGGCGCGTATGTCCATACAAACCGTTTACAGTTTGTAGAGTTTTTCGGGAAATTTTACGAGGGCGGCGGACGGCCGTTCCGGCCCTTTAGAGAAAATACAAAATATGCAGAGGTCAAGGAGGAAACTATATTATGAATATTGCAGGTGAATTAGGAATTGTTTATGCATTATTGGGCGCGGCGGTTGCCGTATTATTCGCAGGATCAGGATCCGCGATCGGAGTTGGTATTGCCGGACAGGCGGCGGCGGGGGTTGTCACAGAAGACCCGGGTAAGTTTGCCAAGGTGCTGATCATCCAGCTCCTTCCGGGTACACAGGGACTGTACGGCCTTCTCGTAGGATTCATTACGCTGTCCAAGATCGGCATCCTGGGCGGAGGCATTGCAGATGTGTCTGTAACTACAGGTCTTCTGATCCTGGCAGCGTGCCTCCCGATCGGTATCGTAGGACTTCTCTCCGGTATCGCGCAGGGCAAGACAGCCGCTTCGGCGATCGGCATTGTTGCAAAGAAACCGGATCAGTTCGGTAAGGCGATGCTCTTCCCGGCAATGGTTGAGACATATGCGATCCTGGCGCTTCTGATCTCTTTCCTGGCGGTCAACGGCATCCAGGTATAAAGCGAGAAGGAGAGCGAGGAAATGAGTGGACTGGATAAAATGAAAGCCCGGATTCTCGAAGAGGCGGAGACTTCCGCCCGTGAGATCACGGAAAAGGCAGAAGCGGACGCCGGGGCAGCAGTGCAGGCGGCAAGAGAATCTGCCGAAGCCGAGGCAGCAAAGATCCTCGAGCGCGCAAAGCGCGATGCGGCGGACTATGGGGCGCGCGTGGAGTCCTCCATGGATATGCAGAGGAAACAGGCAGTCCTCGCTGCGAAACAGGAAGTGATCAGCGGCGTACTGGAAAAAGCGTACGGCGCAGTGATGGATCTGGACGATGGAAATTATTTTGCCATGCTGGAAAAACTGCTTGAGAAACACGTACTTCCCGGGGACGGGGTGATCTGTTTTTCGGCAAAGGATCTGGCGCGTATGCCGGGAGATTTCCCGGAGAAGATAAAAACGATCGCTGCACAGAAGGGCGGAAGCCTGACTCTCTCGGAAAAACCGGAGAACCTGGACGGCGGATTTCTGCTCGTCTACGGCGGAATCGAGGAAAACTGTACGATCCGTGCCATGTTTGACTCAAAGAGAGAAGAATTGTCAGATCAGGTGAACAGGCTGCTGTTCGGATAAAGCGCAGATGTTAAGGAGGGTTAACTTGAGTAATACAAAATATACTTATGCGGTGGCGCGTATCCGCGCACTGGAAGTATCCCTGTTCTCAGATGCATTTATCGAGCAGCTCCTGGCGTGCAAAAGTGCGGATCAGGTTCTTCAGTCTGTGATCGAAAAGGGCTGGGGAGATATGGACACGGAGCACGATGCAGAAGCAGTATTTAAGCGGGAAGAAGAGAAGGCGTGGGAAGTCATCCGTGACACAGCGCCGGATATGAGTGTTTTCGACGTGCTCTCTTACCCGAAGCTGTACCACAATCTGAAAGCAGCGGTCAAGGAAGTGTATGCGGGGGTGAACAATCCCGCCATGTTCTATGATGACTGCGCGGTCTCCGGGGAGGAGATGCTGCAGATCGTGGAGAACAGGGAGTTCTCGAGGCTTCCGGGCAATATGTCCCGGACGGCACAGGAAGCGCTGGAAGCATTGCTCCACACCGGGGACGGCCAGCTCTGCGATATCATTGTGGACAGGGCGGCGCTGGACGCCATCGAAGAAGCCGGAAAGAGATCGGGGGAACCGATCATAGAAGATTATGCCGACACAACGGTTGCCATCGCGGATATCAAGATCGCCGTGCGTTCTCAAAAGACAGGGAAGAGCGCGGACTTTATGCGAAACGCCATGGCGGAGTGCGACAGCCTGAGCCTGGATCAGCTCATCCGTGCGGCGCTCGCAGGCGAAGAGGAAATTGCCCGGTATCTCGAGGGCACATCTTACTCCGGAGGCGCGGACGCCTTAAGAGAGTCCCCGTCCGCATTTGAGCGCTGGTGCGACAACCGTATGACCGAGACGCTGCGTCCTCAGAAGTATGAGACATTTTCCGTCGGCCCTCTTCTGGGCTACCTGGTCGCGCGGCAGAACGAGATCAAGACAGTGCGGATCATCCTGACCGGAAAACAAAACGGTTTTTCGGATGAGGCGATCCGGGAAAGGATAAGGGAGATGTATGTATAAGATTGCAGTGGTTGGCGATTACGACAGTATCTACGGGTTCGCCACATTGGGGCTTAGCATCTGCCCTGTGAGGAACCGGGAGGAAATACGTGACAGGATCCGCAGCCTTGCGGAAGAGGGATACGGCATCATTTACATCACGGAAGCGGCGGCAGCCGAGGTGAGTGACGAGATGGAAATGTATCGAGAGAAGACTCTGCCGGCGATCATCCAGATACCGGGCGTATCCGGCAATACCGGAGCGGGCGTCGAGGGTGTGAAAAAGACGGTGGAACAGGCAGTCGGATCGGATATTCTGTTTGGAGGAGTAAGCTAATGAGCACAGGAGTGATTAAAAAAGTCGCAGGACCTCTTGTCATTGCAGAGGGAATGCGTGATGCAAATATGTTCGATGTGGTCCGTGTGTCGAATCAGCGTCTGATCGGTGAGATCATCGAGATGCACGGGGACGAAGCATCGATCCAGGTATATGAGGAGACATCGGGACTGGGACCGGGCGAGCCGGTGGAATCCATGGAGGTTCCGATGTCTGTCGAGCTGGGACCGGGACTGATCACAAGTATCTATGACGGGATCCAGAGACCGCTCGACGACATCATGAAGATCTCGGGAAATAACTTAAAGCGCGGCGTCGAAGTGCCATCCTTAAAGAGAGATCTGAAATGGGAGTTCGTTCCCACGGTGAAAGCCGGCGATGAGGTGGAAGCCGGAGATGTGATCGGTACAGTACAGGAGACGGT
>DXEY01000136.1 GCA_019114745.1 Candidatus Mediterraneibacter colneyensis | reverse complement strand
GGAACACTTCCGCGCGCCGGAACAAAATGATTATACTAAAACCTCTCTTCATTGTAAAAGGAAATATCATATCGGTTTTTCCATGCATAAATATAATAGAAATTCTTTTTAGAGCGCTAAAAAACAGAGTGTTTAGATGCTAAAATCCCCCTTCCCTAAATATTTTTTAGATTACCTAAAAATTTTTTAGAAAAAGTATTGACTCTGTCTTTTTTTATGCTATGATGAGTTTAGAGATACACGGCGGACACACTTTTCCCTGCGGGGACAGAAGTTTGGAAAACAGGTGATAAGAAATGGATCAGAAACTCGATTTTTTAAAACAACTTGCGCACGGACTCGCGGCTGAGTTCGGGAGTTCCTGCGAAGTCGTCATTCACGATCTTACAAAGAAGGAACTTGACAACTCCATCGTCTACATCGAGAACGGCCATGTCTCCAACCGGCATACCGGCGACGGACCGTCGGGCATCGTACTGGAAACACTCCGGTCTGATCCCGGGAAGATCAAAGACAGGCTCGCCTATCTTACCAGGACCGACGACGGTCGGATCTTAAAATCCAGCACCCTGTATATCCGGGATGCAAAAGGCAGGGTCGCGTATATTTTTTCAATGAATTACGATATCACCACCCTGCTGGCGGCAGAAAACTCGATCCGGGGACTGATCCAGACGGAGCAGGAAGGAGATCAGGATACGGGGGCATCAGAAACGCCGCAGAAGATCACTCACAATGTAACGGAACTGCTCGATCTTCTCATAGAGCAGGCGATCACAAAAGTCGGCAAACCCGTCGCACTGATGAATAAAGATGACAAAGTCGCTGTGGTACAGTACCTGAATAATGCCGGGGCCTTCCTCATCACAAAATCCGGCGACAAAGTCTCTTCCCTCCTCGGGATATCAAAATTTACATTGTACAGCTACATGGACAAAGGATGAACATGCATAAAAGTATGAACATGCGCCGGAATCGGCAGTATATGCCGCGCAAGCTGGCTTGCTGGCGGCAGATAATGACGATTCCGGGATATGGCGGACGCCATCAGCGAGAAGAAGCCGCAATGCGGCGGATTCGAGCTGACGCATGTTCAGGTCATCTGCCGGCGCATGTTCCCGGCATAACCACATCACAAACAAATTAAAAAAATATATTTTAGGAGGTTCCACGATGGACACAATCAAATGGGCAGTAAACAAAATGCCGAAAACTGCGGATTCCAATCTTAAGGTAATGGGGCTGGATGAGGTAAGAAAAGCTCGTACATTCCACGAGAGTTTCCCCCAGTACAGCGTCACTCCCCTGGCAAAGCTGGATCACATGGCAGCGCGTCTCGGGCTCGGTGAGGTCTACATAAAAGACGAGTCCTACCGCTTTGGGCTCAACGCGTTCAAAGTGCTCGGCGGTTCATTCGCCATGGCGCGCTACATTGCAAAACAGACGGGAAAGGACGTTTCCGAGCTTCCCTACAACGTGCTCACTTCCGAGGAACTGAAAAAAGAATTTGGGCAGGCTACTTTCTTTACTGCCACAGACGGCAATCACGGCCGCGGCGTGGCATGGGCTGCCAATAAACTCGGACAGAAAGCAGTTGTCCTGATGCCGAAAGGCAGTACGCAGACAAGGCTGAACAACATCCTCGCCGAAGGCGCGCAGGCAACGATCGAGGAATACAACTATGACGAATGTGTGCGCATGGCAAACGCGATGGCAGAAAAGACAGAGAACGGCGTCATGGTACAGGATACCGCATGGGACGGATATGAGGAAATCCCCTCTTGGATCATGCAGGGATACGGAACGATGGCTATGGAAGCGGACGAGCAGCTCCACGGCTATGACTGCGAACGTCCGACCCACGTATTCATCCAGGCCGGCGTGGGATCTCTTGCCGGAGCAGTCCAGGGATACTTCGCGAACCGCTATCCCGAGAATCCTCCGAAAGTGGTCGTTGTAGAAGCTGAAGCTGCCGCGTGCCTGTACAAAGGAGCTTGTGCGGGAGACGGAGACATCCGCATTGTAGACGGAGATATGGTAACGATCATGGCAGGGCTTGCCTGCGGAGAGCCGAACACGATCTCCTGGGATATCCTGAAAAACCACGTAGATACATTCATCGCTTCCCCCGACTGGGTAGCGGCAAGAGGCATGCGTATGCTGGCGGCACCGGTAAAAGGCGACCAGCCCGTAACCTCCGGAGAATCCGGCGCCGCGCCGTTCGGAACACTGGCATGCATCATGACAATGGATGAGTACAAACCGCTCAGAGAGCATCTCGGGCTGGATGAGAACTCCAAGGTGCTCCTCTTCTCTACAGAGGGCGACACAGATCCCGAAAGATACGAATCCATCGTCTGGGGCGGAAACGACAGGTAACAATACACATTTATTTCATAGAAAAGGAGAATGAGAACTATGGACTTCAACAAAATCAAAGAAGCTGCACAGGAGTATCAGAAAGACATGACTGCATTTCTTCGCGCGATCGTGAAGAATCCGGGCGAGAGCTGCGATGAGAAAGCCCACATCGACACCATCGCCGCTGAGATGAAGAAGCTGGACTTTGATGAGGTCGTGATCGATCCTCAGGGAAATGTCATCGGCTACATGGGAACAGGCGACAAGATCATCGCATACGATGCACATATCGACACAGTCGGCATCGGAAACATCGACAACTGGGACTTCGATCCGTACGAGGGATATGAAAACGACACAGAGATCGGCGGCCGCGGCGTGTCCGACCAGTGCGGCGGTATCGTATCCGCAGTTTACGGCGCAAGGATCATGAAAGACATGGATCTGATCCCTGATGGATGCAAGATCATGGTTGTCGGAACCGTTCAGGAAGAAGACTGCGACGGTCTGTGCTGGCAGTACATCATCAACGAGGACAAGATCCGTCCTGAGTTCGTTGTATCCACGGAGCCGACAGACGGAGGTATTTACCGCGGTCAGCGCGGACGTATGGAGATCCGCATTGATGTCAAAGGCGTTTCCTGCCACGGATCCGCTCCGGAGCGCGGTGACAACGCGATCTACAAGATGGCTGACATCCTCCAGGATGTGCGCGCCCTCAATGAGAACGACGACGCAGATGAGACAGAGATCAAAGGTCTCGTAAAAATGCTGAATCCGAAATACAATCCGGACTGGGAAGAGGCACGTTTCCTCGGACGCGGTACTGTAACGGTATCTCAGATCTTCTACACATCACCGAGCCGCTGTGCGGTAGCTGACTCCTGCGCGGTATCTCTTGACCGCCGTATGACATTCGGTGAGACATGGGAGAGCTGCCTGGACGAGATCCGTGCACTCCCGAGCGTACAGAAATACGGCGATGATGTAGTCGTATCCATGTACAACTACGACCGTCCGTCCTACACAGGATGCGTATACGAGATCGAGTGCTACTTCCCGACATGGGCGATCCCGAAAGACCACAAAGTGACAAAGGCCCTTGAGAAAGCGTACACATCACTCTACGGCGACAAGAGGATCGGCGCTCCGGAAACTCTGGAAATGCGCCAGGCACGTCCGCTCACAGACAAATGGACATTCTCAACAAACGGCGTATCTATCATGGGAAGGAACGGAATCCCGTGCATCGGATTCGGCCCGGGAGCTGAGGCTCAGGCACACGCGCCGAACGAGAAAACATGGAAACAGGATCTTGTAACATGCGCTGCTGTATACGCTGCACTTCCGAACTGCTACTGCGAATAAGCAATTAAATTTATCATTTCAAAAATCAAGGAGGATGAAGAACAATGAAAACATTACAGGATTATATCGATAAGCTGAACTCACTGAACTTTAAGGACATGTACAACGGAGACTTTTTCCTGACATGGGAAAAGACAGACGATGAGCTCGAAGCTGTATTCACGTTAGCTGATGCGCTCCGCTTTATGAGAGAGAACAACATTTCTACAAAGGTATTCGAGAGCGGTCTCGGAATCTCACTCTTCCGCGACAACTCCACACGTACCCGCTTCTCCTTTGCATCCGCATGTAACCTGTTAGGTCTTGAGGTTCAGGATCTGGACGAGGGCAAATCCCAGGTTGCACACGGCGAGACCGTCCGCGAGACAGCAAACATGATCTCCTTCATGGCAGACGTGATCGGTATCCGCGACGATATGTACATCGGCAAGGGAAATGCTTACATGCATGAAGTAGTTGACGCTGTAACACAGGGAAATAAAGACGGCATCCTTGAGCAGAAACCGACGCTCGTAAACCTGCAGTGCGACATCGACCACCCGACACAGGCAATGGCTGATATGCTCCACATCATCCACGAGTTCGGCGGTGTTGAGAACCTGAAAGGCAAAAAGATCGCTATGTCATGGGCTTACTCTCCGTCTTACGGCAAACCGCTCTCTGTTCCGCAGGGGATCATCGGTCTGATGACACGTTTCGGAATGGACGTTGTCCTTGCTCATCCGGAAGGATACGAGGTATTTCCGGAAGTTGAGGCTGTTGCTGCTGAGAACGCAAAGAAATCCGGCGGTACATTTACAAAAACAAATGATATGGCAGAGGCGTTCAAAGACGCTGATATCGTATATCCGAAGAGCTGGGCTCCGTTCGCAGCTATGGAAAGACGTACAGAGCTGTACGGAAACGGCGACTTCGAGGGCATAAAAGAGCTGGAGAAAGAACTCCTTGCACAGAATGCACAGCACAAAGACTGGGCATGTACAGAGGAACTGATGAAGACGACAAAAGACGGCAAAGCGCTCTACATGCACTGCCTGCCGGCTGACATCACAGGCGTAAGCTGTGAGGAAGGCGAGGTTGACGCAAGCGTATTCGACCGCTACAGAGATCCGCTCTACAAAGAGGCAAGCTACAAACCGTACATCATTGCGGCTATGATCTTCCTCGCAAAATTCGCTGATCCGGCTGACATCCTGAAGAAGCTTGAGGAAAAAGGCACGCCGAGAGTGTTTAAATAATAGTTCCGCCATCTGGCGGCAGTCAACAGATTTCAGCGGCAACGTTGCAGTAAGCACATAAATGCGGCTTTGCGAATGGCGCGGGCTGAACGGGCTGAATAGACTGAACAGTTACTAATCTAAAAAAGAATTATCAGGAGGTATTTGCACCATGTTAAAATATGTTGAAACAAAAAACGCACCTGCTGCCATCGGGCCGTATTCACAGGGGATCATCCTCAACGGCATCGCATTTTTCTCGGGACAGATCCCGCTCTCACCGGAGACAGGCGAAGTAGTCGGCTCTGATATCACAGAGCAGGCAGAGCAGGTCATGAAGAATGTAGGCGCACTTCTGGAGAGCCAGGGCGCATCATTCACAGATGTTGTAAAAACGACATGTTTCCTCGCAGATATGGCTGATTTTGCAGCGTTCAATGAAGTCTATGCAAAATATTTCACAGGCAATCCGGCACGCTCCTGCGTCGCTGTAAAAGCTCTTCCGAAGGGAGTCCTCTGTGAAGTAGAGACGATTGCCGCTGTAAAAGAAGGCTGATTCCGGGAGGCAGCTTATGGAAAAGAAAAAACGTATTGTCATTGCCTTGGGCGGAAACGCCCTCGGCAATACCCTGCCTGAGCAGATGAAAGCCGTTAAGATCACTTCCAGGGCGATCGTAGATCTCATCCAGGAAGGATGTGAAGTAGTCGTTGCCCACGGCAACGGCCCGCAGGTGGGCATGGTGAACAACGCAATGCTCGCCCTGACCCACGAAGATCCACAGCAGCCGAACACCCCGCTGTCCGTCTGTGTTGCCATGAGCCAGGCGTATATCGGATACGATCTTCAGAATGCGCTCCGCGAGGAACTCTTAAACAGAGGGATCACCGATATCCCGGTGGCGACCATGATCACACAGGTGCGAGTGGATCCCGACGATCCGGCATTTGAGCATCCGTCCAAACCGATCGGCCGTTTCATGACAAAAGAACAGGCTGATATGATGGCGGAGAAATATGATTATATCATGAAAGAGGATGCCGGGCGCGGCTACCGCCGTGTGGTTGCATCCCCGAAACCCCAGGAGATCATCGAGATCGGAACGATCCGCAACATGGTAGACTCCGGCGATGTCGTCATTGCCTGCGGCGGAGGCGGTATCCCCGTCACACGCCAGGGCAATCACTTAAAAGGCGCCAGTGCAGTCATTGATAAAGACTTTGCGAGCTGCCTGATGGCGAAAGAACTGGACGCCGATTTTCTGATCATCCTGACCGCAGTAGAAAAAGCTGCTGTCAACTACGGAAAACCGGATGAGAAATGGCTCGATGATATCACAGTAGACGAGGCAAAACAATACATTGAAGAAGGGCACTTTGCTCCGGGATCTATGCTCCCGAAAGTACAGGCCGCCGTAGAATTTGCCGAGTCAAAACCGGGCAGGCAGGCGCTCATCACCCTGCTCGAAAAAGCCAGAGACGGTATCCTTGGCAGGACAGGTACAAGGATCCATTTATAAAAGCCAGTCCAGACTCCTAAAATGTATAAAATATAAAACAGGGACATCCGTTCAGCGCTCAGCCGGACGGATGTCCCTGTGTTTACTTTTACTGATATTTCTTATTCAGCCTGAAGCACTTTATATGCTCCGCCTTCTACAACTACGACTGTCGGCTCTTTAGACGGTTCTCCGTCCTCACCCCAGGAAATCTGTTTTCCTGTCAGGCCGTCGATGGTGATCGATGTCATCGCTGATTTCATTGCCTCGCACATATCTGAAATGCTCATATCCGGGCTCAGGTCAACCTCTTCAGCAGCCGCCTTGATCACATACATGCAGTCATAAGCGTCAGCCGCAAACTGGATCGGAGTATCGCCGAACGCCTCTTCGTAGTCTGCCACGAAAGTCTGCGTAGCCTCATCCTCTGCATCCGGGGTAAACGGAGTAAGGAACATCAGTCCTTCTGCCAGCGCCGCGTCAAATCCTTCCACGTCAAGCAGGCCGTCCATTCCATCCACGCCGAACCACTCCGGGCTGAATCCTGCTCTCTCTGCCTGTGCGAGGATCAGGGAAGCCTCTTGGTAATAGATCGGAAGGAACACAAGCTCTGCGCCCGCATCTTTTGCCTTCTGGATCTGAACGGAAAAATCTGTGCTGCTGTCCGCCGTAAACGCCTCTGCGGCTACGATCTCGATCCCTCTTGCCTCAGCCTCTGTTGCAAAGCTCTGGTAGATACCTGTCGAATAGGTATCAGAGCTGTCGTAGATGATCGCAACTTTGGATGCAAGTCCGTTATCCGCGATATAATCCGCAGATACAGTACCCTGGCTCGGGTCAGAGAAGCACATACGGAACGCATTGTCATACTGGATACTCTCTACCGCTGTAGCAGACGGTGTGAGCTGGAACATATTGTCCGCGTGTGACTCTTCCACTACTGCTGTACACGGTGTAGATGTCACGGTTCCGACCAGCATCTGCATTCCCCAGTCTTTCAGGGTATTGTACGCATTTACCGATTTCTCTGAATCGGACTGGTCATCCTCAAACTGGTACTCGATCTGGTATCCGTTGATCCCGCCTGCAGCATTGATCTCATCTACAGCGAGCTGAATACCGTTCTGTACAGCAGTTCCGTAAATTGCAGTGTCACCTGTCGTAGGTCCGATGCCTCCGATCTTGAAAGTCGTTGCATCCGGATCTCCCTCACTGCTGCCTCCGCCTCCGCATGCGGCAAGAGAAAATCCCATAGCTGCCACAACCGTGAGGCTTGCCGCCTTTCTAAACCATTTCATAATAATTCCTCCTTAAAAATATCTAATGCTATTATGGTAAACTGCTAAAAGATATTTGTCAAGGGGAAAACCGAGTGTTCTCTATTTTTTGTGTATGGCAGTTCAGCCGTAAGGAGCGCATCTTACAGCTGATAAGCGCGAAGTTTTTCAATAGCCGCCACATCGTCCGTCACAGCAGTCAGGATAACCGGCCGCGACAGGTCAAGGCTGAAAATACCGAGAAATGATTTTGCATCCACACTCCGCCTGCCGGAAGCCAGGTCAAATTCTCCCGGCATCCCTGCGACATCCCTTGAAAACCTTTCCACCATATCATAGGAATCAAACTGGATATTCATTGTTTTTCTCATAAGCATCTGCCTCCGTTCCTGCTGCTCCAGTCAGTCTTCAGAAACAATCACCGGAAGTGCCAAAAGGCACATTCCGGGATTGTAAACGGTCGCCAAGGTCTCGGGCAAGCCCGGACTTTGGCTCGTCGCAGTCACAAAAAAAGAGAGATAACAATGCGTTATCCCTCTTTGGACTGACTGAATTATCTTTGCTGCAACTGATAGTTATAATAAATTATTGATATAATATCAGATTACAAATCATATTTCAAGTTTTTTTCTTAATATTAATCGTCCAGTGTAACGATTTTCCCGTCTTCATCCCAGAGATCGTGCCAGTCCTTAGCGCCCGGCCACAGGAACACCTGTCCTTTTACAAGGCGGTTGTTTCTCTCAAGAGTCGCGATCTTTGCCATCTCCTCATCTGTCAGCGGATCTTCTGTCATAGACTTGAGATTGCTTACATACTCTGCCTCATGTACAGAGAACGGGATCGGGATCTGCCCTCTCTGGTGCGCCCACTTCAGAGCGATCAGCGCCGGATGGCAGTTGTGCGCTTTTGCGATCTCTACCATCTCCGGAGTCTTCATATCTGCGATATCTTCCGGCATCATATCACGCTCCGGTCTCTGCGGAGATCCCAGCGGCATAAAGCCGATCGGCTGGATATCATGAGCGACCAGGTAATCGAACAGTTCCTGCTGCTGGAAGCACGGATGAAGTTCCAGCTCACATGCAACCGGCATGATCTTCATCAGCGGAAGCACAGCCTCCAGTTTCGGGATCGTCATATTGGAGATACCGATGTGGCGGATCAGCCCTTTCTCTACCAGGCTCTCGCACTGTCTGTACGTATTCATAAACTCTTCCACACTGAACGGTTTTGAGTTCGGGTTTCTGGAATCTACATCGCATCCCGGTGCATGATAGTTCGGGAACGGCCAGTGGATAAAGAAGAGGTCGATGTAATCGCACTGCAGGTCTGCAATACTCTTTCTGCAGGACTCCTCTACTCTCTCGTGCATGTCGTTCCACACTTTTGTCATGATGTAAAGCTCTTTACGCTCTACAACTCCCTCGTCAAACGCTGTTTTAAACACTTCGCCGATCTGGTCTTCGTTGCCGTAGCAGGCAGCGCAGTCGAACATTCTGTAACCGCAGCGGATCGCTCCCGCTACCGCATTGGATACCTGCTCCGGTGTGAAACGGTCAGATCCGAATGTTCCCATGCCTACACACGGAATTTCTTCTCCGGTGTACAGTTTTTTCTTCGGCACGATTGCCGGGTTGATAAATTCTCCCATTTTCTTTCTCCTTTTCTTTTTATTATTACACGCCGCGCAGGATATCGCTCATCTGGCGTCCTGCCGTCCGTGTGATTACCATGACTTCCATACTGTCTTAAATCTCTGTGATCTTCACCTGGGGCAGGATCCTCTCCATGTCTTCTCTGACAAAGAATCCTGTCTCTTCCCGCAGCGCTGCGGCTGCCGAGATGGCGCTCGCCTTGCGGAGGGTCTCCCTGACGGAGAGTCCTTCACTGATCCCAAGCGCATATCCCGCGATCATGGAGTCTCCGCATCCGACTGTATTTACCGCATCGATCCTCGGCACTTCCGCACGGAACACACCCTCGTCACATACCACAAAGGATCCGTCTCCTCCCAGAGACACTGCTACGATCTCCACGCCGTTTCTGTGGATCTCTCTCGCCGCTTCTACCATTTCATCCAGCCTGTCACAGCCTTTTCCGGTAAGCATCCGTATCTCGTCGATATTCGGCTTGATCATCGTCGGGCACGCCTGGATCCCCATCTCCAGCAGTTTTCCGCTCGTATCGAGGATGACCGGTTTACCCGCCGCCTTACAGATCTTTACCAGCCGCTGGTAAGCCGTGCCGTCCAGTCCCTTTGGCACGCTGCCTGACATGGAAACCACGTCTGCCTTCTCCACAAGCCCGGCAAACTTTTCCTCGAACTTTGCAAAGTCCTCCTCCGATACCGTAAAGCCCGGCTCCAGAAACTCTGTCTGGATGTGGTTGGCTTCATCCCATATATTAATACAGGAACGGCTTTCCTCTTTCATGTGATAAAACTCACTTTTGATCCCGAATGGCTTCAGGGAATCTTCTATATAATGTCCGGCATGGCCGCCTACAAATCCGGTCGCCGTGACATCCGCCCCTGCGATGGACGCAGGCTTTGAGACATTCAGCCCTTTTCCGCCCGGCGTGTAGGCGCACTCCCTGACGCGGTTTACCTCCCCGATCCGGAAGCCGTCCACGACATACCGCTTGTCAATGGCGGCGTTTAATGTAACTGTCAGTATCATATCCGGCCTCCTACTCCTCGTTCACGAGCATCAGTTTGCCTTTTACAAGCCCCGGTGTCTTAAACATCTGGAATGCTTCCTGAGCCTGGCTCATCGGCATCTTCCTGTAGATGAACTCAGGGTCGAACTTAAGCTGTCCCGTTGCAAAGTAGTGGGCGGTCAGTTCCCACTCTTTCCCCGGGAACGGCGCGCTGTAGGACATCCATGACCCGGTCAGCCTGAACTCCTTGCGGTTCATATTCTCCCACATAGCAGGAGTAAAGCTGAGTTCCTCATGCGGAGTTCCGATGAAGCAGACATGGGCTTTGTTCCCTGCCAGCTCGAATGCCATGTGCATCGTCGGCACCTGTCCTGCCGTCTCGAATACATATCCGTATCCTTTGCCACCCGTGATGGCGAGTGCTTTCTCCATATACCCTTCTTCGGTCGTATTGACCACTTCGTCTGCTCCAAGGCGTTTCGCAAGTTCCAGCCTTGCGTCACTGATGTCAAACACAACGACTTTCTTTGCTCCGAAGATCTTCGCCCACTGCATCGTAAACATACCGATCGTCCCGCCGCCTAATACAGCGACATACTGTCCGCCCTGGTAGTCATTCTGGTACAGACCGTGGATCGCTACGGTAGCCGGCTCAAACATAGCCGCCTGCTCATAGGGGATGGACGGATCGTATACGATCGCATTCTGCTCCGGGATCACAACATAGTCCGCGTTGCTTCCCTGCTCCCTTGATCCGATAAAGCTGTAATGCTTACACAGGGAGAAGTTGCCGTTCTGGCAGTCGTCACATTTCATACAGGGCTTCAGCGGCGCGCCTGATACATGGTCGCCGACTTTGATCTTTGTCACGCCTTCCCCGACTTCCACTACATCGCCTGCAAATTCATGTCCGAGGACGATCGGATAAAAGTGTACCCCGTGATTCAGCACGCGGGGGATATCCGAACCGCAGATCCCGGAAGCCTTTACTCTTACCTTGACCTCGCCCGGCCCCGGCGCCGGCTCCTCGTAATCCATATAACGCACATCTTCATTTGCACACACAACAGCTGCTTTCATGTTTATCTGCCTCCTCTTTTTTTCATGATACCTTTTAACTGCTGGTAGAGTTCTATATATGTAGCATAATTTTCATCGTATACTGCCCGGTTTCCCGCATCGGGCTCATGGGATCTCCTGTCATGCACGGTCAGCTTCACAGCCTCCTCAAAATCTGCGTACATGCCGATGCCCACGCCTGCGAGTATTACGGCTCCCAGAGTCGTCGCCGTATCCGATGACGGCACGATGATCGGCTTGCCTGTAATATCGGATTTAATCTGCGTCCAGAGCAGAGAGTTTGCCGATCCGCCCATTGCACGCATCACAGTGACCTTTGCTCCCGCCTCCCCGGCGACATCCAGATTATGCTTGAGGGCGTATGCGGTTCCCTCCATAGCCGACCGGATAAAATGTCCTTTTGTCTTACTGAAGTCAATGCCGTAGTACACGCCCCTGGCGTCAGGATCCCAGATCGGAGTCCGCTCACCCGACATATAGGGGAGGAAGATCAGCCCGTCGCTTCCCGGGGCAACTCTCTCCGCCTCCTCATTGAAAAGGTCAAGGGAGCTTTTCCCCAGACGTTTGCCCTCTTCTCTTTCATATGCTCCAAATTCTTTTTCCAGCCAGCGCATCACGCCGCCTCCGCCGGTAGTGCCGCCCTGGAGCAGCCAGTGTCCGGGGATCACGTGGTACCCGAGGATCAGTCTCTCGTCAGCCCGGTAGGTATCGGTACAGATACTCATGCCGCCTGCCTGTCCTCCCTGTTCCTGTGTCTCGCCGCTGTGGATGACTCCTGCGCCAAGCGTGCCGCACGCCGCGTCCAGGCCTCCCGCCGCCACCGGAGTCCCGGGAGCTAAGCCGCACTGCCTGGCTGCCTCCTCTGTCACGGTACCGATGATATCATGGCACGGATGGATCTCCGGAAGGATGTCCGGCGAGAATCCGAAAGCCGCACACATCTCCTCATCCCAGGCTCCTTTTCTCATATCAAAGCAGTGGAGCCCGTATCCCTGGGAAAGATCCTGGCTGATCACTCCTGTCAGCCTGTATGCGATAAAGCTGTTGGACTGGAGGATCTTACAGGTCTTTTTATACACCTCCGGAAGATTTCTCTGATACCAGATGATCTTCGGTGTGGTATAGGACGGCTGAAGCGGATTTCCGCACAGTTCAAATATTTTATCCTTTCCGATCTTTTCATTAAATTCATCGCAGATATCAACTGCTCTTGTATCCATCCAGATCGGAGTATTGGTAAGCACATTTCCCTCCCGGTCTATAGCGATCGCAGACCAGCTCTGCCCGTCAATGCCGACGCCTTTGACCTCGGACGGATCGATCCCGCCTTTTTTCAGCACTTCCGGTATCGCCCGGCACACAGCATCCCACCATTCATCGGGATTCTGTTCAGCCCAGCCCGGATGCGGGTAATATACCGGATAATCCCCGTTCCCTGAAGCTGCCACACGCCCGTCTCTGGTAAATACGGCAATCTTGCAGGCGCTGGTCCCGATATCGATTCCTAACAGATATTCACTCATAATCTTCTCCTTATCATTCCCCGGAACTTATACTTTTCTCAAACATCGAACCGCCTTACGGAACGCCCTTCAACAAATCCGGTCTTTAATGTGACGGTGAGCGTCGTCGGTTCCCCGTCGGCATCGTCCTGACTATCGTTTGGGACGGGCGCTTTTCCGGTCAGCTTTTCGATCAGCGTATCCGCCGCCGCCCTGGCAATCTGTGCTGTAGGCTGGGTAACAATACTCAGACGAGGGACAGACGCCTTTGCAAAATCAATATTATCAAATCCGATTACCGACAATTCATCCGGCACACGGATCCCCAGATCGTTGATCTCCATCATAGCCCCCACGGTCATCTCGTAGTTCGAGATAAACACCGCAGTCATATCCGGATTTGCCTCGCGGAGCCTTCTCATAGCTGCCGCGCCTCCGGCGATCGTGTAATTTCCTCTGACAACCAGACTTTCATCGAAAATGATTCCATTTCTTTGAATGGCTTTTTGATACCCTTCCTGTCTTTCTCTCGCGGTATACACGTCCTCCGGACCGGCAATCATTCCGATTTTCCTGTGCCCCTTCTGTATCAGCCTTTCCACAGCATCCATCGCCGCACCTTCATTATCGACAAGGATGCAGTCACAGGGAACGCCTTTCATCTTCCGGTCGATCATGACGATCGGTTTTCCCGACCTGACAAATTTCTGGAAACCGGAGGCAGACGAGCCTGTCGGCATAACGATCAGACCATCCACTCTCCTGTGATAGAGGAAATCAACTGCCTCCTTCTCACGCTCCGCATCAGAACGGCAGTCACAGATCATTGTCGCATATCCATGGCTGCGCAGGATATCTTCTGCCTCGGTGATGATCTCGGCAAAGAAAATATTGTTAAGCTCGGGGATAACAATCCCGATCGTCTTTGTCCGGTTCGTCTTGAGCCCTCTTGCCACTTCATTTACTTCAAAATGAAGTTCCTCGATCGCTTCTTCGATCTTTATGCGGTTCTTTTCCCGGACATTTCCTCCATTTAAGTAGGAAGAAATCGTTGCCAGTCCGAGGCCGGTGCGCTTCGCGATATCTTTCATCGTTGCTCCCATTCGATACACCGCCTTTTCCTGTTATTGCTGTTTTCTTATTTTCTGTAGTTTTGTCTTACTGAGCTTTTCCGTCGCATCCGCACATCTTCATACGGATCATGACCTGCTCTTTTACGGCTTCCATGCCGACTGTACCCAGTTTCTTCGGATCAAATGTCTCAGGCTTCTCCTCCAGGAGTTTTTTGACAGCGTCTGTATAAGCAGCCCTGAGTTCCGTCGCAAAATTCACTTTGCACATTCCGCGTTCCACGCATTCTCTTACATCTTCTTCGCTGAGTCCGGACGCTCCGTGAAGTACAAGCGGTACAGGAACGACCTCTTTGATCGCACTTACCCGCGGTTTATCAAGAACCGGAGTCCCTACATAAAAGCCGTGAGCCGTACCGATCGCAACTGCGAGGGATGATACTCCGGTGCGCTCCACAAACTCCTTCGCCTCCGTCGGATCTGTATTTGTGTCAGCCTCAGCTTCCAGGTCATCTTCTTTTCCGCCTACTTTACCCAGCTCAGCCTCTACCGGGATGCCAAATGCTTTCGCCACATCTACAACACGTTTCGTCACAGCGATATTATTCTCGAAATCTTCATGTGATCCGTCGATCATAACGGATGTATACCCTGCCTTCATTGCCTTTACTGCGAGATCAAAGCTGCTGCCGTGATCAAGATGAAGGCATACCGGAACAGAAACCTTCTCGGCTTCCGCTTTTACGATCGCCGCATATGTCTCCACTGTCCCGTATTTGATCGTGGACGGGGTCGTCTGCAGCATAACCGGAGCTTTCAGCTCCTCTGCCGCTGCGAGAACTGCTTTGACCATCTCCATGTTCTCAACATTGAAAGCGCCTACTGCATAGCCGCCTTTCTGAGCATCCAGGAGCATTTTTTCTGATGTAACTAATGGCATGATATTTTCCTCCTTTTTCTTGAATCCGAAACGTTTCGGTTTTCTCTATGTTTTTATATTAATACATAATTTTCTACATGTCAAGATAAAATAATCACCGGAAGTGCCAAAAGGCACATTCCGGGATTGTAAGCGGTCACCAGGGTCTCGGGCAAGCCCGGACTTTGGCTCGTCGCAGTCACAAAAAAAGCACCGTATTTACGGTGCTTTTCGCGCAGGGGATGAGAGAATCGAACTCCCACCAAAGGTTTTGGAGACCCCTATCATACCATTTGACCAATCCCCTGTATCGTGACTCGTTTCTCACAAGCCACTTGTATAGTATACTGTGTGAATCAATGTTTGTCAATATTTTTTTGCACTACTTTAAATTTTCCAGCAGAGATCTCCCGATCGTCCCCTCCGGCATCTCCACACCGAAATTATCCGCCACTGTCGCTCCGACCACAGCGAACGTATCCTCCTCCGGCAGTTCCCCGCTGCCAGTCATGGAAGGGGAGTACGCGAGGAAAGGTACTTTTTCGCGGGTATGGTCTGTACCGCTGTAAGTCGGATCGTTTCCATGATCTGCGGTGATGATCAGCAGATCGTCTTTTTTCAGAAGCCCCAGCAGTTTCTCCAGATTCACATCGAACTTTTCAATCTCCGCCGCATATCCTTTCGGATCTCTCCTGTGCCCCCACAGCGCGTCAAAGTCCACCAGATTGACAAAGCAAAGCCCGTGGAACTCTTTCTGCGCAAGACAGATCGTCTGCTCCATACCGTGGACAGAGCTTTTCGACTTATATGCTTCCGTGATCCCTTCTCCGTCAAAGATATCCCGGATCTTTCCCACGGAGATCACATCCAGCCCCGCCTCTTTAAGCGCGTTCAGCACCGTCTTTCCAAACGGCTTGAGGGCATAATCGTGCCGATTGCTCGTGCGTTTAAACTCGCCGCGTTTCTTCCCCACATATGGGCGGGCGATCACACGCCCCACACGCCACTCATCTTTCATCGTAATTTCCCTGGCGATCTCACAGCACCGGTACAGCTCATCCAGACCGAACGTCTCTTCATTCCCGCAGATCTGAAGCACAGAATCCGCGGACGTATACACGATCATATGCCCTGTGGCGATCTCTTCCTCGCCGAGTTCATCCAGGATCTCCGTCCCGCTTGCACTCTTATTTCCGATCACTTTTCTTCCCGTTTTCTTCTCCAGCTCCCTGATCAGCTCCGGGGGAAAGCCGTTTTCTGTAAATGTCCGAAACGGCTGTTTCACCTCCAGCCCCATCATCTCCCAGTGACCGGTCATTGTATCTTTGCCTCTGCTCTTTTCCCGGAGTTTCCCATAATAGCCGAGGGTTTTTTCCACCGGCGCCGCCTGCCTGAGAGGTGTGAGGTTCGCCAGGCCCATTTTCTGCAGATTCGGAATATGGAACCTCTCCACAGACTCCGAAATGTGTCCCAGCGTATTGACGCCAACATCTCCAAACTCAGGCGAGTCATCCATGGCCCCCACGCCGAGCGAATCCATAACGACTACGAATATCCTTTTATATTTCTCCATGATCCATTCTTCCTTTCTGAAACTCTGCCCTTTAACTTCTGACACCGATACATTCCGCCTCTACGGCTTGCAGTTCCCGCAGGGCTCGTATCCTTCGCCTATCAGCTCTTCGCGGGTGCCTGTAAACTCCCGTCTGTTTTCTTCTTTTATGCGTTCTGCACCGGAACAGTCCGGGACATGGAATTTTCCCGTATTTTCATTAATGACATATTCCTGTTCCACGGTGCCCGCATCATTGTGCCCGGTATCTTGTCCGGCATTGTCTGTATTTTCCGCATTATCTCCGCTCTCCCAGTTCTCACCTGTGGCATAATTAATGGTGATCTCCGGCTGTACATTATAGACATAGACATTGAAACAGATCCCGGCGCCGCTGTCCTCGACGGATTCCGCTTCCATCTGCACGCCCGACGCGACCAGGTCTTCCCCGAGGAATACCGGCGTCACCCGGTACATGACATGATTGTCGGTCTCATGTACATAATCAGCGATCATATCCTCAAACGGCAGCATCCCCTCTGTATTCATATAGCGGGTACCCGTGATCAGGTTCTCCTCATTGGCATTTTCTCCGGTGAGCTGGTAGCCGATCAGATGGCAGCGGTTATAGACGTAACCTCCGTCAACACTGTCGTATTTTTCATTTCGCCAGCCCGTAGGCTCCACAGAACTGATACTCTCCCGTTCTCCATCCGGCATGGTCTCCTCGCCCACGCACGCTTCCGCCTCGCCGCACCTTCCCAGGGAATCCAGTTCGCTGTACTCTTCATATGCGACGGTTGTCAGCTCATACTCCTCGAACTCCGGCTGGTTGTCGTTGATCTCCACATATGGTTCCCCACTGTACTCCGGGACTTCATCGACCGTATCTGCTGTCTGCACGGCGGCGCTCCCGCTCACATCCTCTGTGCTCTCTTCCCGGCCAGTCCCGGCAGCGGCGCTGTTTTCACCCGGCCCCGTTCCTCCGCAGCC
>DXEY01000135.1 GCA_019114745.1 Candidatus Mediterraneibacter colneyensis | reverse complement strand
TTTGAAGATTTATTCTTTGGACAGATTGACATAGGTTACACCTCCTTAAAATTCTTAAATAAGTCACGGACAACTGACATTCTAGGATCAAGCCCCGTTTCCTCACAGTCGCAGGACCCCGTATTTAAGTTTTGGCCGCACACTCCGCAGAGTCCTTTACAGTCCTCACGGCAGAGCACTTTTTCCGGCCATCCCGACAAAATCTCTGTAAAGAGCAGTTTGTCCACGTCAAGATGATATCCGTCAATAAAGTTTGATTCATCCAGCTCCTCTGTCAGTTCTGCGTCGGAGAGACCTAAGTCCACATGTTTTGTACTGTGAATCACAAACTCATGTCTCACATCCTCTAAACACCTGTCGCACGGGATCACTGCCGTCAGTCTGGCATCAGCCTGTATGAGCAGCTCTTTTCCCCTGACATGTTCCACGCGGATGTGGACCGGCTCACTGCTGACAACAGGATAATCGCCTGACTTCAGGCTGATCGTCTCCATCGTAAGCGGCACAGTCTCTTCCACTG
This sequence comes from Candidatus Mediterraneibacter colneyensis, assembly GCA_019114745.1. Taxonomy (GTDB): domain Bacteria; phylum Bacillota; class Clostridia; order Lachnospirales; family Lachnospiraceae; genus Mediterraneibacter; species Mediterraneibacter colneyensis. The sequence goes on along the minus strand of DXEY01000135.1, from coordinate 9,820 downwards.
TCTTATGCTGGTCTGACAAAACGTCTGATAGGTTGATTAACATAGTTATTTACTCCTATTCACACCTACACTATTATATCATGTAAAATGTGTTTGTCAACCAGAATATTTTCTTACTTTTCCCTTATTCCCGCTTTATTCTGTAACAGCGCTGATCTCCAGCGTAGACACACTGTCGCCGTCCAGTCCGATGGTCATTTCAGAATCCCCTTTCTCATATACCAGCTCTGTAGCGGATTCGGAAGCAGGCTCTCCATACGCCTCTGTCACCTCATCTTTTGTACTTCCGATGCTGATCCCCTCCTCTGTGGAGACGGTATCATCACGGAATACTACAGAAAGTACATAATCCTTATCGTCTACCGGATAAGTGTTCAGAGTAAATCCCGGATAAGTATACACTTTGTCCAGCCCCTCAAAGGCACAGCTCTCAGATTCAAAATACTCGTCTGCATCTCCCAGCTCTTCCACAACCGCTGAGGCGTCCGCATTCATCTCGATCACGGTAGAACCGCTTGTAAAAGTGTATCCGCCGCCGGACTCCTGTCCGGATCCTGAGCCGCCCTCGCTGTCCCCGGAACCTCCGCATGCGGTCAGCGCCAGTCCCATCGTCATTGCTGCTGTCAGTAAAACAATTTTTCTTTTCATGTTGCATCCTCCTTCAATCAGACATCTTTTCTATTTCTATTAATAACTGATAATCTCGCCATATTCTTCCAGTTCTTCATACTGCGCTTCTTCCATCTCGTGGTAGAACTCGATCTTTTCCTGATACACCGCGGCATACTCCGGATCTTCCCTGTAGTCCGTCAGGTCATATGTCTCTGTCAGGTATTTCCCGAAATACTCGGACAGCTTTTCCGCACCCGACAGATTCAGATGGAGGCCGGCGTCATAAGTATCTGTATTGTAGTCGATCCCGACTTCATCCGTCAGCTTCTCGTAATTGAAGTAATCGAGTCCATATTTGTCCGCGTATTCCACGATCTGCTCATCCCACTCGTCATACCAGTGGGGATACAGGCTCGGGGACTTCACCAGTACCAGTTCGATCCCGTTCTCCTCACAGAGCACCCGCATCTTATCCAGATACTCCATGGCTTTGTCGCCCAGCGTGTAGTCCGAGAGTTTTTCCGGTTCCGGGAAGTCGTCTACCGGTCTGGTATCCACGCGCATATAGTAGCCGTTGTGGGAGACCTTGTCTTTATGGAACATATACTCAAAATCCTCCGAAGAGAGATCAGACCATCTGGAATGGTAACGCAGGATCGGGAAAATATAATCCAGCATGTGCTCCTCCTCCGTCATTGAAGCCTGGATTGCTCCGATCTTGGAGGACGACATCTTCATCCCGTCTATTGTCATGCGGTTGTACGCCTCACTCTGCGGTTCGTTATATTTCATGGCAAGGACGTTGAATACGACCACCTTCGGCGTCTCGTATCTCAGCGTATCTTCCAGAAGATAATAGGACTGCCAGGTAAGCTGCTGGGCAGATCCCCGTATATAGCTTGTGATCCCGTAATCCTCGTAGAACTTGATCGGGGAAAAGTTTTCATAGACTTCACAGTCGCCCACAAAGATCACTTCATGGTCTGTCGTCTCCCTGTAGTACTCCTCAACCATGGCTCCCTCCGGGATATCCGACATGTATTTGGGCATGAGCAGTCTCTGCAGCAGGTACAGAAGCACCAGCATGATGACGAGAAAAACGGCAGGGACCGCAGCCCGTTTCACATTAATCTTTCGTTTCATACCTGCTCCTTTCTAAAACTGGTTATAGATAAACTGACTCTGGTCATACCCGATGCCATACGCGCCAAACACGATCACTACAAGGACCAGACCGCCAAACGCCACATATTTCCATGCTGCCGGAGCCCGGAAGATCAGGTCGCGCACACTGCCCTTTCTCTCTTCTGTAATGCTGACCGCAAGGATCACGATCAGACAGATCAGAAGAAGGACGTAATCGGCGGCGCTTAAGCCCAGCCCGAGGAACGCCTCCGCAGTAAACGCGCTGAGATCAAAGTTTGTAAACATATTCCCAAACATCTTAAACGTCAGCGGCACATCCCGGTAGCAGTCAAACATACGGATCGCACTCATGAGCAGCACCGTCCGCACGATCTCAAATACGCCGTACCACGCTTTGTCTTTTACGTGGAACCTTGCGTGGAACTTCCGGTACAGAGGCTCAAATTCCTCTGAGATCATGATGACCACAAAGTTCATCAGTCCCCAGACAATGAAATTCCAGCTCGCGCCGTGCCAGATACCGGTCGTAAACCATACGACAAAGGATGACAGATACACCGGCACACGTTTTCCGATCTGCTCTCCCAGCCTGCTTCTTGAAAATTTCGACAGTTTCAGCATGGGCTTGCACACTGAGATCGGATAGAATATGTAATCCGTAAACCATGTACCCATGGTAATATGCCATCTCTTCCAGTACTCTTTGATATTCTTTGAGAAATACGGACGGCGGAAGTTCTCCGTCACCGTGATTCCCATCGTCTGGGCGATACCGATCGTAATGTCGATGCCTCCCGTAAAGTCGGCATAGAGCTCAAACGCATAGAACATCATTCCCACAAATACGAATCCGCCCTGGTAGGTATCCGGATTCTGGATGATCGTATTCACTGCCGGAAGAATCCGGTCCGCCACGACCATCTTCTTAAAATACCCCCACATGATCCTGTAGAGGCCGTACGACACAACTTTCGGATCAAAGTAATGGATCTCAAACAGGGACTTTGCCAGGTCATTAAACCGGCTGATCGGGCCCTGCACAAGCTGCGGGAAAAACGAGACAAACAGCGCCAGTTTGAAGGGATTTTTCTCCGCGCTGCTCGTCCCCCGGTATACGTCGATGATATATCCCATTGTCTGGAAGGTGTAAAATGAAATTCCCATCGGGAGCACAAGATCCACAAAAGACAGAGTGCCGTCGCTGTGGAACGCTTCCAGTATCCCGTTGATATTCGCGATCGTAAAATTTGTATATTTCAGCACCGCAAGGATACCCAGGTTAAAGAACAGGCACAACAGAAGCCATTTCCACTTCCGCGCCCTGACCCCCGCCTTGTATTCCTTTTTCTCTTCCCGCGATATCTCTCCTTTATGCGCCTTAAGATACTCTTTCTGCCTCGTCTCGAGCTGATCCAGCTTCAGGCTGACCAGATAAGTGGATATGGTCGTGGCCAGGATAAAGACGACATATGACGGGCTGGCAATAAAGTAAAACACATAGCTCGCCACAAGCAGGAACGGCCACTGCCATTTCTTCGGCAGCGTATAATACAGAAGAAACACTACGGCAAGAAAGCCGATAAAACTATAATCCGTAAACAGCATAATGTCCCTGCCTACTCATCTTCCAGCCTGGTAACCAGGTCATAAAGCGCTTTCGCCGAATTGAAATTATCCGGTACGATCTCCTCCGCAGGGATCACCACGTCATACTCTTCATTGATCTCGGAAATGATCGTCACGATATCAAACGAATCGATCAGACCGTCGTCGATCAGTGTCTCACATGTGTTAAAGTCAATCTCCGGGTGCAGATTTTTAAGAATTTCCAATAATGGTTCCATTGTCATTTTCTCCTTTTCTTCTCGTCATTGATTTGCCTTAACTTCAGCCGGTCAATTTTTCCGTTTGCTGTCAGCGGCATTCGTTCCAGCACATACACATGATTGGGGATCATATATCTGGGCAGCTTCTTCCTGAGCGCCACGACAAGATCTTTCTGATCCGTCTCCCCGACATAGAAAAGAACAATCTTCTCTGTCTCTTTATCATAAATGCAGCACGCGCTGCGAATACCCTCGATCCGGTTCACGTGGACTTCGATCTCACCGAGCTCGATCCTGTGTCCCATGTGTTTGATCTGATAATCTTTCCGGGAGAGGAATACCAACTCTCCCCTCTCATTCAGCTTTCCGATATCTCCGGTGCGGTAGATCAGCTCGTGATAACTGTGGTTCAGCGGATTCTGGACGAATACTTCGTCCGTCTTTTCCGGATTGTTATAATACCCAAGCGTCAGCGCTGTTCCCCGGATGCATATCTCACCCGGTTCTCCCGCGGGAGGGATCTGATCATCCCTGTCAAGAAGAAGAATCTCCGTATTCTTAAACGGACGCCCGATCGGGATCACATCAGTCTCTTCAAACTCCCGATCCACCTCGTAGTAACAGCTCATGCCTGTAGCCTCCGTTGGCCCGTACAGATTGATGAACCTTGCATTGGGAAGTGTTTTCCTCCACAGGTTGAACTGCCTGATCGGGAACACCTCGCTTCCGAAAGCGATCGTGTGCAGATATTTGGGCACGACCTTGTCGAACGTTTTCATGGATGAGATCATGGTCAGCGCAGATACCACCCAGCACACGGTATTGATCTTATGCTCATTCAAAAATTCCACCAGTCTGACCGGGAACATAAAGAGCTGTTTCGGCACAAGATATGTAGTGGCGCCGCATTTCAGGCTCGAAAACAGTTCTTTGAGACAGGCGTCAAAATACAGGGGCGTCTGGTTTGCCAGCACGGAATCCTCCGTAACTCCCAGAACTTCTGTCAGGCTCTCCACATAGTCGATCACCGACCGGTGGCATGCCGCCACTCCTTTTGGCACTCCCGTTGAGCCCGAGGTAAAGACAATATAGACCGGATCGGTATCAATGGATCTCTGCCGGATCTGGTCAAGTACCAGATCATTACAGGGATACCCGCATATTTCATCATAAGAAAGGATCTCCCCGTCAAAATCCTCCAGCGCCCTGACCTTATCCTGCGTATCCCCGTCGCAGATCACCGCTCTCGGGTGCAGGTTCTGGAAAATAAGTTCGATCCGAAATTCCGGCATTTCTTCATCCATCGGGACATAAAAGCAGCCGCTGTACACAACGCCCCAGAATGCCGCGATCATATGCGGATGTTTCTTCATATAGATCACGACCGGCTCTTTTCCGTATCCCTTTTCTGCCAGACAGGTTCCAATACTTCTGGACGCCTGATACACCTCCGAAAAGGTCATTCCCATCGACTCATTGGCAAATGCCGTTTTTTCCGGATACCTGGCTGCTGTCTGCTCCAGGTATTCTAATATATTTCTCTTCATCGCTGTCTCCCTACTCTGTGATCAGATTTTCATACGCTGTTTTCAGTTTCCCTCCGCAGGCAAGCACCGCTCTTTTGGCAAGCACTTCCATCGCGTCCAGATATCCGGCGCCCAGCCGCTCCTGCCTGCTGACGACAGATAGCTCCGTGCATCCGAGCACCAGGATCTCAGCGCCGCGCCCACGCAGATGATCTGCCGCCGCCTGAAACAGTTCCATATCGGCTGGCCTGCCAGGCTTTATATTCCGATAGATCACATCCATAATATATTTCTGATGCCTGTCATCAGGGAGGACGGACTCAATGCCCATCCCGGCAAACTTTTCCTGAAAAAGCCCGCTCTTCACGGTACCGTCCGTCGCCATGATCCCCGCCCGGCGCGCTCCGTACCCTGCCAGTTCCCGCCCGGTCTCTTCCAGAGTGTTGATGATCGGAACGCCGATCTTTTCGCTGAGCTCGTCATAAAAATAGTGGGCTGTAATGCACGGTATGGCGATACAGGATACTCCCTGTACTGCCAGGGTGCGCCCGATCTCTGTCATTGGGACAGCCGGGTTATCTTTTGACTGTCCGAGTATATACGAAGTCCTGTCCGGGATACGGGGGCAGTTATAGATGATCATTTCCAGATGCTCCTGATCACAGGAGACATCTGTCATCTCTATCACCATCTCCATAAACTGCGCCGTCGCCATCGGGCCAAGACCGCCGATAACCCCCAGTGTCATGCTATCCCTCCTACTCGATCGTGGAGTCTGTCTCCGGCGTTGCCGGATACAGGCTCTGATCGAAAATATGGCTGTTGTTGTGGGCTTGTGAGTACTCCAGGATCTCCGCGTCTGTCAGCATAAAGAACGCTCCTCCGCCGTATCTCGGCGTCGTATCAAAATGGTACCAGCCGTCCCCGCAGTCGATCAGGCTCCAGTAATGGCTGGAATGGCTCGTATCGCTCTTTACTACGTCGATATTCGGGATCTCCGCTCTTGTGAGCAGCGCCTTCGAGGTTGCAAAGAATACAAAGCAGTCGCCCTGTCCCTCTGTAAATCCCTGGTAAGCCCCATTTGTCCAGCTGTCTTTCTCTGAAGTATTGATATATCCGACATTATTCCGCGTCCAGTCATAGATCGCCCGCGCTTTCTCCTTCAGCGTCATATCGTCTGTCGTGATCTCGGCAAGCACTTCGTCAGCGAGCGCATAGACCTCTTCCGGTTCTACATAGTTCTCCGGTTTCTCCTGTATCGTGATCGTCGTCTCTGCCTCCGCAGTATTGCCCGCACGGTCCGTAGCGCTGTACCGCACGGTATAAGTACCCGCCGCGTCCGGATTGACTTCACTGTTGTCCACTTCTAACTCTACGTCCCGGTCGCAGTTATCCGTGACCGTGATCTCCGATTTATAGGAAATCGGATCTCCCAGAAAACTTGTGATCGGAGCGACCCCGTCGATCACCGGCGCCTCCGTGTCCTCGATGATATTGATGCGCGCTTCCACTTCCGCAGTGTTTCCCCCCTCGTCCGTCAGCACGACCGTCACCGGAACGTCCGATGCCTCCGCAGACAGATCCGGCTCTTCCTTAAATGTACATTTTACATCTGTCACATCATCAATGGATGCGATCAGATCCGCCGCATCGACTTTTCCGTTCATATCTACCGTGACTGCTTCCGCCTGGGCTTCCCCCTTCGGGGCGACCGTATCTTCAACGATCAACGTCGACGTCCTCTCTTTGCCTTTCGCCTTCAGGGTAATCTCATGCTCGCCCACATGATTGAGGTCGATCCCGGACATATCTGTCACAAACTCGATCTCCACCCCGTCTTTGCGCAGAAAATCTTCGGCAGCCAGATCATCGATACCAGCCTCCACCGTAATCTCCTTCTCCACCGGATTCGAGAAAAACAACCGGATGATCAGGATAATAAAGACAATAAAAAGGAACATTACCCCTGCCATCCTCAACAGCAATGCTCTTCTTCGTTTCCGGAGCCGCGCCATACGTCTCCGCTGTCTTTCTCTTCTTCGTCTCCTTGCAAGAAATTCCTGCTCCGCGCGCCGGTCAGCTTCCTCCATCCTGAGAAGTTCTTCCACTTCCCGGCTCAATCTGCGCCCCGCCCTGCTTCTGTACTCGTCCATCTTTCTTCACTCTGAACCGCCCAGTCATCTGGGAGTTTTCCACAAAAATTGCCTTTTTTCGCCTTTTTCCGCAAAAATTCCTTATATATAATACCCCCCCCCGCATTATTTTTCAAGGGTTTTTCCACAAAAAAAGTTTTCCACAGAAAAGGGCAGCCTTCCTCAAATGAAGAAGGCTGCCCCTGCATTCCATATATCTGCCAAAGCAGTTATTTTACAAGCGCCAGTGTCTCTCTCGCGATCGCCAGCTCCTCGTTTGTCGGGATCACAAATACTCTTACTTTTGATCCCGGTCTGGTGAGTTCTTTCTCCTCACCTCTGAGTCCGGTATTGACATCCTTGTCAAAATCAACTCCGAGGTAATCGAGGTAGCTGCAGACCTGTTCTCTTACATAATCGTCGTTCTCACCGATACCCGCTGTAAAGACGATGTCGTCTACACCGTTCATGGCAGCGGCATAGGAACCGATATATTTCGCAACACGGTATGAGAATACGTCCATAGCGATCTTCGCTTTCTTATCGCCCGCGTACATCGCATCCGTCAAATCACGGAAATCACTGGAAAATCCTCCGGAAAGTCCGTATACACCGGATTTTTTATTGAGTACATTCATCACACCTGCAATATCAAGATCTTCCTTCTGAGCGATAAACTCCATGATCGCAGGATCGATATCTCCGGAACGGGTTCCCATCACAAGACCCTCAAGAGGAGTAAGACCCATGGAAGTATCTACAGATTTTCCATTTAATACTGCTGAGATACTGGATCCGTTTCCGAGATGGCATACGATCGTCTTCAGATTGTCATAAGGTCTTCCCATCACCTCTGCCACTCTCCTGGAGACATAGCTGTGGCTTGTCCCGTGGAAACCATAGCGTCTCACTTTATACTTCTCATAATACTCATAGGGAAGTCCGTACATATATGCTTTCTCCGGCATTGTCTGGTGGAAAGCAGTATCAAATACTGCTACCATCGGAGTATTCGGCATAAGCTTCTCACACGCCGCCACGCCGATCAGGTTTGCCGGGTTATGGAGGGGAGCAAGGTCATTGCACTCCTCAACTGCTTTTTTCACTTCATCTGTGATCACGACAGAGCATGCAAATTTTTCGCCGCCGTGTACCATGCGGTGTCCCACAGCTCCGATTTCATCCAGGCTCTTTAACACACCTGTCTCCGGGTTGGTCAGAGCTTCGATGACAAACTGGATCGCCTCTGTATGTGTCGGCATCGGTTTGTCGGATTTCTCTTTCTCCCCGCCCTCCGGCTGATAGGTAAGACGTCCGTCGATTCCGATCCTCTCACAGATTCCTTTTGCGAGCACTTCTTCCGAAGCCGCATCGATGAGCTGGAATTTCAGCGAAGAACTTCCACAGTTGATTACTAAAACATTCATTATCCTTTCCTCCACACTTTCTTATTATTTAGAATTGTTATTCCGCCAGCGCTCTGATTACTGTGCCTGTGCCTGAACCGATGTGATCGCCACTACGCCTACGATATCCTCTGCGCTGCATCCTCTGGACAGGTCGTTTACCGGAGCCGCGATGCCCTGGGTCAGCGGGCCGTACGCCTCTGCTTTTCCGAGTCTCTGTACCAGCTTGTAACCGATGTTGCCCGCATCCAGATCCGGGAAGATCAGTACGTTTGCATGTCCTGCCACTTCGCTGCCCGGTGCCTTGGACTCTCCTACTGAAGGAACGATCGCCGCATCAAGCTGCAGCTCTCCGTCCAGTTTCAGCTCCGGTGCAAGTTCATGTGCGATCTTTGTCGCCTCCACCACTTTATCTACGTCCGCGTGCTTTGCACTGCCCTTTGTAGAGTGGGAAAGCATAGCCACGATCGGCTCTTTGCCTGTCAGTGTGCGGAAAGACTCTGCGGAAGAAACAGCGATATTTGCCAGTTTCTCCGAATCCGGATTCTGCTCCAGCCCCGCATCGCCGAAAATAAATGTACCGTGATCGCCCATATCACAGTCCGGAACAACCATAAGGAAAAATGCCGATACGAGCTTTGTACCCGGTTTCGTCTTCAGGATCTGAAGGCACGGACGAAGCGTGTCCGCTGTAGAGTGACATGCTCCGGATACCATTCCGTCAGCATCTCCCATCTTCACCATCATAACGCCGTAGTACAGATAGTTGCTCAAAAGCAGTTCTCTCGCCTGCTCTTCTGTCATTCCTTTTTTCTGTCTGAGCTCTACGAGCTTGGCGATATAGCTCTCTGTCTTCTCATTTGTCGCCGGATCAACGATGACAGCGCCGGAGATGTCATATGTACCTTTGTTCTTTTCGATCTCCTCTTTGCTGCCCACAAGGATCAGATCAGCAATCCCCTCTTTTAAGATTGCCTCCGCCGCTTTGTAAGTTCTTTCGTCCTCTGTCTCAGGAAGGACGATCGTCTTGATATCCGCTTTTGCCCTTGCCTTGATTTCATCAATAAATCCCATATTTAATGTGCCACCTTTCATTTTTAATCACATAAATTTATTATAAAGCAAATCAATTTTGTATACAAGAGATTCAATCGTATTTTATCGGCATTTTA
>DXEY01000134.1 GCA_019114745.1 Candidatus Mediterraneibacter colneyensis | reverse complement strand
TTTCACTGTACCTGTCATTGTGTAACCCTCCATAAAAATAAATAAGTTGCCGTATCGCTGCCTTACAGCATCAATACTGGCTCAGTGTAGCATGTTTAACAATGAAAGTCAATTGTAAAACGGGCAGTTTCGTAAAAATATACAAAAGATTACAAATTGTTGTATTTGTACGTCGGGTTGTGTAAAATATAACCCATACTAACAGACAGGAGGTTATTGCTATGGCACTATATAAAAATGTAACAGAACTGATCGGAAAGACGCCTCTTCTGGAAGCGGAAAATCTTGAAAGGAGCAGGAAGCTGAAAGCAAGGCTGCTCATAAAACTGGAATATTTTAATCCTGCCGGAAGCGTGAAGGACAGAGTTGCCCTGAATATGATCGAGGATGCCGAAAAGAGCGGCCGCCTGAAACCGGGGGCGGTGATCATAGAGCCCACAAGCGGAAATACAGGTATCGGACTGGCGTCCGTAGCGGCGGCAAAAGGTTACAAAGCTGTTCTGGTGATGCCGGAGACAATGAGTGTGGAACGGCGGAAACTTCTGCTCGGATACGGCGCGCAGCTTGTACTGACGGAAGGCGCAAAGGGCATGGCAGGAGCGATAAAGAGAGCGGAAGAACTGGAAAAAGAGATGGAAAACGGCATCATCCTCGGACAGTTCGTGAACCGGGCAAACCCGGAAGCACACTATAAGACAACCGGACCTGAAATCTGGGAGGATACCCGGGGAGAGGTAGATATTTTCGTGGCAGGCGCAGGAACCGGAGGAACGCTGACAGGCGTTGGAAGATATCTGCGTGATAAAAAGCCTGAAGTCAAAGTGATCGCTGTGGAACCGGAAGGCTCTCCGGTACTTTCGGGAGGGAAGCCGGGACCTCACGGACTCCAGGGAATCGGAGCAGGCTTTGTACCCGAGATCCTGGATACCGGGATCTGTGACCGGATCAGCAGGGTAAAAGAGGAGGAAGCATACGCTGCCGCAAGGCTTCTGGCGGCAGAGGAAGGGATCCTCGTGGGCGTATCATCGGGAGCGGCGCTCCATGCGGCGATAGAGGAGGCAAAAAAGACGGAAAATGAGGGAAAGACGATCGTAGCGCTTCTGCCGGATACGGGGGAACGTTATCTTTCAACGCCCTTATTTGAGCAGGACTGATTTGTATGGAAATGCCAGAAGAACGGCAATCCGAGATTGAAAATTTGTTCCATGTGGTATATACTAAAAAGGAGTTATTATAAGCTAAAGGAGGACCAAGAGAATGAAAGAATTTAAATATGTGATCACAGATCCGGAAGGGATCCATGCAAGACCGGCTGGAATCCTGGTGAAACAGGCAGGAGGATATGCGTCATCAGTTAAGATCGCAAAAGGCGAGAAGAGTGCTGATGCGAAGAGGATCTTCGGCGTGATGGGGCTTGGCGTTAAGAAAGGCGAGGAAGTTACGATTACAGTTGAAGGAGCTGATGAGGAGAAAGCAGCGGCTGAATTAGAGACATTTTTCAAAGAGAATTTATAAATCAGTTAAGGAGAATTTATAAATCATGATAACGATTAGCGGTAAAAGTGTATTCGGCGGTGTTTCGATCGGAAAGATCCTGTTTTATAAAAGGAATGACAAAGTGATCAAAAGAACACGCGTCGATGATGTAGACGCCGAATGGAAGCGGTTCCAGGAGGCAAAAGATACTGCGGTATCACAGTTAAAAGGACTCTATGATAAAGCGCTGGAAGATGTCGGAGAGGCTAATGCCATGATCTTTGAGATCCATCAGATGATGCTTGAGGATCTTGATTATCTTGAGTCGATCGAAAATATCATCCGTACCCAGGAAGTGAATGCGGAATATGCGGTTGCGACTACTGCAGATAATTTTTCCGCAATGTTTGCGGCTATGGACGACGCATATATGCAGGGCCGTGCGGCAGACGTGAAAGATGTATCTGAGAGAGTACTGGATATTTTATGCGGAGTGGACAACGGGATCAAAGAGATGACAGAGCCATGCATCATTGCGGCGGACGACCTTGCGCCCAGCGAGACGGTGCAGCTTGACAAGAGCAAAGTGCTCGGGTTCGCGACAATGTACGGTTCGTCAAATTCACATACTGCGATCCTGGCGCGTACAATGAACATACCGGCTGTGATCGGGCTCGGAGAAGGTCTCCTTGAGGAATACGACGGGCATGACGCGGTCATTGACGGATTCAGCGGAACTCTTTACATCGATCCCGATGAAGAGACGATGAAACTGATGGAGGAAAAGCGCGCAAAGGATCTGGAACAGAAGGCGCTCCTTGAGCAGTTAAAAGGCAAAGAAAATGTGACAAAGAGCGGTCAGAAGATCAATGTGTACGCCAATATCGGAAACGTATCCGACCTTGGTACCGTGATCAAGAACGACGCCGGCGGCATCGGACTTTTCCGAAGCGAGTTCCTCTATCTTGAGAATACGGATTTCCCGACAGAGGAGCAGCAGTTTGCAGTATACAAAAAGGTTGCGGAGAGCATGGCAGGAAAGAAAGTCATCATCCGTACCCTGGATATCGGAGCGGACAAGCAGGTAGACTACTTCGGGCTTGACAAAGAGGAAAACCCGGCGCTCGGTTACCGTGCAATCCGTATCTGCCTGACAAGGCCCGAAATTTTCAAGACACAGCTCCGCGCTCTGTACCGCGCAGCTGTATACGGGAATATTTCCATTATGTTCCCGATGATCATATCAGTTGACGAGGTTCGCAGGATCAAAGAGATCATTGCGGAGGTGAAAGAAGAACTGAAGAATGAAGGGATCCCATACAAGGAAGATGTGGAACTCGGTATCATGATCGAGACTCCGGCTTCTGTGATGGTCAGCCGCGACCTGGCGAAGGAAGTTGACTTCTTCAGTGTAGGAACAAATGACCTGACCCAGTACACGCTGGCGATCGACCGTCAGAACTCTAAACTGGATGAGTTCTATGACCCGCATCATCCGGCTGTGCTCGCGATGATCCGGATGGCAGCCGAGAGCGCACATGCGGAGGGCGCCTGGATCGGAATCTGCGGTGAACTCGGAGCAGACCTTGAACTTACGGAAGAGTTCCTGAAGATGGGACTGGATGAACTCTCAGTATCTCCGGCTATGGTACTGCCGCTGAGAAAACGGATCAGAGAGTGTGAATAAACATACAAGTGATTATGTGTGACATGACACCATGGAGAAATCTCCATGGTGTTTTTGTCTTGCAATACCAGAACATATGTGCTATCCTTAAATAAAAGAACACACGTTCGATATATGAAAGGGGAGAGCGCTATGGAGAGACTGCAAAAGGACATGACTCTGAACGAGAAGCTGAATATTCTGTCTGATGCCGCAAAGTATGATGTGTCTTGTACTTCAAGCGGCGTTGAGAGACGCGGGGACGGAACCGGGATGGGAAACTGCAGTAAGTCGGGCATCTGCCACAGTTTTTCGGCGGACGGGAGATGTATCTCTCTGTTGAAGATCCTGTTTACGAATGAGTGTATCTATGACTGTAAATACTGTATTAACCGCTCTTCCAATGATGTGCCGAGGGCTTCTTTTACCCCGGATGAAGTGTGTACTCTGACGATGGAGTTTTACCGGAGAAATTATATTGAGGGGCTTTTTTTAAGTTCCGGCATACTGAAAAGTCCGAATTATACGATGGAACTGATCTATGCTGTCCTTTACCGGCTGAGGAAGGCGTATAATTTCCAGGGCTATATCCATGTAAAAGCGATTCCGGGTGCGGATCCACGGCTGATCCAGATGACAGGTTATCTTGCCGACCGGATGAGCGTCAATGTGGAGCTGCCTACCGCCGAGGGTCTGCGCCTGCTTGCTCCCCACAAGTCGAGAAAGAATATCCTGACTCCCATGCGCCTTGTCCAGAACAAAATGACGGAGAACAGGCAGGAGATCAGCCTGTACCGCAATGCACCGCAGTTCGTGCCGGCGGGACAGAGCACTCAGATGATCATCGGGGCTACCCCGGAGACGGATTATCAGATATTAAACGTCGCCGAGTCATTGTATAAGAAATTTGAGCTGAAGCGGGTGTTCTATTCTGCGTTTGTCCCTGTCAATCAGGACAAAGCGCTCCCGGTGCTAAAAGACCATAAGCCTCCGCTTCTGAGAGAGCACAGGCTGTATCAGGCAGACTGGCTGCTGCGGTTCTATCATTTTGAAGCAAATGAGCTCTTAGATGAGGATAATCCCAACTTTAATGTTCTGCTTGATCCTAAATGCTGCTGGGCACTTAAACACCTGGAATACTTTCCTGTGGAGATCAACCGGGCAGATTACCGGGTGCTGCTTCGGGTTCCCGGGATCGGATACAAATCGGCAGGCAGGATCGTAAAAGCCAGAAGAATGTCGGCACTCGACTTTTCAGATCTGAGAAAGATAGGGGTTGTCCTGAAACGGGCGCTCTATTTTATCACCTGCAGTGGCAGGATGATGTATCCTACAAGGATCGATGAAGATTATATTACCCGAAATCTTCTGAATACGAATGAGAAGCTGCCGCAGGGAGCGGGGGATCTGACATACCGGCAGCTCTCCCTGTTTGATGACGTAAGCTTCGGCGGAGGGATATCACATGAAAATGATCTATATTTGTAATGATACGATGACAGGACTCTGTTCCGCCCTCCATGACGCATGGCTCGAGAACCGCAATGGAGAGGCAGGCATCCAGTTAAAGGGCAGAACCCAGCAGCAACTCTTCTGCCAGTATAAGACGGTGGATGAAAATGAAGGGAAAGCCAGGCGCCTGGAACATATGCTGAAACATCATCTCGGCGGAAGCGCCTGCAGGGACATCTATTATGCTCTGCTCGCTGACGACGATGAGAAAGGCACGGCGGTATTCCGCACGGTGCAGGAAGCCAGGAATGTCAGAGACAGCCGCAGGATCATGGAGCATCTCGGGCATCCGGATGTGGCAAAAGTATTTGAACTGAGCCGGAAGGTATCGAACGAGGCGCATCTGTATGAAGAGTTTATCCGGTTCCGGGAACTGCAGAGCGGAATCCTTTTTTCTGAGATCACTCCGAAGGCACAGGTGCTGGCCTGTATCGGAGATCATTTCGCAGACCGGTTCCCGCTGGAGAACTGGGCGGTCTATGACAAGACGCACCGTGTATTCCTCATGCACAGGAAGAAGGAACCGTGGGCGCTTGTGTGGGGAGAAACGCTGGATCAGGGCGCTGCCGGCAGGGTATCGGAAGGGGAGATCTGCTATCAGGAATTGTGGAAAGGTTTCTTCGATTCTATCTCTATACGGGAGCGGGAAAATTACCGGTGCCAGAGGAATCATCTGCCCCTTCGGTACCGTCCTGATATGACAGAGTTTGGAGAGAGACGTCCGTCAAAACAGGATCAATGATGCGAAAACGGTTGTATTCGCCACGAAATAAGATTATGATAGATACATCATCGCGCGAGAGCGGATGAAATTGTACTATGATAAGGGCGGCAGCACAGAGTTGGAAGGCGAAGAAAGAAAGATTGTCCGCGTTTCAGTCAGAAATCTGGTCGAGTTTATTCTGCGCGGAGGAGATATCGACAACAGAATATCGGGCGGGATGGAGCGGGATGCCATGCTGATGGGCGGCAGGCTCCACCGGAAGATCCAGCGTCAGATGGGATCTGACTACCATGCCGAGATCAGTCTGAAGGCGCTGATCCCGTGCGGAGGTTTCAGCATCCAGGTAGAAGGACGCGCTGACGGTATTATCATCCGGGATGACGGCGGACAGGCTGATGTGGCGATAGATGAGATCAAAGGTGTATTAAAGGAATTGGAGTATGTGACAGAACCGGTTCCGGTGCATCTTGCGCAGGCCAGGTGCTATGCGTACATTTACGCCAGCCAGAATGACCTCAGGGAGATCCGGGTGCAGATGACCTACTGCAATCTGGATACGGAGGAGATCAAACGGTTTTCTGAGAGATATACAACGGAGGAACTAAAGGAATGGTTCGACGGACTGATACGGGAATATGAAAAATGGGCGAGATTCCAGATCGAGTGGAAACAACAGCGAAACCGTTCCATCAAAGGAGTGGAGTTCCCGTTCCCGTACAGGCCGGGACAGCGGGATGTGGCGGCTGCGGTGTACCGCACGGTCCTTCATAAGAAAAAACTCTTTATCCAGGCGCCGACCGGTGTGGGGAAGACGATATCGACTGTTTTTCCCGCAGTGAAAGCCGTGGGGGAGGAGATCGGAGATAAGATCTTCTATCTGACGGCGAAGACCATCACCCGGACGGTAGCCGAGCAGGCGTTTCATACATTGCGCTGCCAGGGGCTTCAGATGAAAGTGATCACGCTGACGGCAAAGGAGAAGATCTGTTTCTGCGATGAGACAGAGTGCAATCCTGAGGCGTGTCCTTATGCAAAGGGGCATTTTGACCGCGTGAATGATGCGGTTTACGATCTGATCACAAGTGAGGATGAGATCAGCCGGAGGGCGATCGAGCAGCAGGCGGAGAAGTTCCGGGTGTGTCCTTTTGAACTGTCGCTTGATACTGCCTCGTGGTGCGATGCAGTGATCTGCGACTATAATTACGCATTTGACCCGAACGCCCATCTGAAGCGTTTCTTTTCAGAGGGGGCGGGAGGAGGCTATATCTTTCTGATCGATGAAGCCCACAACCTGGTGGAGCGCGGCAGGGAGATGTACAGCGCCGTCCTGTATAAAGAGGATTTCCTGGAGTGCCGGCGCGCCGTAAAACATTTTTCCGGCAGGCTTGCACGGAGACTTGAGGAAGCCAACAAGCTGTTTCTTGCACTGAAACGGGAATGTGAGGATTATCAGATCCTCAGCAGCGTTTCCCATATCGTACTGAAACTGATGAATCTTCTGACAGAGATGGAAAAATATCTGGATGACCACAAAGGAGACGCCGGGGACGGGGATGTCCGCGAGAAGGTGCTTGATCTGTATTTTCAGGTGCGCTCTTTTGTGAATATCCATGATGTGCTCGATGAGAACTATGTGACTTACTGTGAACTGGAAGAGAGCGGAAGGTTTAAGGTGAAGCTGTTTTGCGTCAACCCTGCGGTGAACCTGCAGACTTATCTTGCATACGGAGTGGGAACTGTGTTCTTTTCGGCTACATTGCTCCCGGTTCATTATTACAAAAGCCTGTTATCTGTCGAGGATGACGATTATGCCATCTATGCGGAATCTCCATTTCCCCGGGAAAATATGCTCCTTGTGCAGGGACGCGATGTGAGTACAAAGTATACGATGCGCGGTACGGGCATGTACCGGAAGATCGCAGATTATATTGCAGTGGCGGCGGAAGGGAAGAAAGGAAATTATATGGCGTTCTTTCCGTCTTACCGCTTTATGGAGGAAGTCTGTGACCAGTTCCGGAAATCCGGGCAGAAAGCGGATGTGATCATCCAGTCCCAGAATATGGGGGAAGAGCAGCGGGAAGAATTTCTGTCAGAGTTTGAACAGCCGCGTGAAAACAGCCTTGTGGCGTTCTGCGTGATGGGCGGGATTTTTTCGGAAGGGATCGACCTGACAGAGGACCGGCTGATCGGGGCGGTCATTGTAGGGACAGGGCTTCCCCAGGTCTGTAATGACCGGGAGATCATCAGACAGTATTTTGACGCCCGGGGAATGAAAGGATTTGATTACGCCTATCTCTATCCGGGGATGAACAAGGTGCTTCAGTCCGCGGGACGGGTGATCAGAACAGAGTCAGATAAGGGGATAGTCCTCCTGCTGGACGCCCGGTTTTCCCAATGGCAGTACCGGGATATTTTTCCCAGGGAATGGGAGCACTGCAGAATCTGCAGTGCCGATACGCTGAAAAATTATATGGAGGAATTTTGGAAGTAGCTCAGAAATTCCACAGAAGCCCTTGTGAGCGGAAGATGCTGGTTATATGCGATAGCGAGCTCACGGTAAGGGAGCTCCTCCTTTGTTTCCAGGACGAACAGATCTTTCTCCTTGCTTTTTATGCTGCTTTCAATGCAATAGTCAGGTACAAAGGCAATTCCAAGTCCGATGCGTGCAAGGTCGATCAGGAGGTCGTTGCTCGTCAGTTCGATCTCGGGAACGAGATCAAGCTGATGCTGCTGGAACACCTGGTGAAGAAATTCGTTGGTCGTACTGTTTTTGTCCAGCATTAATATCGGATAATGAAGAAGCCGGGAAAATGACACCGTCTGCCCCTTCAGTTCCCTGAACGGGGTTCCTGCGATAAATACGTCCCTGAATTTTCTGATCCGCAGAACAGATGATGCCGATCCCAGGTAACTGTTCGGATAATTTACCACAATAAGATCTACCTGTCCGTTTTTCAATAGTTCTGCGCATTTCATAGATGTCTGGTTGATCACTTTGATATGCGCGCCGGGAAAGGCTTTGTGGAAGCGTTCCAGGTATGGGATCAGAAAATAGCGGCAGATTGTGTCGCTGGCGCCGATGCGGATCTGTCCTCCGGTGGAGGATGCTTCTAAAAGCTGTGCCTCCCCTTTCTGGATCAGGTTCATAGCAGGTTCGATATGCCGCATCAGGATCTCGCCTTCGGGAGTGAGCTGGACTTTTTTTGTACTGCGGATAAAAAGTGTCTGATCCAGTTTGCGCTCCAGAGTTTTTATGGACTGGCTCACTGCGGACTGTGAGATAAAGAGCTGTTTGGAAGCCTCGGAGAAGTTGAGGGTAGAGGCTACGTGATAAAAT
>DXEY01000133.1 GCA_019114745.1 Candidatus Mediterraneibacter colneyensis | reverse complement strand
AAAATCTAACACACAATAACATAATAATTATACCATATTTTAGCAAAAAAGTGGTAAATGAAGAACACGAATTACCGAATATATGCAGACCGGATTACAGGAAACTGTAATCCGGTCCGTTCATGGCAGCGAATAACGTTATATTATCTGTGTCAGCATTTTGTGAAATACATCGAAATACCCTGTCCGCCGCCGATGCACATGGAAATCATAGCATCCTTTTTGTCTGTCCGCATTAATTCATACAAAACTTTAACGGTAAGTACACATCCGGTAGCTCCGATCGGGTGACCGATAGAAATGCCGCCGCCGTAAATATTGACTTTATCCATGTCGAGTTCGAGGTCTCTGCTCACTGCGACTGCCTGGCTTGCAAATGCTTCGTTGATCTCGAACATATCGATGTCTTTCAGGTTGATGCCTAATTTTGCGGCGAGCTGCTCGCTGGAGAATTTCGGGGAGTATCCCATCAATTCTGCGTCAAATCCTGCAACTGTATAACCTTCGATCTTCAGTTTCGGAGTAACTCCGAGTTCCTCGGCTTTTTCTCTGGACATTACAACAACAGCCGCAGCGCCGTCGTTTAAGCTGGAAGAGTTTCCGGCTGTGACAGTGCCGTCTTTTACGAAGCAGGGACGGAGCCGTGCGAGTTTCTCGATCGTCTGTCCTTCCCTCGGGCCTTCGTCAGTGTCGAAAACGGTTACATTGCCTTTTCTGTCTTTGAGTTCAACCGGCAGGATCTCATCTTTGAATTTTCCTGCTTTGATCGCAGCACATGCTCTCTGGTGTGACTGAAGTGCGAATGCGTCCTGTTCCTCTCTTGAAACGTGGTATTTCTCAGCAACATTCTCAGCCGTAACACCATTATGGTTTCCGTCGAGCGGCCATGTGAGGATGTCGATGACGCCGTCCTCGAATGTTTTGTGTCCCATTCTTGCTCCCCAGCGCGCGTCCTTTACATAATAAGGAAGCTGGGAAATGTTCTCTGTACCGGCAGCGACTACAACATCAGCAAATCCGGTCTGTATTTCCATAACAGCGTCAGCGATTGCCTGGAGACTGGAACCGCACTGGCGGTTTACGGAATAAGCTGTACACTCTTTCGGCATTCCGGCTTTCAGGCTGACAGCACGGGCTACAAAACCGTCCTGAGCGATCTCGCCGACCTGCCCTACGATTACCTCGTTTACATCGGAAGGGCTGATACCTGCGCGGTTCACAGCCTCTTTGACTACCATAGCTCCCATATCGATAGCGGAAACTGTCTTTAAGCTTCCACCAAAGGATCCGACCGGGAGACGTACACCGCTTACAATTACAACATCTTTAAATTCACTCATTATATTTTCCTCCATTATATATTTTGGATCAACAGATCAGACGGGCCTGTTTTATACGATCATTCCGCCGCCTACATTGATGACTTCAGAAGTAATGTAAGCCGCCTCGTCAGAAGCAAGGAACGCCACCATATTTCCTACGTCGGACGGTTTTCCTGCGTATCCCATCGGGATCCTCTGCATCATGCTGTCCCATGCAGCGCCGTCATTGACCTCTTTGAGCTTGAGCGTCATATCTGTCTCGATGAATCCCGGGCAGATTACGTTGCATGTAATGCCTTTGCGCGCGTTTTCTCTTGCGGCTGTTTTTGTCAGGCCCACAACGCCGGCTTTTGCAGCAGCATAGTTCGCCTGTCCGATATTGCCCAGCCAGCTTCCGGATGAGATGTTGATGATTCTTCCGTATCCCTTCGGACGCATGTATTTCACGGCTTCCTGTGTGCCGTAGAACGCGCCTGTAAGGTCAACTGCGATAACAGTATTCCAGTTCTCGACCGGCATTTTGTGGAGCATTCCGTCGCGGTTGATCCCGGCGTTGTTTACCATAATGTCTAATGTGCCGTATGTGTCGACGGCATATTTTACCAGCGCCTGTACTTCAGCCTGATCCGTTACATTTACCTGGAATCCGCTTGCGATTCCGCCTTCGTCGCAGATTTCTTTCGCAGTCTCGTCAGCGCCTGCCATATCGGCGATCACAACTTTTGCTCCTTCTTCTGCCAGCTTTTTCGCGATTCCTTTTCCAAGTCCTCTCGCTGCACCGGTAACGATTGCTACTTTGTCTTTAAGTCTCATGTTTGTTTTCCTCCTTCTTATTTGTTTCTTATGATATCTTTCAGACCAAAAGGCCCGGATACACGGAATAAGTCAGGGTTCATTGTTTTCAGGTCCGGACTGATGATCGGTTTAAATTCCATCAGATCCAGGATCTGCGTCTGGAGATCGATCCCCGGAGCGATCTCGGTGAGTACGACGCCTTCCGGACGGAGCTCGAACACAGCCCGCTCTGTCACGTAATGCATTTTCTGCCCTTTTTCCCGGGCGATCTTTCCGTTGTAGGAAATCTGAGTCACCTTGTTGACAAATTTGATCAGGGATCCCTCATGTACGATATGCAGCCGGTCGCCCTCAAAGCTGCATTCCAGTCCTTTTCCGGTAAAAGTAGAACAAAATACAACATGTTTTGCATTTGTTGTGATATCAATAAATCCGCCGGCTCCGGTCGGGAGAGGACCGAGTCTTGTCGCGTTTACATTTCCTTCGGGGTCGATCTGTCCGGCGCCCATGTAGGTGACATCTACGCCTGCACCGTTATAATAGTCAAACTGGTCGTCGTGGCGCACAAGAGCGAAGTTGTTTTTTGCAATACCGAAGTCGATGCCGCCCATTGGGATGCCGCCGTAAATACCGGATTCTACGGTGACAGTCACATCGTCATCGATTCCTTCTTCCGCAATGATAGGTCCTACCACATCGTTTGGAATGCCGGTTCCTACGTTGAGGACATCGTCCACTGACAACTCCATCAGAGCCCTTCTGCCGATCAGCTTGCGGGGCGTGAGCGGGAGAATGTCAGATCCCGAAACAGGTACTTTGATGTCGCCGCAGTAAGCGGGGTCGAAAGCAAAACTGTGGGTCTGGCGGTGGTCATTTTCCGGATCCGGACACATGACGACTGCGTCAATGAAAATTCCGGGTACTATGACGCGTTTGCAGTGCAGCTGCCCGCTTTTTACTTTATATTTTGCCTGCGCGATGACTTTCCCGCCGAACTTTTTACATGCCATAACTGCGGAAAATACTTCGAGCTGCATTGCTTCCTCATCGGTTGTCAGGTTGCCCATCTCGTCTACATATGTACCGCGGATGATCACGTAATCAAGCGGAATGGGTTTATAACGCATGTATTCTTCCCCGTCGATCGTTACTACGTCGACGATGTCGGGAGCTGATTTTGTGATCTCATTCATCTTTCCGCCGTCCAGACGCGGGTCAATGAATGTGCCGAGCCCGACTTTTGTGATCTTTCCGGGTTCTCCGCCTGCCATGGAGCGGTAGAGCTGTGCAAATTGTCCCTGAGGGATGCAGTAAGCAAGGATTTTATTATTTGCGATCAGATCCATCATCTTTGGCTGTAATCCCCAGTGCCCGCCGATGATGCGTTTGAGCATGCCCTCGTGTGCGAAGTGCTGGATCCCCCTGTCGCGGTCGCTCTGTCCGCAGGAGTGGACAAGCGTGAGGCCGTGAGGACTGCCTTCTTCTAAAAAGCGTTGTTCAATCGCCTTAAGTATCGTCTCTGAAGCAGACACGAGCGTCATACCGATCGTTGCTACGGTGCTGTTGTCTGAGATCAACTTTGCGGCTTCGGTTCCGGTTAGAAATTGTGGCTTTTTCATTTTCTACCTCCATTTGTAAAATTTTGTGACAGCAACTGCCGGATTTTCTTCTTGTCGATTTTGGAATTTGGAGTCAGCGGGATGCTGTCGACAATAAGGAAAACAGCGGGAATCTGAAAACTCGCAAGTTTTTCCTTTAACATGCTGCGCAGCTTCTCGGATGTGAGATCCGAGCCCTGTTTCAGGCATATCATTGCCGCCGGTACTTCTCCGTATTTTTCATCGGGAATCCCGACTACTGCTGCTTCGGTTATGTCGGGGATATCATACAGTGTGTTTTCCACATCAATGCTGCATATCTTTTCCCCGCCGCGGTTTATCATATCTTTTTTCCTGTCTACGATGTACAGGTATCCTTCCTCGTTAAAATAGCCAAGATCGCCTGTATCCAGCCATCCGTCCCTGAGAGGTACCAGACTGTCGATGTAATACCCCGGTGTGACGACGGAACCCTTGATAAGAATGGCTCCTACCTGATTGAATGGAAGGATCTCCCCTGTGTCTGAAACAATTTTAAAAAATGTTCCCGGCACGGGCTGGCCGGAAGAACCGATATAAGGACTCTGTGACACGTCGCACGGGAAAATGGTCGCGGGCGATGATGTCTCTGTAAGCCCGTAAACCGTACGAAATTCAGCCTGCGGCATCCACTCTTTTAACTCCAGGATTTTTTTGGAAGGCATGTTGCTGCTGCCGCACGCCATCAGGCGGATCGAAGTTAAATTCGGAAAATCAGCCTTTTGTTCCAGGAGCAGTGAGAATACGGTGGGAGCAGCATGGATAAATGTTATGCCATACTGGCTGACATCGTGGAGAACCCTCCTGGCGTCAAAGAATTTGTGAAGGATGATGCTGCCTCCTGTTGACAGGAAAAGGGATAAAAGCCCGATCAGTCCGGTTACGTGATAGATCGGAACGGGGATCAGTGTAATGTCATCAGGGGTGACCTGAAAGATCTTCCTGTACACTGAGACGGCATGCATCGTATTATAATTCGTCATTGTCACTCCCTTGCTGTAAGAAGTGGTGCCGGAAGTGAACATGATAATCGCGATATCCGCCGGATCCGGTTTGAATACCGGCACGTCTGACAGTTCCTCAGTTCCTTCGAGGAGCGCGGAAGGCGCTGCATCGTTATATGAGAGGAAGAAATCCATCTGTATGTCTGAACTGTCAGTAAACCACTGTGAAAATCCTTCGTCGTATATGAGTCCGGAAAGAGAGGCTTTTTTGATCAGCGGGATCACCTCGGTTTCCCTGTATTTGGTAGAAAGCGGAACGGATGTTGAGTTCAGTTTGTTTATTGCAAGAAAAGAAACGCAAAATCCGATCGTATTATATAAAAGAAGGCCGACGCGCATACCCGGGCGAACGTCGCATTTGTGATACAGATGTTTTGAAAAGGCGTCCACCATGTCGAGAAGCTGCCGGTATGTATACTGTCTTCCGGAGTCGTCGGTGATACAGATCTTATCCCCGAATCTGCCGGTGCTTTGGACCAGGGATGCATAGAAAGATTTTGGGCTGTCCTCATATAATTCGAGAATATCCCCCTTGACCGGATAAGATTTTAAGGAGTGTAACACATCGCTATTCCAGAAAATATCCCCATTGACTATCGTTTGATTTGGTAATTTCATTTTCCCTCACCGATTCCTTAAAGTAAATTTACGTATTCATGACTGA
>DXEY01000132.1 GCA_019114745.1 Candidatus Mediterraneibacter colneyensis | reverse complement strand
AAGCCGGCATACGAGATCCTCGAGACATACAAAGGCACAGACCTTGAGGGCAAAGAGTACGAGCCGCTCTACCAGTGCGCGGCAGATGCAGCAGAAAAGCAAAATAAAAAAGCATTTTATGTTGTATGTGACGAATATGTTACACTGACAGACGGTACCGGAGTTGTTCATATCGCGCCCGCATTTGGTGAGGACGATGCGAACGTGGGAAGGAAATACGGCCTTCCGTTCGTACAGCTTGTGGATGAAAAAGGAAATATGGCAGAGTCCACTCCGTTTGCAGGGCTGTTTGTAAAGAAAGCAGATCCGGAAGTGTTAAAAGACCTTGACGCGAGAGGGCTGCTCTTTGACGCGCCGAAGTTTGAGCACAGCTACCCGCACTGCTGGAGATGCGACACTCCGCTCATCTACTATGCGCGCGAATCATGGTTTATCAAGATGACAGCAGTCAGGGACGATCTGATTGCGAACAACAATACGATCAACTGGATTCCGGAGAGCATCGGAAAAGGCCGTTTCGGCGACTGGATCGAGAATGTCCAGGACTGGGGCATCAGCCGTAACCGTTACTGGGGAACTCCTCTCAATATCTGGGAGTGCGAGTGCGGGCACATGCATTCCATCGGAAGCATCGCGGAGCTGAAAGAAATGTCCGACAACTGTCCGGACGACATCGAACTTCACCGTCCGTACATTGACGCCGTGACCATCAGGTGTCCGAAGTGCGGCAAAGAGATGCACCGCGTGCCGGAAGTGATCGACTGCTGGTTTGACAGCGGTTCCATGCCGTTTGCACAGCATCACTATCCGTTTGAGAATCAGGAGCTCTTTGAGAAGCAGTTCCCGGCAGACTTTATCTCCGAGGCTGTGGATCAGACGAGAGGATGGTTCTACTCCCTGCTGGCGATCTCCACACTGATCTTCAACAAGGCTCCGTACAAAAACGTTATCGTCCTCGGCCATGTGCAGGATGAGAACGGCCAGAAGATGAGCAAGTCCAGGGGAAATGCGGTAGATCCGTTCGACGCCCTTGAGAAATACGGCGCAGATGCAATCCGCTGGTACTTCTATGTCAACAGCGCGCCGTGGCTGCCCAACCGTTTCCACGGAAAAGCCGTGACAGAGGGACAGAGAAAATTCATGGGTACTCTGTGGAATACCTATGCATTCTTCGTTCTCTATGCGAATATCGACGACTTTGACGCGACAAAATACACACTGGAATATGAGAAACTTTCCGTAATGGATAAATGGCTTCTGTCCAAGATGAACACGATGGTGAAATCCGTTGACGATAATCTCGGAAACTACCGCATCCCTGAGGCGGCGCGCGCACTTCAGGAGTTCGTGGATGACATGAGCAACTGGTATGTAAGAAGAAGCCGCGAGCGCTTCTGGGCAAAAGGAATGGAGCAGGATAAGATCAACGCATACATGACGCTGTATACGGCGCTTGTGACCGTATCCAAGGCTGCCGCTCCGATGATCCCGTTCATGACGGAAGAGATTTATCAGAATCTTGTGCGCAGCATCGACCAGGATGCGCCGGAGAGTATCCACCTGTGCATGTTCCCGGAAGTGAAAGAAGATCAGATCGATCCGGAACTGGAGCAGAACATGGACAATGTGCTCAAACTCGTTGTCATGGGACGCGCATGCAGAAACGCATCCAATATCAAGAACCGCCAGCCGATCGGGCAGATGTTCGTGAAAGCGGCGTTTGACCTGCCGGAGTTTTATCAGGATATCGTGGCTGACGAGCTGAACGTAAAAAATGTTAAATTTACGGAAGATGTAAGAGACTTTACTTCATATACATTTAAACCGCAGTTAAAGACTGTGGGACCGAAATATGGTAAAATGTTAGGAGGCATCAAAGCCGCGCTTGACAGTGTGGATGGAAATGCCGCAATGGATGAGGTCAATGAGACCGGTGCGCTCAAACTGGATGTGAACGGTCAGGAGATCACTCTTTTCCGTGAGGATCTGCTGATCGAGACCGCTCAGATCGAAGGCTACGTGTCAGAGAATGACAATGGCATTACAGTCGTACTTGATACAAATCTGACCGAAGAACTGATCGAGGAAGGATTTGTACGTGAGATCATCAGTAAAGTACAGACGATGAGAAAAGAGGCGGACTTTGAAGTCACAGACCGCATCCGCGTGACTTATGACGGAAGTGAAAAGGCTGAGAAGATCTTCGCGAAATACGCAGACCAGATCGCCGGGGAAGTGCTTGCAGACGAAATGACGAAGGCAGAGCCGGCAGGTTATGTAAAGGAGTGGAAGATCAATGGTGAAGCAGTTACAATGGGTGTGGAGAAGGAAGGAAAATAAAACGATGTTCAGCAAAAGATTTGAGAAAGAAACATTTAAGCAGACAGTAAAGGACAATATCAGAACCCTTTACAGAAAGACGATCGAAGAAGCGTCGCCGCAGCAGCTTTTCCAGGCTGTGTCATATGCGGTAAAGGATGTTATTTTCGACGACTGGTTCGCAACGCAGAAAGCATATGACGATGCGGACGCCAAGACAGTTTACTATATGTCGATGGAATTTCTGATGGGACGCGCGCTCGGCAACAATCTTATCAATATGACCGTGTATAAGGATGTAAAAGAGGCGCTCGATGAAATGGGGATCGACCTGAATGTCATCGAGGACCAGGAGCCCGACGCGGCTCTCGGAAACGGCGGCCTGGGAAGACTGGCGGCATGTTTCCTTGATTCTCTGGCGACTCTGAACTATCCGGCATACGGATGCGGGATCCGTTACCGTTACGGTATGTTCAAACAGAAGATCGAGAACGGTTACCAGGTCGAGGTCCCGGACAACTGGCTCAAAGAAGGCAATCCCTTTGAGCTCCGCAGGGAAGAGTATGCAAAGGAAGTCCGTTTCGGCGGAAATATCCGTTTTGAGAAAGACCCGGCGACAGGAAAAGATAAATTTATCCAGGAGAATTATGAGTCAGTCCTTGCTATCCCGTACGACATGCCGATCGTCGGATACGGCAACCATGTGGTGAACACACTCCGCGTCTGGGACGCAAAAGCGATCACAGATTTCAAACTGGATGAGTTCGACAGAGGAAATTATCACAAGGCAGTGGAGCAGGAGAACCTGGCAAAGCTGATCGTCGATGTCCTCTATCCGAACGACAACCACTACTCAGGAAAAGAGCTCCGCCTGAAGCAGCAGTATTTCTTCATTTCCGCCAGCCTTCAGGCGCTGATCGCGAAATATAAGAAAAAACACAGCGATATCCGCAAACTCTGGGAGAAAGTTGCGATCCAGATGAACGACACGCACCCGACTGTCGCAGTGCCGGAGCTGATGAGACTGCTCATCGACGAGGAAGGACTGACCTGGGAAGAAGCATGGGATGTGACGACAAAGACATGCGCCTATACGAACCATACGATCATGGCGGAGGCACTGGAGAAATGGCCGATCGACCTGTTCTCCCGTCTCCTTCCCCGTATCTATCAGATCGTCCAGGAGATCGACCGCCGGTTCCTCATCAAAGTCCGCGAGATGTATCCGGGCAATGAAGAGAAAGTGAAAAAGATGGCGATCCTCATGGACGGACAGGTGCGCATGGCAAACATGGCGATCATCGCCGGATTCTCTGTCAACGGCGTGGCACAGCTCCACACAGAAATCCTGAAACACCAGGAACTCAGAGACTTCTATGAGATGATGCCGGAGAAATTCAACAACAAGACAAACGGTATCACCCAGAGAAGATTCCTTGCACATGGCAATCCGCTGCTCGCAGACTGGATCACCGATAAGATCGGGGACGGCTGGATCACGGATCTCTCACAGATCGCAAAGCTCAAACCGTATGTTGACGATGAGAATGCAAGACGTGAGTTTATGGAGATCAAGTATAAAAACAAGGTGCGCCTTGCAAAATATATCAAAGAGCATAACGGGATCGATGTAGACCCGCGCTCGATCTTTGACGTACAGGTGAAACGTCTGCATGAATACAAGCGCCAGTTCCTGAATATCCTGCATATTATGTATCTGTACAATCAGATCAGGGAGCATCCGGAAATGAGCTTCTATCCGAGAACATTTATCTTCGGCGCGAAAGCGGCGGCAGGGTATTTAAGGGCGAAAGAGACGATCAAGCTCATCAATTCCGTTGCAGACGTGGTAAATAACGACCGCAGCATCAACGGAAAGCTCAAAGTCGTATTTATTGAGGATTACCGCGTATCCAACGCAGAGATCATATTTGCGGCGGCAGACGTGAGCGAACAGATTTCCACAGCGTCAAAAGAGGCGTCAGGAACGGGAAATATGAAATTCATGCTGAACGGCGCCCCGACGCTCGGCACCATGGACGGCGCAAATGTGGAGATCGTGCAGGAAGTGGGCGAGGAGAATGCATTTATCTTCGGTTTGAGTTCTGAGGAAGTCATCAACTATGAGAAGAACGGCGGATATAATCCGCAGGAGATCTACTTCAATGACTGGGAGCTCAAGAGAGTTGTAGACCAGCTCATGGACGGCACATACTCACACGGCGACCACAATATGTATATCAATCTGTATAACTCGCTCCTCAATACGCAGTCTACAAGCAGGGCAGATATGTACTTTATCCTGAAAGACTTCCGCTCCTACGCAGATGCCCAGAGGAGAGTGGAGGAAGCCTACAGAGACCAGCAGAGATGGTCGAGGATGGCGATGATGCAGACCGCATGCAGCGGCAAGTTCTCATCTGACAGGACGATCGAAGAGTATGTAAATGATATCTGGAAACTGGAGAAAGTAGAAGTTCCGTCCGGAGAGGACGAGTAGGAGGACATTTATGGATTACGGTTACAGCTATGGATATGAATACGGATTCAACCAGCCGGCAGGCTACGGCAGCGATTCGACGCTGGCTGTGGTTATGACGATCTACCTGATCGTACTTACAGCCGTGGTCATTTTCTCACTGGTAAGCTATATTTTCCATTCGGTCGGTATGTACAATATCGGAAAGCGTATGGGAAAAGAACGGGCATGGCTTGCATTTATCCCCTTTGCGAGAGATTACTACCATGGAAATCTTGCCGGAGAGATCCCGCTGAAGAACCGGAAGATCAAAAATCCGGGGATCTGGTATCTGATCCTGCCGATCATCTTTAATGCTGTGCTCGGAGTGATCATGGGGATACTGATCGTCGGCGCAGTCATCGGGGTGATTGCTGTTGAAGGAACCGGAAACACGGGACTTGCAGCGGGAAGCCTGATGGGGATCCTCGTGCTTTATGCAGTGCTGTTAGTGCTTACACTGGTATACTCGGCAGTCTACATGGTGCTGAAGATCCTGATCAATAAGCAGATATTTGCAAACTTTACGACAGGAAATATGGCTGTGGTACACGCCGTGCTTTCAGCGGCAGTTCCTCTGTATGAGGCGATCTGCTTCTTCGTTATGAGAAAGAAAGATTTCCTTCCGGGAAAGGAGCCTCACATCGAGCAGCCTCCGGTGCCGCCGGTACCTCCGATACCGCCGGTGTCATCCGTACCCCCGGTACCGCCCGTTTCCCCGGAAAATCCGGAAGGACAGGCGCAGGACGCGGCACAGCAGACAGCAGATAAAACAGAATAAAAGCAGAACGGAACTGTCCGGTGGTCTGTTCAGAAACAGCTCTTCATATACTGCAGTATGGAGGGCTGTTTTTTATGAATCGTTATGCCGTGGAACAGAAATTCAAGTCCTTTGCGGCGTTTCTGGTGATCCTGATCCTGCTCCCCTATATTGTCTCTGTATTTGTAAACGGAGCGGACTTCCGGGAGAAGGATGAAACTGTTTTCTATGTGAAGGTCAGGGTCTCCGAGTCGCAGGAGGCGGACGGGATCGCGGAGGTAAACTGGACAGACTATCTTGCGGGGATCCTTGCGCTGGAGGTGCCGGAGGATTACGGGGAGGAAGCAATGAAAGCGCAGGCGGTACTGCTCCGTACCCAGATCTACCGCAGTATGGAAGGTTCAGAAGACGGGATCCTGGAATGGGATTTTCTCACAAAGGATGAGATGGAGGACATGCAGGGTGCGGAAAAAGGACGCAGCAATTATGAAAAGTATGTCCGCGCCGTGGAAGAGACCGATGACACGGTGCTCATGTATAACGGCGCTTACGCCTGGACGCCGTTTCACCAGTCCAGCAATGGAAAGACGAGAAGCGCCGCTGAAGTAATGGGAAGCGAAGAGTTTCCGTATGTTGCTGTCCGCGAGTGCCCCCTCGACAAGGAAGCGGAAGATGAGATCCAGGTCTTTCATTTTTCCTTTGATGAGATACAGAAGCTGTGCCGGGACTTTCTTGTTGCTGCGGAAGATAATGAAAAGGCAGAGCAGGGATATGTTTTTTCGGATTTTGAGATCACCGCCTGCGACAGCGCGGGGTATGTAAGCCGTCTCAGGATCGGAAATACGGTATGCACGGGGGATCAGTTCCGGGATGCACTGTCTCTTCCTTCCAGCTCCTTTTCGCTCAGCGAGGGGGAGGACGGAGAGCTTGTGGTCACGACAACAGGAAAAGGCCACGGACTTGGCATGAGTATCTGGACTGCGGGGAAGATGGCGGAAGAGGGCAGGACGTATGAAGAGATCCTGGCATTTTTTTTCGATGGTACAGAAATAAAAAATGATATACAGGAAAACTTCTTGCAGGATATCGAATAATACGGGTACTTTCTGGCAAAAATATAGCCAGAGGTGATGACAATGAATAAGAATGAAAAGCCGTCTTTCCTGAGAGGAAAGGGCGCTGCAGTCGGCATTGTGATCTGTTTTGTGGCTGTTATAGCACTGGTTGGGGCATATACGTTCAGCAACTATCAGAGAGAACTTGATGAGCAGATGGCAAAAGCTGAGGAGCAGGCAGAAGAACTTACAGAAGATAATGCAGAGGAGAGGACAGATACAGGCATAGATTCTACGGAAGAGACTACGACAGATGATATCGTGCTGCCGGAAACCGAAGGCGGACTGACAGACGGAACAGAAGATGGGGCGGACAGCATGTCCGGACAGGATACAGGAGATACCGGAAGTGAAAGTACGTCAGACGGCTCAGAGGTATCGGGAGGAAATACATCAGGAGTCTGGTTCAGCGAAGACAGCATCCTTGCCTGGCCGGCAAGCGGGGCGGTGATCATGGGATACAGCATGGATCAGACTGTCTTTTTCCAGACACTGGAACAGTACCGGTACAATCCGGCGATGATCATCAGCGGTGAGGTCGGAGAGTCGATCGGCGCCTCAGCGGCGGGAATCGTGACAAATATCGAAGAGACGGCACAGACAGGGACAACTGTCACCCTTGACATGGGAAACGGCTACAGCGCTGTTTACGGCCAGCTTGCCGACGTGCCGGTCGCGGTAGGCGACTATGTGGATACCGGGGAATCCCTCGGCACACTGAGCGAACCGACAAAGTACTACAGCGTAGAAGGGCCGAACCTGTACTTTGAGGTACTAAAAGACGGTCAGCCCGTAGACCCCATGAATTATATGGAATAGAATAGCAGAAGAAATGGAAAGAGACCGGAATCCGGCAGCAGTGCCTGATACCCGGTCTCCATACTTGTACCGGAAGTCCCCGATCCTTACGGGAATTGCGGAATCCCGCAAAATAGGATAAAATGGGGATGGTGTTGCTTATGAATTATACATATATTGTCCAATGCAGCGACGGCTCCCTCTACACCGGCTGGACGAATGATCTGGAAAAGAGGATCAAAGCCCACAATGCCGGGAAAGGCGCGAAATATACGAAATCCCGCCGTCCGGTCGTGCTCGTCTATTATGAAGAGTTCAGCACAAAGGAAGAGGCGATGCACCGGGAATGGGAGATCAAGCGCATGAGCCGGCAGCAGAAAATGAAGATGATCGGCAGCAGGGAAAGTGCCTCTACATCAGGTGCAGCCCTTTCGCCACGATCATGATAAAGTCCTGTACATTGGTGACGATCGTAGTTGCGGCAAGGCTTCCGCGGTCCAGCAGTTTGTTTACGACAAATTCATCCGCGTCCACAGTGTAGAGAAACACCGGGCGCACGGTTCCGTCCTCTAATACGCGGTAGGAGGGCGTCATATTTCCGGTAGCGATCGTGTGCAGCATGGTGGCAAGGCAGATAACGGTAGTGGATTTCTTTACCATATTGCGCATTGCCGTCTGCCCGTCATAGGCATTTCCGATCACTTCCGGGAGAGGTCCGTCGTCACGGATGGATCCCGTCAGGACAAATGGAACGTCATTTTTCACACAACTGTACATAATGCCGTTGTCGATCTTGTAATCATCGATAAACTGTGCGATGGATCCGCTCTTTCTCACCCGGTTGATCACATCCAGGTGATGATAATGCCCGTTGGGCTGGGATTTCTGTGTGTAGATATCCTGTCCCAGCGCCGTGTGGAACATGGCGCCTTCCAGGTCGTGGGTCGCCAGCGCATTCCCGGCCATCAGACCGTCCACATATCCGTTTTCCACCATTGCCTGCATCGCCCGCCTGGCGTCAGCGTCAAAGGAGAATGCCGGGCCCATTACCCATACAATATTTCCGTGTTCCTTTTCATATTCTAAGAGCTCAAAGAGCCGGTCATAGTCTCTCGCGTAGGATGTCTCGCGGCTGCGTCCCTGGCGGAATACAAACTGGTCGTTCTCCGTATCATCCGGATCCTCAAATCCCGATGCGTGCAGATAGATGCCTTCCTCTGCGTTTTCCGTCCGTCCCAGTATCACCTTATCCCCGATCTCAAGGTTTCTGTTTTCTGTTACTTTCAGTTCCCCGCTGTCACAGAGGACGACGCTGGAGTCCATCCGGCTCTCTTTGGCAAGCGTCCATTTTCCGTCTATCTTGAAATATTCGGGATACATGGATGTACTGTGGTAATTTTCGGGAGCGACGCCCCGGATCGACACGCGTTCCCAGGATGCGTCCGGAGCATTGACAAATTTTTCTTCTGTAAAATCAGGTTCTCTGTACTCTGGTAAATGAAACATATAGTAAATTCCTTTCTTTCTCAAGTATCATATAAATTATTTAAATAATGTATAAGTTTACTTTTTATACACGCATTCCCCGCCGATATAAGTCTGTACGACACAGACCTTGTCGATATCATCGGGGGAGATATTCAGGATATCGTCGCTGAGTACCGCAAAGTCTGCGTGGTATCCCGGACGGAGCATTCCGATCTCCAAAAAGCCGGCAGCGCGCGCAGCGCCGTCCGTATAGAGGCGGATCGCCGTCTCGATATCAAGTGCCTGCTCTTTTCCGCAGTCCGTACCGTCAGCAGCGGTGCGCGTCACAGCGAGCTTCAGCCCCGGAAACGGGTCGGAGGGATCCGACCAGTAGGTTGCCGGAGCGTCGGTGGAGAATCCCAGAAGGACTCCTTTTTCCAGCATCTTCCTGTACGGGTAGCACTGTTTCATCCACTGGCTGCCCAGGTTGGAGAGATAACTCTTGCTCTCCGCATAGGGGAAAATGGGCTGGGACACGAAGGAGATCCCGTGGGAGGCTGCCTTCTCGATGCTCTCCTCTGACGGATCGGTGACGTGTTCCACTCTGACATAGGGGATGCCGTCAGAAGTCCACGGCTCTTCCATGCATGCCCGGTCGACCATTCTGGCGATGGCTCTTCCCCCCATGGCGTGCATGGAGAGCTGGCAGTGATTTTTCTTACAGTAAGCGACGGCAGTCTCTACCAGATGGTCACTGCATACGGAGATCCCGTACTCGTCTTCGCTGCCGCAGTAAGGGCGTGACATCCACGCTGTCCGCCCGGAGATGCTTCCGTCGCCGATGAGCTTTACGCCCGCGGCATGGATCTGCCTTCTGCGGTCCATCCATTCCTCCGGGATATGGAAATTTGGATCATCTGCAAAGAAATCCCACATATAATAGACGCCGACTTTCTGGTGAAATCCCTTTTTGGCGGCAGCCTCGTAAATCGGTATGTTATCGGACTCGTCCAGGTTTCCCATATCGCAGATGGCAGTGATCCCCTGTGAGGTAAGCACTTCCCCCAGTTCAAGCAGATTTTCGACCTGACGCTCCGGCGTTTCCCGGGGCATGAGAGGCGCCAGCAGATTGCGGGCGTTTTCTTTGAGCACGCCGGTGGGCTCGCCGTCGGCGTCGCGTTCGATCTCGCCTCCCGGCGGATCCGGTGTATTCCGGTCAATCCCGGCAAGTTTCAGCGCCATACTGTTGACGCAGCGGATGTGGGCGCATGTCCTCATGATCGATACCGGCGAGTCGCTGCACCCCCGGTCCAGATCGTAGCGGGTGGGAGAGCGCTTCTCCAGAAGCCCCTGTTCATCATATCCCCAGCCCTCGATCCATTCTCCGGGCGCCTGCTGTTCCCTCCGTTTTCGGATGGCATGTACCAGGTCTTCGATGGAATTGATCTCAGGGGGCATGGCAGTGATCTTCCTGCGGAAGTCTGCCAGCATGACAGGATGCATGTGAGCGTCTACAAATCCCGGGATGACGCGCCTGCCTTCCAGGTCGGTCACAGGACAGCCTGCGCCCTCTGCGCCGTTTTTGCCGGAGAGCTCCCCGGCATATTCGGAGGGCATGTCTTTCATGCTGCCGATCCAGAGGATACGGCCGTTTTGTGTGACCATGCTGTCGGCATAGGGACAGGAACTGTCCGATGTAAAGATCTTTCCGTTGATAAAGATATGTTTTTCAGATTGGTTCATACTGTTCTACACTCCTTTAAAGAACATGATAGCAGAATGGCATGTTTTTGTCAGGAAAAACGCAAAAAACCTTGTAAAATCGGGCGAAGAGTGTTAGCATAAAGCATAATTATGCAGATAGATATTATAATTATTTAGCAATAACTCCGAGGCTGGAATAAGAAAGATGTCCGGAGTTTTTCATTTTGCGGGAAATATCCGGAAAGGGGTAAGCGCTATGGACGGAGCGGCGGAGAGAATAAAGAAGAGAGCATATGAACTGAAAGATGAGATCGTGCGGGACAGAAGATTTCTGCACCAGAATCCGGAGATCGGGATGGATCTGCCGGAGACGAGTGCATATATCAGGAAACGCCTTGACGAGATGGGGATTCCCTGGAAAGAGTGCGGGGGAGCGCTTCCGCCAAAAATGACGGAGGACTATGTGGAAGCGGGTTTCCCGAGGATGGAAAAGGAGACCGGGGTCACGGCTGTGATCGGACACGGCGCTCCGTGCATCCTGCTGAGGGCGGATATGGACGCCCTTCCGGTGCGGGAGGACAATGAACTGGACTATAAGTCGTGCAGCAGCTTCGGACATATGTGCGGGCATGACAGCCATGCCGCCATGCTCCTGGGCGCAGCCCGGATCCTGAAAGAGATGGAGGATGAGCTGTGCGGTTCTGTAAAACTGATGTTCCAGCCGGGCGAGGAGACCGGCGCGGGCGCGCGTCTGATGGTGGAAGACGGAGCTCTGGAGGATCCCGGCGTTGACGCCGCATTCGGGCTTCACGTACAGCCCACAGACCCGGTGGGACAGGTCGGATACGCGGTGGGCGTAAATTCGGCGTCCCTGGATACATTTATCCTGAAGATACACGGGAGAGGGGGACACAGTTCCCAGCCCCAGCTCTGTACAGACCCGCTGATGATCATGAACCAGGTATATCAGGCGGTGAACCTTCTGGCAGGACGGGAGGCGGATCCGGCTGCAATGGTCGCCCTGACCTGCGGCGTGGCGAAGGGAGGCACAGCGGTCAATATCATTCCGGATGAGGCGGAGCTCCACATCGGAGTACGCACTCTGGATGTAGAGGCTGCGGAGCATCTGAAACGCCGGATCCCGGAGATCATCGACCATTATGTAAAAGCATGGAACGGAGAATATGACCTCACGGTATTCCATACGCCGTGTACCTTTTCAGATGAGGAACTCTGCGCCGGGATCGTGCCCCATATCCGGGAGATCGTGGGAGAGGAAAATGTGCGCCGGATCCCGCCTATGACGGGGACGGAAGATTTTGGGTATGTGACGAAAGAAGTGCCGGGGATGTTCGCATTTATCGGCGCGGGGCGTCCCGGAAATGCTCCGCTCCATAGCCCGAAGATGATCCTGGATGAGGAGGTACTGCCGATCGGGGCGGCAGTCCACGCAAATGCCGCATATGCGTGGCTCAGAGAACACGGAAAGGAGAACGGATAAATGAACGGAAAGACACAGAAACAGAAGGGCTTTCATATGCCCCATGTTTTCATTATACTGCTCGTGATCATGCTGTTTGTCGTAGTGCTGTCTTATATTATCCCGAGCGGTTCATACGACAGGTTTGAGGACAGCTCGGGGATTACGGTGATCGATCCGGATACGTTCCGGTATGTGGAAAATGAGACGCCGATTTCATTTATGAACTATTTTGAGGCGATCTATACCGGATTTGTCAACGGAGCGACGATCATGGGGACGCTCTTTATCAGTTCAGGCGCGATCTACCTGCTGGAAGTCAGCGGCGCGTTCGGGGCAGGGATCAACATGATCCTGAAAAAGACAAAAGGGAAAGAGTTCTCCGTAGTCTGTATCTTTTATACGATCTTTGTCGTATTCGGAGTGCTTGGCTATGGAGAGGCGGCATATCCGTTTTATCCTCTTGCGGTGACGATCGGATTTGCCCTGGGCTACGACCGTATGGTAGGAACCGCCCTGGCGATCGTCGGAAGTACGGTGGGATTTACCTCCGGCCTGATGAACACATTTACGACCGGGGTGGCACAGCAGATCGTAGGGTTACCGCTGTTTTCGGGGATCGGATTCCGCGCAGCCGGGCTGGTTGTATTCTATGTGATCGGTCTGGCAGGTCTCTATACATACTGCCGCAAGATTAAGAAGAATCCGGAACTCAGCCTGATGAGCGAAGAGTATATGAGCCGGAAGAATGAAGAACAGACAGAGGTCATGGAAGAGATGAGCATGAGACGGGCCCTGGGGCTTCTTGTATTTCTTGGGATCATTGTCATCCAGGGATTCGGCTGCATCCGGCTTGGCTGGTCGTTCCCGCAGATCGCAGCGATCTATGTCATCATGGCGATCCTGCTCGCGGTCATCTTCCGTTTCGGGCCGAGCGAAGCATGCCAGCTCTTCTGTAAAGGCGCTGTGCGCGTGTTCGCGGCGGCATTTGCAGTGGGACTTGCCCAGTCGGTGGTAGTGCTCATGAACCAGGCGTGTATCATGGACACGATCGTACACGGCATGTCACAGCTTCTGGAGAACAGAAGCGCCATCCTTGCGCTCCTTATTATCTTTATCTTTGTGACGCTGTTTAATTTCCTTGTTGTCTCGGGCAGTGGGAAGGCGGTCATCATTATGCCGATCCTTCAGCCTCTCGGGAAGATACTGAATATCAACCAGCAGGTACTGGTGCTCACTTATCAGTACGGGGACGGCATCACAAACAGCTTCTGGCCGGGAAGTTCTCTTGTCCAGCTCTCCATGTGCGGTGTGGATTACGGTTCGTGGATCAGGTTCTGCTGGAAGATATACCTGTCCTTTATCGTGAGTGCATTTATACTTGTGATGATCGCTTATGGGATCGGATACGGGCCGTTTTAAGAATTTCAAAAAAATAGAAGCCCGGGGTACATCGCTGTATCCCGGGCTCTTTAAATATCATAGCAATCCCAATATCAGTAGTTCTCTGCTTTCCTCTCGAAGTAAGCCTTCGGGTGTGCGCATACCGGGCATACCTCAGGAGCTTCATCTCCCTCGTAGATATATCCGCAGTTTCCGCATTTCCATCCGAGAGGCGCCTCGTCCCTGAAGGTCTTTCCTTCTTTATAGTGGTCGAGCAGTCTCTGGTAACGTTTCTCGTGTGCAGCCTCTACCTGGGCTACGCCGCGGAATTTCGCCGCCAGCTCCGGGAATCCTTCAGCATCAGCTTCTTCTGCCATGCGCTTGTACATATCTGTCCATTCATAGTTCTCGCCGGCAGCAGCGTCAGCAAGATTCTCTTCTACGCTGCCAATGCCGTGAAATTCTTTGAACCACATTTTTGCATGTTCCTTTTCCTGATTGGCAGTCTCCTCAAAGATGTTTGCCATCTGGACAAATCCGGCCTTTCTGGCTGCAGAAGCGTAGTAAGTATATTTATTGCGGGCCTGTGACTCACCGGAAAATGCTTCCATCAGGTTCTGTTCCGTCCTGGTTCCTGCGTATTTAGACATAGATGAATCCTCCCTTTCGTAGTCTGATTAGCCGAAGTATCTCTTCAGAAGTCCTGCAAATGCTTTGCCGTGACGAGCCTCGTCTCTTGCCATCTCATGAACTGTGTCATGGATTGCGTCAAGGTTTGCTGCCTTAGCACGTTTTGCAAGGTCAAATTTACCTGCTGTAGCGCCGTTCTCAGCCTCTACACGCATCTCAAGGTTCTTCTTTGTGCTGTCTGTAACAACCTCGCCGAGAAGCTCAGCAAATTTTGCAGCGTGCTCAGCCTCTTCGTAAGCTGCTTTCTCCCAGTACAGTCCGATCTCCGGATATCCTTCTCTGTGTGCAACTCTTGCCATAGCAAGGTACATACCAACCTCGGAGCACTCGCCTTCAAAGTTTGCTCTTAAATCAGCAAGGATGTCCTCGCTTACGCCCTGAGCAACACCTACAACGTGCTCAGCAGCCCATGTCATCTCGCCTGACTGCTCCTGGAATTTCTCAGCCGGTGCATGGCAAACCGGACATTCAGCCGGTGCAGCTTCTCCCTCGTAAACATAACCACATACTGTACATACCCATTTTTTCATAATTTTTGTCTCCTTTTCTTGAAAAATAATATTGTTAAGACTTTTTAATGCAGTCACTGCATTCACCATAAAACAAAGTGGAGCTGGATTCGATCCGCCCGTCGAAATCTTCTGCCGCAAGGCGGTTGACTTCCTCTATACTCTTCATGTCGAGCTCCAGATCCAGTAATCGTCCGCACTTGGTGCATAAGAAATGATTGTGCGGTTCGAGCCTTCCATCAAATCTGTCTCCTCCGTTCGGAGTAGATATTTTTATTGCATCCCCGATGTCAGTGAGAAGATTCAAGTTGCGGTATACCGTTCCAAGGCTGATGTTAGGAAACTCCTGTTTCACTT
>DXEY01000131.1 GCA_019114745.1 Candidatus Mediterraneibacter colneyensis | reverse complement strand
TCCCCAGCTTGGGAAGCTGGTATTCTACCGATGAACTACATCTGCATTTGGCACGTAAAAAATTATACCTCGCTTTCGCGAAAATTGCAAGCCTTTTCTCACCGGGCGCCCAACTCCTTCTCACTCGATCTGCCAGTCAATCGGGTCGACCCCGTTTTTCTCCAAAAACTCATTCGTCCTGCTGAACGGCCTGCTGCCAAAAAACCCGCGGAAAGCCGACAGCGGGCTCGGATGAGGCGCCGTAAGGATCAGATGCTTCGGATTGTTGAGCATCGCTCTCTTCCGCTGCGCAGGGCTTCCCCAGAGGATAAATACGATCGGACGGTCCTGGCTGTTCAGCGCCATGATCGCCGCATCTGTAAACTCTTCCCAGCCGATCCCCCGGTGAGAATTTGCCTGGTGCGCGCGCACTGTGAGCACAGTGTTCAGCATCAGTACGCCCTGCTGCGCCCATTTTGTCAGGCATCCGTGATCCGGGATCGTACACCCCAGGTCATCGTGAAGCTCCTGATAAATGTTTACAAGAGAAGGCGGGATATCCACACCCTTCTTTACGGAAAAACAAAGCCCGTGCGCCTGTCCGTTATTGTGGTAGGGATCCTGCCCGAGGATCACGACTTTCACATCTTTGAGAGGAGTCAGATGAAACGCATTGAAGATATCTTCCGCAGGCGGAAAGATCAGGCGCGTCCTGTACTCCTGATTTACTGTCTCAAATAGTTTTTTATAATACGGCTTTGAGAACTCTCCCTTCAGCGCCTCGTACCAATCGCCATTCAGTCCAGCCATGATCTTTCTCCTTCTACTCACTGTTTTGATCTTTTATAATCTTACCGGAACGCCTTCCCTCTGCAGATACTCTTTTACCTGTCGGATCTCAAGTTCTTTATAGTGGAACAGAGATGCCGCCAGCGCAGCGTCCGCCTTTCCTTCTGTCAGCGCTTCTTTAAAATGTTCCAGAGTGCCTGCTCCTCCTGATGCGATCACCGGAATGGATACCTGCTCCGCAATCATTCTGGTCAGTTCAAGGTCATATCCCGCCTTTGTCCCATCGCAGTCCATGCTGGTGAGCAGGATTTCCCCTGCGCCCAGCTTTTCCACTTTTTCTGCCCATTCCGCCGCGTCGATGCCTGTATCGATCCGCCCGCCGTTTTTATAGATATTCCATCCGCTTCCGTCCGGACGTTTCTTCGCGTCAATAGCCACGACAACGCACTGGCTTCCAAACTTATCTGCCGCGTCGCTGATCAGCTCCGGGGTGTTGATCGCCGAAGAGTTGATGGAAATTTTGTCAGCCCCTTCCCGCAGAAGCGCCCTGAAATCCTCCACCGTCCGTATTCCGCCGCCCACTGTAAATGGGATAAATACACATTCCGCGACCTTTCGCACCATATCCACCACAGTGCCGCGGTCGTCTGAAGAGGCAGTGATATCAAGAAACACCAGTTCATCAGCACCTGCTTTATCATAGGCTTTTGCAATCTCCACGGGATCTCCCGCATCTCTAAGATCTACAAAATTGACGCCCTTCACCACGCGTCCCCCGTTCACATCGAGACAGGGGATAATTCTCTTTGTAAACATATTGCTCTCCTTCTGCCCTACAGCTTCACAAAATTCTTCAGGATCTGAAGTCCTACATCGCTGCTCTTCTCCGGGTGAAACTGGCATGCGAACACATTGTCCTTCTCCACGGAAGCGTGGATATGGGTACAGTATTCCGTAGACGCTTTCACGATTCTTTCATCCGCAGCTTTCAGATAGTAGGAATGAACAAAATATACATAAGGATTATCCGGAACCCCGGGAAACAGCCTCCCGTCATTCTCAAGTCTGAGTGAATTCCATCCCATGTGGGGGATCTTCATTCCGGGAGTTTCCGGAATCTTCAGTATTTCTCCTTTCAGGATTCCGAGTCCTTCCACTCCGGGCGCCTCATCACTCCGCTCAAACAGAAGCTGAAGGCCGAGACAGATCCCGAGAAAAGGGACTCCCCGGTCTGTGATCCGGCGGATCACCTGATCCAGTCCCTGCCGGCGGATCGCCGCCATAGCATCTCCAAATGCCCCCACACCCGGAAGGATCACTTTATCCGCTGACAGAAGCGTCTCCCGTTCTCCTGTCACCACCACTTCTTCTCCCAAAAGCTGCAGTGCCTTTTCAACACTTTTTATATTGCCCGCGTCGTAATCAATGACCGCTATCATACTCTCACGCTCCTCTGATCACTTTTTTCCCCCGCCTGCTCCTGTCTTTACCACAGGGACCGGAGTATCGTCAACCTTATCCAGATTATTGATATACTTTTTCGTCTCCTTCACAATCACCGGCGAGAGCAGCAGGACGGCAATCAGGTTCGGGATCGCCATCAGCGCGTTCAGGATATCGGCGATCAGCCATACCAGGTCAAGTGCAAGTACCGGAGCGATCAAAGCAACTGCCACATAAAGTACCCGGTATGGGATCAGCCCGATCTTTCCCGAGAAATACTCTACGCACCTCTCACCGTAGTAAGCCCATCCGAGAGTCGTTGAATATGCGAATGTAATGATACCAACAACAAGAATGAACGGTCCAAACACCGGTATCTGTGAAAATGCCATTGTTGTAAGCTGTCCGCCGTCAGAAATACCGCCGGTTCCGATTTCCGGGTTTTTCATCATCGTTGATACGAGCACAAGACCTGTCATCAGGCAGACGACAACGGTATCCCAGAAAGTACCTGTCGATGACACAAGCGCCTGCCGCACCGGGTTCTTCGTCCTTGCCGCAGCGGCAGCGATCGGCGCGGATCCCATACCTGACTCGTTGGAAAACAGCCCTCTGGCGACTCCGTACTGGATCGCATAGCGGATTCCGCCTCCCACAAGACCGCCGACAACCGCTCCTTCATCTGCAAAGGCAAGGGTACAGATCGTCCGGATCGTAGGTATAATAAAATCATGGTTAATGCCGAGAATTATAATGCATCCCACTACATAGAACAGCGCCATAAACGGGACAAGTTTCTCACAAACACTTGCGATTGATTTAATTCCTCCAAAAATAACGCATGCCGTAAGGACTGCGACAACTACGCCGATGATCCACGGATCGATCCCAAGATTTGCCTGGCAGACTTCTGCGATCGCGTTGACCTGAGTGGCGCATCCTATGCCAAAAGATGCAAATCCGGCAAAGACTGCAAAGATCATGCCCAGCCATTTCATATTAAGCCCGCGTTCAAGTGCATACATCGCACCGCCCTGCATACGTCCGTCAGGAGTTTTGACACGGTATTTTACAGCGATCAGGGACTCGGCATATTTTGTAGCGATTCCAAATACACCCGTAAGCCAGCACCAGAGGACGGCTCCCGGACCTCCAAGGGCGATCGCCGTTCCCACGCCGATAATGTTTCCTGTCCCGATCGTCGATGCCAGTGCTGTGGCGAGAGCCCCGAACTGGCTGACCTCTCCGTCCGCCTCCTCTTCTTTCGACACGGAAAGCGGAATCCCTTTTGTGATCGTCTTTCTCTGGATAAATCCTGTCCTGATCGTGAGGAAAATGTGCGTTCCGAGCAGAAGCGCGATCATCCCCCATCCCCATACGAAATCGTCTACCGACTGTACGGCGCTGTAGATCCTGTCATACATTGTCTACTCCTCCTTATTCTCATCTGTCTTTAGATATCATAGAAACACTATTATGTAATTCTGTCAAAACAGGCATAACATATATAAGGCATACTGAATGCCGCTGTTGTCAGTCGGCATACCGTATGCCTTAACGTTTTTCCTATAACATATGCATTTTAACGCATTTTCGCTTTAATGTAAAGAAGTATTTTCTGTTTTCGCGTCAAGATCAAACCAAAATTCTACTCCGTTATCAAAATTTCGGACACCGTACTTCTGCCGGAACGACTCCATGATCGCCTTGACGATAGACAGACCGATTCCATTCCCCCCATATTCTCTTGTATGTGCTTTATCTACTTTATAGAACTTATCCCACAGTTTGGGAAGATCTCCTTCCGGGATCGGCTTACCGCTGTTAAATACAGTAATATGGGCGATGTCTCCCTCCCGGCGTATCCGTATCTCGATCCGCTTTTCATTTGCCACATGGTGAATGGCGTTCGTCAGATAGTTCCGTACTACCTGCTCTGTCTTGAACTCATCCGCCCACACATACAGCTTTTCATCTGCGACAAAATCCACGTCCGCCCCCGCCTGCTGGATCAGTATCTCACAGCTTGCGATCACGCCGCGAACCAGGTTCACGATATCAAACCGCTCAAACTGCACTTCATCTGATCCGAACTCAAGCTGGTTCAGCGTCAGCAGGTTCTTTACCATCTGGTTCATTTTATCTGCCTCGTCCATGATCACATCGCAGTAAAACTCACGGCTCTCCGGATCATCGTTGACTCCTTCCTTAAGTCCTTCCGCATATCCCTGGATCAGGGCGATCGGAGTCTTGAGTTCATGGGATACGTTTCCGAGGAACTCGTTGCGCATATCCTCTATTTTTTCTTTCTGTTCAATATCTTTCTGAAGCTGGTTGTTTGCGCTCTTCAGTTCTGATATGGTTTTTTCGAGCTGTGCCGACATCCGGTTGAAATTACTCCCGAGCACGCCGATCTCATCCGGACCGCCGCCCGTATATTTCGCGTCAAAATTCAGATTTGCCATCTCCTGTGACAGGCGCGCCAGCTCCATAAGCGGCTGAGTGATCCGCCGCGAGAAAAGCCAGACAAAAACTGCACCGACGGACAGACCGATCAGTCCCAGATAGATGAGGAAACGGTTGGCAAGCGACGCACTCTCCCTGATACTGGCAAGCGGGCTCTGCATTACAAACCAGGAGCCATCTGAAAAATTTCCCCACATTTTCAGGTATTCCAGATTACTGCCGCTGACCCCCTGTGTCGTCGACCTGTATACAGTGAAACTGTCGTTCTGTTCCAGTATATCATCCGAGTTAATCGCCTGGCCAAAGGGCTCACTGAGCATCTGCTTAAAACGAGGATCCTCCTGGCTCAGAGTCGTAAGCAGCGCGTCTCCTCCACTGTCCACTACGACCAGGTCAATGTTTGCCCGTTCTGTCCGGATCACGATTCCTCTTTGCACGGACTGATCCGTCAGGTTGCCTTCCTGGAGCGTATCGTCAATCTCATCATATGTGCGGATCAGATCCTTTGTTTTATGTGAAAGATAATAGGTGCCGAGGAATCCGTTATTGAAAATGAGCACGGCTCCCAGGACAAAGACAAACAGGGTGATAAAGATCGCCGTAATCTGCCTTCTGATCGAGTACTTCATAAATTTCTCCGTTCCGCCGCCATCCCGGGCAGCACAATTTAAAGCTTATTTCCTGACTTTCCGTTCAGTCCGCCTCAAATTTGTATCCCATTCCCCAGATCGTACGGATATACTCTCCCTTATCCCCCAGCTTGCTCCTGAGCTTTTTCACATGGGTGTCTATAGTACGCGCGTCACCGAAATAATCATAATTCCATACATTATTCAAAATCTTTTCCCTTGACAGCGCAATGCCCTGATTTTCCATAAAATAGGAAAGTAGTTCAAATTCTTTATAACTGAGTTCTACCGGCTGTCCGTCTATTTTCACAAGATGGGCTGCCTTGTCCATCACAATACCGCCGG
Source organism: Candidatus Mediterraneibacter colneyensis (assembly GCA_019114745.1). Taxonomy (GTDB): domain Bacteria; phylum Bacillota; class Clostridia; order Lachnospirales; family Lachnospiraceae; genus Mediterraneibacter; species Mediterraneibacter colneyensis. Next base: position 1,402 of record DXEY01000131.1, on the reverse strand, counting down.
CTTCGATCACATCGCCGTCCGTATTTCCCAGCGTTCTGCGCAGGATCGCGTTGACACGCGCCACGAGGATCTTCGGGCTGAACGGCTTGGAAATATACTCATCTACGCCCAGGTCAAATCCCTGCAGTTCGTCCCTCTCTTCCGAGCGGGCAGTCAGCATGATGATCGGAACTTTGGATGATTCCCGGATCTCCCGGCACACCTGCCACCCGTCCATCTTCGGCATCATCACATCCAGTATGACCAGGGCGATATCTTTGTCTTCATAAAAAATATCCATCGCCTCCATACCGTCCCCCGCCTCGAGCACTGTATACCCCTCTCTTGTAAGGAAATCTCTCACCAGCTTTCTCATTCTGCTCTCGTCATCCACTACCAGTATCTTTATGTTCATATTTTCCATTACTTTCTCCTATCTGCATATACGCACTGCATCCATTTTTATTAATGTAAGTCTAGCAGAGAAATATGTCAATCCTGTGAACGCTCCTGTTCTCAAAATTTTATCTTGCAAACCGGCTTTGCTAATGATAATATATTATCAGTTCGTGAGGGAGTAATTGGCGTATTCCTGCGTGGTAAGTCAACATACTGGTTCTGAGCGGAGCCTGGCTTATCTTAAATAATGAGACTCATGTACAGTTTATTTGCTGTGCATGCTTTCAATGACAGGTGCAGCGTGTGCCTGCTTTTTTTATTGCCTTTTTCCCTGTGCGGACCGTTATCACCACCGCGCCTGCTGCGGCCGGCGCCACGTACATAAGGAGAAAAATATATGGGATTATTAGAATTGTTTATTCTGGCTGTAGGTCTGTCTATGGACGCTTTTGCAGTATCCATCTGTAAGGGGCTTGCCATGCCGAAAATTTCAGCCAGAAAATCGGCCATCGTAGGGCTCTGGTTCGGAGGATTCCAGGCACTGATGCCCGCCATCGGCTATCTGCTCGGCTATCAGTTCCGGGATAAGATCACCGCCGTCGACCACTGGATCGCATTTATCCTGCTTGGCATTATCGGCGCAAACATGATCAAGGAAGCCTGTTCAAAAGAAGAGGAAAAAGAAGACGACTGCCTCGACATCAAAACAATGTTCCTGCTCGCAGTGGCGACCAGCATCGACGCCCTCGCAGTGGGCATCACCTTTGCATTCCTTGATGTACACATCATTGCCGCCGTCTCATTTATCGGAGTTACTACATTTATTATATCTGCTGCCGGGGTAAAGATCGGCAATGTATTCGGCACAAAATATAAATCAAAAGCAGAATTTGCGGGAGGCGCTATCCTGATCCTCCTCGGCATCAAGATCCTGCTGGAACACCTGGGAATCCTGTAGAACGCCGGCATACATTGACTCTCCCGTCACAGCATGATATTATTGTTTCTGTACCGCGAACCTTAA
>DXEY01000130.1 GCA_019114745.1 Candidatus Mediterraneibacter colneyensis | reverse complement strand
CAGTAAAAAAAGGCGGATGTGGAGAATGTCAGACATCATGCCAGTCAGCATGCAAGACATCCTGTACCGTAGGAAACCAGACCTGCGAAAACAGAAAATAATCATATCGCAGCGACAAAAGAACAAGGGGGAAGGCAGCGGTCTAAAAAGCCGCTGCCTTATGCATGTGTGAAAGTGAGGTACAGTTGTGATACATTTGTATCAGAATAATGGATATAACATCGTTCTCGATGTAAACAGCGGGGCGGTGCACGTAGTCGATCAGGCGGCTTACGACGTGATCGGGGCGCTGGAGAAACAAAACGAGTTCCACACGCCTGAGACACTGCAGGCGCCGGAGACGGCGTCTTATCTGAAGGAGAAGCTCGGAGGAACATACAGCGGACAGGATCTTGACGATATCCTGGACGCGGTCGTCACCCTGACCCGCGAGGGAAGATTGTTCACCCGGGATGTCTATGAGGATTTTATTGATGAGGTGAAGCAGCGGAAAACAGTTGTGAAGGCGCTCTGCCTGCATATCGCCCATGACTGCAACCTGGCGTGTAAATATTGTTTTGCGGAAGAGGGAGAATATCACGGAAGACGTGCGCTCATGTCTTTTGAAGTGGGAAAAAAAGCGCTGGACTTCCTGATCGCCAGCTCCGGAAAGAGAAGGAACCTGGAAGTCGATTTCTTCGGCGGGGAGCCACTGATGAACTGGCAGGTCGTAAAAGACCTGGTGGCATACGGAAGGGAACAGGAGAAACTCCACGACAAGCATTTCCGTTTCACCCTGACAACAAACGGCGTACTGTTAAACGACGAGGTGCAGGAGTTTGTCAACCGCGAGATGGACAACGTAGTGCTGAGCCTGGACGGCAGAAAGGAAATCAACGATAAGATGCGGCCATTCCGGAACGGAAAAGGAAGCTATGACCTGATCGTCCCGAAGTTCCAGAAACTGGCGGAGAGCAGGAACCAGCAGAAATACTACATAAGGGGAACATTTACAAGGAATAACCTTGATTTTTCCAATGACGTGCTCCATTTTGCCGGGCTCGGATTTGAGCAGATCTCCATCGAGCCGGTCGTCGGAGACGACACAGATCCCTATGCGATCCGCAGGGAAGATCTCCCGGTGATTTTTGATGAGTATGACAGACTCGCAAAGATCATGGTAGAAAGGGAGCGTGAGGGAAGAGGATTTACCTTCTTCCACTTTATGATAGACCTGGAAGGCGGCCCCTGCGTCTCGAAACGTCTCTCGGGCTGCGGCTCCGGAACAGAATACCTTGCCGTTACCCCGTGGGGGGATCTGTATCCGTGCCACCAGTTTGTGGGACAGGAAGAGTTCCTTATGGGAAATGTGGACGAGGGGATTACAAAGCCGGAGATCGCGGATGCATTCCGCGGGTGCAGCGTATATTCCAAAGAAAGCTGCCGTAAGTGCTTCGCAAGATTTTACTGCAGCGGAGGATGTATGGCAAATTCCTATAAATTCCATCACACGATCAACGACACTTACGAGGTGAGCTGTGAGATGGAGCGCAAGCGTGTGGAGTGCGCGATTATGATAAAAGCCGCCCTGGCAGATATGCAGGACAGAGAATAAGAAAGGACATGAGATCATGAAAAAGAGCAGAGGTATATTGAGCCTGATCCTGGTCGCCGCAGTGATCGCGCTTCTCGGGTTCACTACGATCCACGGGCTTAATTCCAAAGGGATGGGAGCAGCGAGAAATATTAATCTCGGGCTGGATCTGGAGGGCGGTGTGAGTATCACCTACGAAGCCGCCGGAGAGACGCCGTCCCAGGAGGACATGGACGACACGGTTTACAAGCTCCAGAGACGTGTAGAGGAGTACAGCACCGAAGCCCAGGCTTACCAGGTGGGCGATAACCGGATCAGTATCGAGATTCCGGGTGTGCAGGATGCCAACCAGATACTGGAGGAACTGGGACAGCCCGGCTCCCTGTATTTCATCCGCCATCTGGACAGTGAAGGCAATGAGAACTATACGCTCAATGCAGAGGGAACCGGCTATGAACTGAACAAGACGATCGAGGAACTCCAGGAAGACGGCTCCATCGTTCTGACAGGCTCTGAAGTGGAGGAGGCGTCAGCGGGTGCGATGTCCGATTCCACCACAGGGGCAACGCAGTACGGCGTACAGCTCAGACTCAACGACGAGGGTACGGAGGCGTTTGCCCAGGCGACAGAAGAGGCGTACAACAATGGAAATGATACCATTGCTATCTATTACGACGGAGATCTGATCAGCGTTCCCCAGGTTGATGCCATTATCCAGAACGGACAGGCTACCATTGAGGGAAATATGACCTACGAAGAAGCGGACAATATCGCGTCTACCATCCGTATCGGAGGGCTGAACATCGAGCTGAAAGAGATCAGTTCTGAGGTGGTCGGCGCCCAGCTCGGGCAGGAGGCGGTCAGCACCAGCCTTCTGGCAGGAGTGATCGGACTTGTCATTGTATGTATCTTTATGTGCTTCGTGTACCGGCTGCCCGGATTTGCCTCAAGCCTTGCGCTCCTGGTCTACACAGGGCTGATCCTGGTGCTTCTGAACGCATTTGACATTACGCTGACTCTGCCCGGTATCGCGGGTATTATCCTGGGCATCGGCATGGCAGTGGATGCCAATGTTATTATATTTGCCCGTGTAAAGGAAGAACTGGCTGAAGGAAAATCTGTACACGCGGCTCTGAAGTCCGGATTCCACAAGGCGATGTCGGCCATCATCGACGGCAATGTAACAACGCTGATCGCGGCAGCAGTCCTCTGGCTGAGAGGAAGCGGAACCGTCAGGGGATTTGCCCAGACTCTGGCGCTGGGTATTGCGGTGTCTATGTTTACAGCGCTGTTTGTTACCCGCCTGATCATCAATGCATTTTATGCTGTCGGCATCAGGAATCCGAAACTGTATGCAAAGAAGCTGAAAAAGCGTGAGCCGATTGATTTCCTCGGAAAGAAAAGAGTGTTCTTTATTATTTCGGCTGTTTTGTGCGTGAGCGGTTTTGTAGGAATGGGGATCAACCATGCGAGGGACATCGGTGCGATGAACTACAGCCTGGACTTTGTGGGCGGAACTTCTACGACGGTTACGTTTGCCGAGGAGTATACACTGGATGAGATCGACAGCGAGATGATACCGGATCTGGAAGAGATTACCGGAGACCCGAATATCCAGGTGCAGACCGTACAGGACAGCACGGAAGTCGTATTTAAGACTCAGTCGCTGGATCTTACGGAACGGGAAGCGTTCGCACAGTATATGGAAGAAAATTACCAGGTGGCAGCCGCAGATATCCGGACTGAGAATATCAGTTCTACTGTAAGTTCTGAGATGCGTGCAGATGCAGTGGTTGCGGTGGTCATCGCTACAGTATGTATGCTGCTTTATATCTGGTTCAGGTTTAAAGATATACGATTTGCGTCCAGCGCGGTTATCGCCCTGGTACACGACGTACTTGTAGTGCTGGCGTTTTATGTGATCGCCAGAGTTTCAGTGGGAAACACATTTATCGCGTGTATGCTGACGATCGTGGGATATTCCATCAATGCGACGATCGTTATTTTCGACCGTATCCGCGAAGAAATGAAACTCAATACAAAGGAAAATCTTCAGGTTCTGGTAAACAGATGTATCACGCAGACACTGACGAGGAGTATTTATACGAACCTGACTACATTTATCATGGTCGTTATGCTCTATGTACTGGGCGTGAGCTCCATTAAAGAATTTGCCGCTCCGCTTATGGTCGGTATCGCCTGCGGGGCATATACATCCGTATGTATCACCGGCGCTCTGTGGTATGTGATGAAAACCCGGCGGGGCGCTGTGGCAGCCATCGGTACTGCCGGAACAGGAGGGAAGATCTCAGGTGCGGCAGAACCGGACAGGCAGGGAATCCCTGACGGCAAGACGGCGGAAACATCCGGCGTAAAACAGAATAACGGTAAGAAGTCGTCGAGATCCAGAAAAAAGAAGAGAAGACATTAATTTAAAGACAGCGTTTCGGGACAGTTTTTTCTGAAACGCTGTCTTTGTTTATATGTCCTGCAAACCATGAAATGAATGAAGCGATATGCTGAATTTCAAAAAATGTGGTACCGGCAGAAAAAAATCTTGATTTTCAGGGTGAAAAATGCAAGAAAGCATTGACGAACCGTCATAAATCCGATACAATAGCAAAAGTGACGAAAAAAAGAGAAAGAGTGGAGGAGTCCTGCAATGACAGCGTACAAAGATTTAAGTAAAGAAGAGTTATTGGAACTGAAAAGCGGGCTGGAAGCCCGTTTCACAGAGATCAAGGCAAAAGGCCTGAAACTGGATATGTCCCGCGGTAAACCGTCGGCAGAGCAGCTCAATCTGTCCATGGGGATGATGGATGTGCTCAACAGCAGCGCTGACCTGACCTGCGAAGACGGCGTAGACTGCAGAAACTACGGCGGACTGGACGGTATCGCCGAGGCGAAACAGCTTCTCGCAGATATGATGGAAGTTCCGAAAGACAATGTGATCATTTTCGGAAACTCCAGCCTGAACGTGATGTACGACACTGTTGCCCGCGCGATGACTCACGGTGTACTCGGCAGCACTCCGTGGTGCAAACTCGATAAAGTGAAATTCCTCTGCCCGGTGCCGGGATATGACCGTCATTTCGGGATCACAGAGCACTTTGGCATCGAGATGATCAATATCCCGATGACGCCGACAGGCCCGGATATGGATCTGGTAGAGAAATATGTAAATGAGGATCCGGCGGTAAAAGGTATCTGGTGCGTGCCGAAATACTCCAACCCGCAGGGGATCACATACTCCGACGATACGGTATTCCGTTTTGCAAACCTGAAACCTGCAGCAGAAGACTTCCGTATCTACTGGGATAACGCATACTGCGTGCACCACCTGTATGAGGATAAGCAGGACTACCTGATTGAGATCCTGTCCGAGTGTAAGAAGGCAGGCAACCCGGATATGGTATATAAATTCTCCTCCACATCCAAGATCAGCTTCCCGGGATCCGGTATCGCGGCGCTCGCAGCTTCCGAGGCGAACTTAAATGAGATCCGCAATATGATGAAGATGCAGACGATCGGACATGACAAGGTGAACCAGCTCCGCCACGTGCGTTTCTTCGGAGATGTGCACGGAATCGTGGAGCACATGAAGAAACATGCGGACATCATGCGCCCGAAATTCGAGGCAGTCATCGACGTGCTCGAGAGAGAGCTGGGCGGTCTGGAGATCGGTTCCTGGATCAAACCGCTCGGCGGGTACTTTATCTCCTTTGACGCGCTCGACGGATGCGCAAAGGCGATCGTAGCGAAGGCAAAAGAGGCAGGACTTGTGATGACAGGAGCCGGAGCTACGTACCCGTACGGCAAAGACCCGCATGACAGCAACATCCGTATCGCTCCGTCTTATCCGACTCCGGAGGAACTTTCCGTGGCGGCAGAGATCTTCGTGCTCAGCGTGAAGCTGGTGAGCATCGATAAACTGCTCGGTGAAATGTAAGAGCTGAAAAACAGTGAAAGAGCCTGAGCTGCAGCTAAGACCATTTGTGTCTTAGGCTGCGGCTCAGGCTCTTTTGTTTTATATACCTCTACCAGATTCCGAGGATGTGCTGCATTCCGAGACTTACAAGCGAAATCCCGACCCAGCAGCAGAACCCGGTGAAGATCGGCTTTGCACCTGTTTTGACCAGCTTTATGATGTTTGTGTTGAGCCCGATGGCTGCCATTGCCATAACAATCAGGAATTTGCTCAGTTCCTTGAGAGGATCCGTCACTGCAGCGGGGAGCTGGAATACGGTCGTGACGACGGACGCCAGCACGAAAAACAATACAAAGAACGGAAAAGATTTCTTCAAGCTGAAGGAAGAACCCTCAGAGCTTTTTTCTTTTCTTCCGCGCCAGATGGCAAGAACCAGAGTGATCGGGATGATCGCCAGTGTTCTTGTCATTTTTACGATCGCGGCGGACTCCAGCGTATTGCTTCCGTGGATGCCGTCCCATGCTGTGGCGGCGGCTGTGACGGAAGATGTGTCGTTGATGGCAGTTCCTGCAAACAGCCCGAATCCTTCATTGCTCAGCCCCAGCGCCGCCCCAAGTGCGGGAAAGACCAGTGCGGCGGCGACGTTAAACAGGAAGATGACGGAGATAGACTGCGCCACTTCTTCATCGGATGCATTGATGACCGGGGCGGTGGCGGCGATCGCACTGCCCCCGCAAATGGACGAGCCGACGCCCACGAGGATCGCGTTATTTGTACGGAGTTTCAATGCCCTGTACAGGATATATGCCAGGATCAGCGACGTTGCGATGGTGGAAATGATAATCGGAAGTGACTGTTTCCCCTTTGCGAGAATCTCGGTCAGGTTCATTCCGAAACCGAGGAAAACGACAGCAGCCTGCAGGATTTTCTTTGACGTATAGTTGATCCCGGCGGTAAAAGGCTCCTTCTTTGTCAGGATCAGTGTGACAGCCATGCCTGCGAGGATGGCGAATACAGGCCCGCCGATGACAGGGACAGCCTGCCCGAGGAACCAGGATGGGATTGCGATGATAAGGCAGAGCAGAAGCCCCGCGCCGTTCTTCTTCAGGAAATTCATTGATGTGACCTCCGTAGTCCGATTTTTGTTTTCGGGGCTATCATATCATAAAAAATATATAAAATAAAATTATTAATATTTATTTTATAATAAGAATATGTTATGATATGTGACAGGGAGTAGTTCA
>DXEY01000014.1 GCA_019114745.1 Candidatus Mediterraneibacter colneyensis | reverse complement strand
ATTAATGTTATAATATCCATGAGTATTGGACTCCTTTCGGTTTTTATTTTTTCGTCGAAATCATTATACCTCAAGGAACCAATACTCTTTTCATTTATTTTTTTATCAACTGACTATTTCTTTACTCCAACGGCAGGGCCGAAGAGCTTCCGAAACAGGCAGGCATCAGGATTCTGTTTCCCGATGCCTGCCCGTGATTCCACACCGCATTCTTCTGCCTGCTGCAGCTACGGTCTCTCTTCGCTCCAGCTGATCACTTCCCCTGTGTTCGCGTCGATCTCAAAGTCATACTCCATCTGGTTGTAGATGATATCTCCCTCATATTTCTGTCTTCCATCGTCATACTCCAGCTCGATCCGGATGTCATTCTCCGTAGCTCCCGGCACTTTTGCAAGTGCTGCCGCAATGGCGTCTTCACGGCTCACTGCCACATCCGCCGTCCCGGTTCCCTGCTGGTTCTGTGCTGTATTAGCGTTCTGTGCGGCATCATCTGTCTGCGCTGTCCCGCTCTGTGTTCCGGCATTCTGGTCATCTCCCGCAGCGCCGTCACGGTTCTCGACATCCGAGCTCAGGATCGTCCCGTCAGATGCCTGGATCTCGTAGTCGTACTCTGTCTGGCCTGCATCAAAACGGATCTCGTACGTCTTTCTTCCGTCGTCCCTCTCCTCCGACACCTGAAGTCTGGAAGTATCGGACTCGCTGACTCCTGCGTCCTCCAGTGCGATCTCAAGCGCCGCGTCCTGTCCGATATCCTGTCCGCCTCCGGATGCACCGCATCCTGCCACTACTCCTGCTGCTGTTAATGAGATAATTGCTGCTATCGCTAATCTTTTCATTTTGTTTCTCCCTTCCTTATGGTTTATTTTATTTTTAGTTTATTTTGTTTCGTTGATACCACTATAAAAGGGAAACATTAAAGAGAGATTAAAGTATTTCATTTTTTAAATTTTTTTGATTTTACTGTCAATTACTTTTCCTGCGCCGGAAAATGAAAGGTAAACACACTGCCTTCCCCTTCGGTGCTTTCCACAGATATGTCTCCTCCATGTGCCTGGACGATCCATTTTACCATAGACAGTCCCAGCCCTGAATAGCTGCCCTCTGTCCTTGACGAATCCGCACGGTAGAAGCGTTCCCATATATGGGGCAGTGCCTCCGCCGGGATTCCCTCGCCAAAGTCTCTCACGCTTCCAATGATCTCACCGCCGTTCTTTTCCAGCGAGACTTCCACCGTTCCGTTTTCACTACTGTACCGGACGGCATTGGAGATCAGATTGGCAAGGAGACGGATGTACAGCGTCTCGTCCACATCAGCAAAGATTTCAGGCGACATCCTGCCTTCGATCCTTATCCCTCTTCCGTCTGCGTCCGCCAGCATCTGCTGATCCTCCAGCACCATCTCTGTGAGCTCGCTCAGATCGATCTGCTCTCTGTGCAGCGGCTGGCGTCCCTGATCGGCGCGGGACAGGAAAAGAAGCTGGCTGATCATATCCGACATGCTCTTCGCCTTCCTGCGTATCAGGGCAATCTGATCCCGCTGCTCTTCCGTCAGAGTCCCGTCTGTGAGCATAGCGTCGCACTGAGCCAGGATCACACTGACAGGAGTCCGCAGTTCGTGGGAGGCATCTGAGGTAAACTGCTGCTCCCTTTTTAATACTTCCTCCAGCTCTGCGAGCATCTCGTCAAATGTCCCCGCCAGCGTATAGATCTCGTCCCGCTGTTTATTCCCGGGCTCCGCCAGCCCGATCCTCCGGGACAGATCCGCGTCTGAGCGGATCTCCCTGACCGTATCTGTGATCTTGCGCACCGGAGTGAGCGTCCTGCGCGTGAACCGGTATCCGGTCACTGCGGTCGCCAGCACCATGAGAGGAAGCAGGATCAGCGCGAAACGGATCGTCACGGTAAAGCTCTCCTCCGCATCTGTCACAGACGTAACCCCCCTGATATAGACTGTGCGGTCGTCTGCAAGACGGTAAGACATATCGTACACATACCACTCCATACTGCCATCCCTGATGGTCCTCATTTCTCCGTCCGATATCTCCGGCTGGCTTCCGAATCCATGCGGCACTCTGCCGTACATAAAATACATGTCACTGTCATACAGAGACAGGTATATGCCGTGATCCACCGAATAAAAATCTGTGTCGATCCGTATCTCACCGCTTCTTAATTCAATATTCTCCACGCCTTCCTGTACCCTTTTCTCCAGTCTGGACTGGGTGGACGACAGAACCTCCCGGGTGCTCAGCGAGAACAGGATCGCCAGTGCCGCACAGGTCAGAAGCAGCATGAAAAATGTATATAATAATGTCAGCTTTAGTTTCAGCGATATTTTCCTCATTTTTCCACCTTCAGCACGTACCCGGCGCCGCGTACAGTATGGATCAGCTTCGGCTCGTGCCCTTCGTCGATCTTCTTGCGCAGATACCGGATATAGACATCGATCACATTAGAACCTCCGGCATAATCAAAATTCCAGAGATGCTCTTCCAACCGGTCGCGGGACAGAACGATCCCCTCGTTCTGAACCATATACCGGAGCAGGGCAAATTCCTTCCCGGACAGTTTGATCTCCTGTCCGCCTCGCTTCACCTGACGCGTATCCATATGCACCTCCAGATCCGCGACCTGATAACAGGAAGTGGGCGCCTCGGCGGGCCTGCGCAGCAGCACCCGTATCCTCGCCAGCAGTTCCTCAAACGCAAACGGCTTGACCAGGTAATCATTCGCTCCGGCGTCAAGCCCTCTGACCCGATCTTCGATACTGTCCTTTGCGGTCAGGAGCAGTACCGGGGTGCTGTCATTTCGCTGCCTCATTTTCTTTAATACACTTAAACCGTCAAGCACCGGCATCATAATGTCCAGCACGACGGCGTCATACTCCGCGCTCTCAAGATAGTCCAGCGCCTCCTGTCCGTCATAACAGAAGTCTACGCTGTAATGCTCTGCTTTCAGCCTTCCTGTTATAATCTGGTTCAGATCTTTCTCATCCTCGGCGATCAATATCCTCATCGTATCCATCCTCCTTGCCACAAGTATATCATCTTGACAACAAAGAATACAGATTATATGCTGAAAACAATACGAAAAAGGAGGAGACGGTCATGACAGACCTCACGATTTCCAAAGAACTGGCACAGTTTCTGGAAGCCAGCCCGTCCTGCTTCCACGCTGCTGCAAATATGAAAAAAGCCCTGGAAAATGAAAACTACACCGAACTGTACGAAAACAGGAAATGGCAGATCCGGCCGGGCGGAAAATATTTCGTCACCCGGAATGGTTCTTCCCTGATCGCATTCACCATACCTGCCCGGGAGTTCTCCGGCATGCGCATCCTGGCGAGCCACAGCGACTCCCCTGCCTTCAAGATCAAGGAAAACCCTGAGCTCGAATCGGACAGCCACTACATCCGTCTCAACACAGAGCGGTACGGCGGGATGCTCTGTGCCCCCTGGTTTGACCGCCCGCTGTCTGTGGCGGGAAGAGTCATTGTCAAAGATCCGTCCTCAGGCACATTTCTCACAAAGCTGGTAAATGTAGACCGGGATCTGCTCCTGATTCCAAATCTCGCCATCCATATGAACCGAGACGCCAATACCGGCTATAAGTACAACGCCCAGAAGGATATGCTCCCTCTCTATGGCAGCCTGACGGCAAAAGGAACCTTTATGAAAACAGTGGCAGACGCCGCAGGAGTAGAAGAAGATGAGATCCTCGGACACGATCTCTTCCTCTATAACAGGGAGAAGGCGAGTATCTGGGGCGCCTCCGGGGAGTTCATCTCCTGCGGACGGCTGGACGACCTTCAGTGCACTTTTGCCTCACTCCGCGGATTTCTCGCAGGGGCAAAAAAAGACTGCCTGGCTGTCCACTGCATGCTGGACAACGAAGAGGTTGGAAGTACGACAAAGCAGGGCGCGGCTTCAACCTTCCTCCGCGATACCCTGCTCAGGATCCACGACTGCCTCGGCATGTCCCGGGAAGACTATCTCATCCACCTGGCGGACAGCCTCATGCTCTCTGCCGACAACGCACACGCCGTCCACCCGAACCATACGGAGAAATCCGATCCGTCCAACCGCCCCTACATAAACGGCGGCATCGTCCTCAAGTTCAACGCAAACCAGAAATACTGTACCGATGGAGTGTCCGCCGCCATGTTCCGGGATATCTGCAAAAGAGCAGAAGTCCCCGTCCAGACTTTTGCAAACCGCTCCGACATGGCAGGCGGCTCTACGCTGGGGAATATCTCCAATACTCAGGTCGCCCTCAATACTGTAGATATCGGGCTGCCCCAGCTCGCCATGCATTCGCCTTACGAGACCGCCGGGGTAAAAGACACCGAGTACCTGATCCGCGCGACGGCGGAATTTTTTGCATAAGATTCGTAAATTGTATTTTATCAGGAGGATTGATCATGAAACTGAAGATCGGAATCATCGGGACAAATTTTATCAGCGACTGGTTTGCCGATGCCGCCCGGCAGGTGCCGGGAGCTGTGCTCCACGCTGTCTATTCCAGAAAAAAAGAGACCGGGGATGCATTTGCCGGAAAGCTCCAGATCCCCCATGTATATGACGACTACGAAGCATTTCTCGCCTCAGATATCGACGCGGTCTATGTGGCGTCCCCAAACTTTGCCCACTGCGGGCAGACCATCCGCGCGCTGGAATGCGGGAAACATGTATTATGTGAAAAAGTAATGGCGGTCAATGAGGAGGAAGTCCGCGCTATGATCGACTGCGCGCAGCAGAACCGCGTCGTCCTCCTGGAGGCGATGCGCCCTGACTTTGATCCCGCTTTTCGGATCGTGGAGGAACGGTTCTCAATGCGTTTAGCCCGGAACTGGGAAATGCCGCGGTCATGGATATCGGGGTCTACTGTATCCATTCCCTCGTGCGCTTCTTCGGAATGCCCCAATCCGTCAAAGCATCCTCAGTAAAGCTGCACAACGGATTTGAGGGCGGCGGGATCGTACTCATGGAATACCCGGATATGACCGCGGAAGCCGTATACTCGAAGATCACTGCCTCCGTCACCCCAAGCGTGATCCAGGGCGAGGAAGGCTCGATCCTGATCGACGGCATCAGCATCCCGACAAGCATTGAGCTCCGTCTGCGCACAGGATGCAAAGATCCGCTCACCGGAGGGTACAGCGAGATCCTGCCTTATACCCCCGCCAAAAACAATATGGTCTATGAAATAGAAGAATTCCTGAGGCTGATCGAAAAAGATGAGATCAACCATAAATATCTGCAGTACTCCCTCGGCGCCATCCGGGTGATCGATGAAGTACGCCGACAGGCTGAGATAATATTTTAGGAGCCGTTTCCGGCTCCTGATTTTATCTTTCACGGCATTTTCTTCTCTCAAATGCGGTGATCAGTGCTTCCTCATTTTCATATCCGCTGACCAGCAGATATTTCTTCCTTCCTGCCTTTCCGTTCGGGTATCTCACCTTACAGTCCGCCATATATCCGCTGCGCACTGCCTTCAGCTCCACTACCGCAAGGATCCACGTTTCCAGCCCGTGCAGGCTGTCCTTGTCGCGCATATATTTCTCCAGCACATGCCGTTCCCTGAGATTTCTCACCGTGCGCTGCATGTTGCGGAGCATCCTGATATACCCGGTAAGCCCTCTGCTGTATCCGGCAAATTTCTGGATGTCCACCGCAAACAGCTCGTCCTGGTCGTCCTGGCAGAACACGGTACAGTACCTTTGTACCCGTTTCCCGATGGCTCTCGCTCCCCATACCGTAAGGATTACATCCGCGATACACGCCGTCATTGTGACCGAAGTGATCTCCCAGCCAAAATAAAGCGCCAGCAGCGTAACTCCAACGGGCATCGCCACCGCAAACAATACCAGCAGCAGGATGCACGACGTGATCCGGGCTGCAAAATGATCCCCGTCTCTGTGTTCTTCCATCCATATCCTCATCTTATCCACCGCCTGTCATACTGTAAATGATCGGAAGTTCCCGCAGTCATTATACCACAGGCGGGATGGATAAGACAGGAAAACAGTTTCTGTATACCCGGCTTGTGGAGCTCAGACAATTCTGAGCTCCATAAGCCTCCCGCTCCCGTCCAGCCGCAGGATGAGATCCCCGAACCCTCCGGTATAGAACCACAGCTGGTACACGTCCCGGTTCCGCTGAAAACGGGCCTCACAATAAAGGCTCTGCGCCATATCAAGCCACTTCTGATCCAGCTTTGAGAGCGCCTGCAGGATGCCATCCTCGGCAGCGATCTGCCAGGACGGGGACATTTCCCTGTAATACAGGTACAGATGACGTGCCTCCAGGGAGTTGGAGCACCTGCATTTTCTGAACAGGCTCCCCGCCATCATATACGCCGCAAATCCGCAGGCCATCTGTTTATTGAGTTTCTTTTCACAGTTTGAATCATTGTTTTGCATCTTCTTTACCTCCAAAATTTTTAATTTTCAGAGTTAAGAACAGGCGCAGGCCCGGACTTTGGCTCGTCGCCATTACAAAAAACCGATTTTATAAAAGGGCAGACTGCGAGCCTTAACTCTGAATGTCCCTCTTATAAAATCGGTTATTACTCAAACTGTGATGTTTCTTTCCGGCAGTTTATCTGCCGGTAACTATCATATCATCTTTACGGTGATGTTGTCAACTTATCAATGCTGTCCATGACATTTAGCAAATTCTGATAACTGTCCACATCATGGTAGACCACATCCTCCGTGGATATCTCGTTAAAGAGTTTTCTCGCGCAGGCGATCTTTGCCTTTTCCACCGGTCTGAGTTCCAGGCTGTCCATCGTGCCTTTCGTCTCCGCGATAAAATAGATATGTCTGACCGTGCCCTCTTTAAACGCGATCGCCCAGTCAGGAGAATAATTTCCCATGGGGGTAGGGATCGCATACTCTTTCGGCAGTTTTGCATAGACACAGACCTCGTCTGCGCCGTCCAGCTCCTCGGCAAACCTGCGCTCTACGCTCCTTCTGGCAGTGCCGTCCGTAAACACATAATCGCGGATATGCTTTTTCGCCCTGTACGCCCGGTCGATGCCGGCGTGCTTTTCCGACGTAAAGATCGAGTCGTCATATGCTCCTTCGATCTGCCGGTACGAAATATTCTCCACCGCCAGGACTGCCTTCTGCTCACGGATCAGCCGGACGACTTTTGTGATAAATTCCTCCGGGTTGTTGCGGAACATGGCAAACTTATCCGGGCTGATCCCCTCAAGGACAGCAGCCGCAGTCTTTCTTGTCAGAGCAGTACCTTCCGCGATCTTGCCGATCAGATCGTACCTGATCCCGCTCGTTTCCGAATACGCGGGCGCAGTTGTGACCGTCTGTACTTCCCGGAAAGAATGATTCGCCTTTACCATGTCGGCGTCTATGATCTCGCGCTGCTCCGACCTGGACACGGTATACTGGAGACGGGATACGAACAGCTCCCGGTCAATCTGTTCCACGGATCTCCTGATCAGTTCCCCGCTGTCAAAATCAACCGTGTACGCATACTTGTGATTGATATGCTTCCACAGCGTCTGAAATTCTTTGCTGTAAAAATTCCCGTTCAGCTCATTCTCTGTGATCACCGTCTCATTTCCGTCGCGGACCATCTCATCTAAGACCTTGTCGTCAAAGATGCTCTGCACCAGCCTGTGGATCCCCTCTGTCATAGGCGCCAGCTCCTCCGGAAGCGCCGCCAGCCTGCTGTCTGCAAGATCCTCACGGTACTTCTCTGTGATCTGCTCCCTGTCGTCGATGTAGTCATTTCTGATCAGATACCGGTAGATCGCCGCCGCCTGTCTGCCGGATATCTTCCGGGGAACGCCGTCCACCCGCACCATCTTCCCGGTGAAATATTCAATGGACGCCCGGGCAGGTCTGTCGTAAAGCACTTCCCGGATCTGCCTCTGCAGATCTGTGACAAAATCCCGGTAGCTCTCGCTGGCAACAACGGTCAGCTTGTTGACCTGATGCACCAGCTCCCTGCCAAGACTCTGCTCATCCATCCGGACTCCTTCCTGGTTTACGCAAAGGCGGAGCCCACGCCCCACTTCCTGCCTCTTCATCGTCGTGCTGCTGCTGTGCTTGAGGGTGCAGATCTGGAACACATTCGGATTGTCCCACCCCTCTCTCAGGGCAGAGTGGGAAAAAATAAACCGGACAGGCTCGCTGAAACTGAGCAGCCGCTCTTTGTTCTTCAGGATCAGATCGTACGCCGAAATATCGTCCGACAAATCGCTTCCCCTCTTCGTCGCGCTGTTGACCGCACGCCCCTTTTTATCAATGCTGAAGTAGCCTGCATGGGTATCTTCTGCTTCAATCGCTGCGAGATATCTCTGGTAAGGAGTGTCGGAATCCGTCATATAGCCCTTCACTACATCACGGTACTCTTCCTCAAACATCCTGCCATATTCGCCCATAAGTTCTTCTCCATCCTCGTCATACATCCGGTATTTGGAGACTTCGTCGATAAAAAACAGGGATAACGTCTTGATCCCGCGGGCAAACAGCGCTTCCTCCTTCTCCATATGGGAAATGATCGTCTCGCGGATCTGGACTCTTCTCATATCCTTCTCAGATACATCGCCCGTCACATCTCCCCTGCGGATCACTTCTCCGTTCGTAAAAGCGACCGTCCCCGCTGAGGGATCGATCTCGGAAATGCGGTATCCTTTGTACTGTTCCATTTTTTTCGACAGCTCATACAGGTTATCCCCCGCGCGGAGGATCCTCGTTTCGCGGTTGATGGATCTGTCATATCTGATCTCAAACTCGATCCGCGCTCTCGGCGGATGCTTCGGAGACACGATGATATTTTCCAGATACAGATACTGATCCGTTCCGCGGTAATTCTTCACCTGGAAGCCCTTCACCTCGATCCGCTTGACCAGTCTCTGGTTGTAGGCGTCCACCGCGTCCAGCGCATAGACAAGATTGTGCTGAGTTTTGTGGGTCGCCGAGTAGTTCAGGCAGAACAGCGGAGTAAAATTTTTCAGCGCTTTCCGGGTCGCGGTTCCGCCCATCTTCTGCGGTTCGTCCATGATAATAATGGGACGGTTCTCTTTGATCACGTCAATGGGACGCCTGCTGCCAAACTCATCTCTCTTGTCATAGATAATGCGGGCCTCCCTGCTCCTTCCCCCTTCTTTCATGGAAGTATTGAATGCCTGCATGTTGATGATCATGACATTGATCCCGGAATTGCTGGAAAATGAATCCAACTGGTTCAGATTTTTGCTGTTATACACAAAGAACCGTACTTTTTCCCCGTACTGTTCCATAAAATGATCCCGGGTGATCTCAAAAGACTTCTTTACCCCTTCCCGGATAGCGATGGAGGGCACGACCACGATAAATTTCGACCAGCCGTAGCGCCGGTTCAGCTCATACATCGTCTTGATGTACACATATGTCTTTCCCGTACCCGTCTCCATCTCCACGTCGAGGGAACATCTTCCCAGATCATGGATCAGTTCGTCGGACAGCTTTACGTTATTGTTCTGCTGCACCTCCCTGATATTCATAAGCAGGGCGGCATCGGAGAGCGCCACCTCTTCGTTCCTGTAATTTGCCGGGACAGAATGGGGCTGGCCCGAAAAAACATCTGCCACACTGTCCACAGCGTCGGTCTGGTACTGCTGTATCTTAAAACTAAACTTCATATCACAGCACCTTCCTCACTGTACCGGGACTGTACGCGGCAAAAATCTGCTCAAAATTGGCGGCAACGCTGTCGTCCGCCATTCCGCTGTCCCGGAACACGGCATAATGAGGCTTCTCCAAAGCCACCGCTTTCACCGTCTCCTCTGTGATCCCGCTGTCAAAACACGCGGCGAGGTATCCCCCGTCAACAAAGAATACCCGCCTGCCCCCGATCTCCCGCTCTTCGATCCTGCTCGAGAGCAGTACCCCGAGATCTAACATCACCTGATACAGCAGATCCTCCGGCGTCCGGTCCTCTTTGATATTATCCGCCCCATCCGCCAGAGACTGCTGATCCATCTCTGCCGGATCGTAATATACGTCCTTCATATTGGAACTGTCCAGTTTCAGCACTTTAAATCCAAAATCCGCCCCGCAGTCAGGATGCGCTTTCTTCAGATTTTCTGCCGCCCGGCGGATCCTCTCTTTTCCGATCTCGCAGATATTATGATATCCTGCTTTTGCCGCATTGCTGCCCTCTGGGACTTTCTCCGGCACTTGGACGAGGATGTACTTCCGGCTTCCGCCGTCCTCCGCGTTGAGCGTCATAACGGCATTGGCTGTCGTCGCCGAGCCTGAGAAGAAATCCAGTATGACAGAATCTTTCTGCGTGGATATCTCCAGCATCCGTTTGATATACGGCGTAGGCTTGGGCGTATCAAATACGATCCCGTCAAACAGCTTCTTGATCTCATCGGAGGCATTCGCCGCATTGGACACATCGTCCCACAGAGTCTCCGGAATCTTCCCTTTATTTTCGTAAAGAAACATCTTCCGGTAAATGTTGTCCCCCCGTACGACCAGCTTGTCCTCAGCGTCCAGCTTTTTCATATTGGCCTTACTGAACAGCCACAGTCTCTCAGGAAAATACTGTCCGTCCTTCGTCGTAAAATCATATCTGACGCCGCCCTGGGTGCCTCTTGCCCAGCAGCCGAGCATACGGTAATCGCCCCTCGGGTCATTGTCGGGATTTTTATATGCCTTTTTCGTTTCTTCATCCAGCTCCAGATACCCTGTCTCAAACGACTGCTTATTCTTCGCATACAGCAGGCAGTACTCGTGTGCCCTGCTGAACCATCTCGCGCTGTTGTCCCGTCCCCTCTTGCGTTTCCAGACAATGTCCGCGACAAAATTATTTGCTCCGAAGATCTCATCGCACACCTTTCTCAGATTGTCATGCTCCGTCTCGTCGATGGAAATATAGATCGCGCCGTCGTCTGACAGCAGACCTTTTGCCACCTTCAGCCTCGGATAGATCATATTGAGCCAGTCCGTATGGAATCTTCCGTTGCTCTCCGTGTTCTGTACCAGCCGGTTCCCCATATCGTCAAACTGCCCGCTGTCCGCAAGGTACTCATCCATACGCTCTGCGAAAGTGTCATTGTACACAAAATCGTTTCCCGTATTATACGGGGGATCGATATAGATCATCCTGATCTTTTCCAGATACGTCTCCTGGAGCAGTTTAAGGACATCCAGATTGTCCCCCTCGATGTAGAGGTTCTCTGTTCTGCCAAAATCAACGCTCTCCTCCCGGCATGGTCTCAGCGCCGCCGAAACCGGGGTATTCGCCAGCAGCATCGCCTTCTTCTTGCCCGGCCAGGTGAACTGGTAGCGCTCTTCCACGCCCTCCACCACGTGGCAGGAAATCTCCTGCCTGAGGACGTCCGCATCGATCGCCCGCTCTACGATCGCCTTTCCGTTTTCATCATATCCCGTTATCGTCTCCGTCACCGCATTCGGAAACAGTTTTAATAATGTCCTGTAATTCTCATCCGCCAAATTGGCAGTCTGCATCCGCAATTTGTCCATTCAAAATGTTCCTTCTTTAAAATCTCTCTAAAATACATGCCCGCATTATTTCGCCGCGCCGAGAAAAGCTCTGTATCTCTCGTAGTCCAGATAATCCTCCAGCCGGATTGTCCCCAGCAGCACCGGATAGGGAAGGGGATAATAATAGACCTTTTCCCTGTGTTCCACACGATACAGTTTGAGCACATCGATCTTATCGTAATACACCTCGCCCTTCTTCTCTATCGCCCTGTAATAGCCCCGTTCCTCTTTCGGCAGATTGCGGGGCATCCAGCGAAGCTGCGCGTTAAAAACGATGTGGAAGTCCACGTTCCCGAGCTTCTGGCAGAAATTCGATAAAATAGAAAAATTATTAATATCGTTATTATAGGGATTCCAACTGTCAAAATGAATGTATGATCTCTTCAGTTCGATCAGCTCGACCACCCGGTCTCCCCGCATCCTGATCAGGTCGATATCAGCAAATATCCCTACGTGCAGGCACTCCCGCTGCCAGATATGAAAAGCGCTTGACAGGCTGTCGTTCTTCCTCTTTTGCGGCGTCCGGTTCTCAAGCCATGCATTGATCTCGTATCTGCCCAATATATCCGTCATCTGGCGCAGCCGGATCTTCTGAAAGCGCCCTTCCATATTAGCGGAATCCCATAAATACACATGATCGTCATTTCTCAGGATCTCACAGTCAACATACCGGATCCAGAACAACGGCAGTCCCGCCTGCTTTGCAATCCTATAACAAATGTTTCCATGATACATTTCACTCTCTGAAAGCGTTCCGGGATCCGTATCATTCTCAACTCTGTCATCAATGATCATACAGAGCGGAATGGATGTCTTTTTATCTGCTACGATCAGCAGGCTTTTATCTGTATCAAAAAACTTAATATCGCTGCTCTTCTCATTGTTCTGGTATTTTTCTTTTAAAAACTCACATAATCCATTATCTTTGTACCGTTCCATTACTCCTTCTCCTTCCCGGTTGAATAATCTCATCTCAAGTAATGTCTATTATATCACTATACCACATCACCGGGAACAACCGGAATACCCCGTAATCAAAAAATGCGGCCC
>DXEY01000129.1 GCA_019114745.1 Candidatus Mediterraneibacter colneyensis | reverse complement strand
AATACACGTCCTTTCCCTGTCCCTGAGACAGCGCTTACTTTCTAATTATTATAACACTATCAATTTGAGATTACTACTAATTTATTGAATTTCTTCTCTAAATCTTCTCCAGTCTCGCAAACATTGCGAACATCTTCCTTACGCCCGCCGTGTCGAACTCTACGGTCACTTCATAGTCCCGTCCGCCTTCTCTGATATCAAGAACCGTACCTTCGCCGAACTTCACATGCCGCACGCGGTCTCCCACGCCGTAAGACAGCGTCCCGCCTTTTTGCGCCGTAAGCTGGCTTCCTTTTGTAAGGGTATGGAAGGGCTGTCTGGATGCTTTGCTCACATATGGCTTTTCTGCTGCATATCCGCCGGACGCCCCCGCCTGTAAACGGCTTCCGCTCCCCATATCCAACAGTTCCTGCGGGATTTCTTTTACGAACCGCGACAGTTTATTGTACCGGGTCTCGCCTCTCACCATCCGCATCCTGGCGGCAGTCATGGTGAGTTTCTGCTCTGCCCTGGTGATCCCCACATAGCAGAGCCGGCGCTCCTCTTCCAGCTCTTCGGGATCATCCCCGGTAATGGTCATATAGCTCGGGAACAGGCCGTCCTCCATCCCCGCCAGATACACATGGGGAAATTCCAGTCCTTTTGCGCTGTGGAGGGTCATCAGCACTACATAATCCTGATTTTCATCCAGACTGTCGATATCCGCCACGAGAGCCACTTCCTCGAGGAATCCGCTGAGAGTAGGCTTCTCGTCCCTGTCCGCGCAGTCTTCCTCATAGGCGGCAGCCTTGTTGAGAAGCTCGTCGATATTCTCCACTCTGCTCTCCAGATCCGCCGGATCGTCTCCTTCCAGGCTCTGGACATATCCGGTCATATCAAGGATCTCGTTGAGCAGATCTGTCAGGCTCTCCTTCTCCGCCTGTCCTTTAAAATACTCGATCAGGGCGGCGAAGGAATCCAGCTTGGATGCGCTCCTTGCCGCGCCCGGTATCAGCTCCGGTGCGAGAAGGGCTTCATAAAATGAGATTCCCCTTGCATCTGCCGCTTCCTGTATGCGGTTGATCGTCGTCAGCCCGATCCCGCGTTTGGGGACATTGATGATCCTGCGGACAGCCAGATCATCCTGACCGTTGTCCACGGTTTTCAGATACGCCAGCACATCCTTGATCTCCCTCCGGGCGTAGAAATTTACCCCGCCTACGATCTTATATGGTATGCTCATAGCCACGAACTTTTCTTCAAAGAGACGGGACTGGGCGTTTGTCCGGTAAAGGATGGCGCTGTCATTGTAGGAAGCCCCTTCCCGCACCTCGCGCCGGATATCTTCCGCGATATACTCCGCCTCATCATATGCTGTATCAAACTGCTTCAGGCAGATCTTTTCCCCTTCTCCGTTGTCCGTCCACAGCGTCTTTTCTTTTCTGCCCTTATTGTTGCTGATCACGCTGTTCGCAGCGTTCAGGATATTCTCTGTAGAGCGGTAGTTCTGCTCCAGCTTGATCACTTTCGCATCGGGATACTCTTTTTCAAAATCAAGGATATTCCTGATATTTGCCCCGCGGAACTTATAGATGGACTGGTCGTCGTCGCCCACCACACAGAGATTCCGGTATTTACCCGCCAGCAGACTGACCAGCTTGAACTGTACGGTATTCGTATCCTGGTACTCGTCTACCATGATATATCGGAACCGCTCCTGATAATTCTCGCGCACGTCGGGCTGTGTCTGGAGAAGCTGGACTGTCTTCACCAGAAGGTCGTCGAAGTCAAGAGCATTATTTGCCTTAAGCTGCGCTTCATACTCCCGGTAGACTTTTGCGATCTTCAGCTGTACAAAATCGCCGCCGGCATTCAGCTCAAACTCTTCCGGCAGGATCATTTCATTTTTTGCAGATGAGATCACAGAGAGCAGCATACGTTCTTTAAACTGTTTTGTGTCGATGTCAACTTTTTTGCATACAGCTTTCATCAGTGTTTTCTGATCGTCCGTGTCATAGATCGTAAACCGGTTATCGTATCCCAGCCTGTCGATATATCTGCGCAGGATGCGCACGCACATGGAGTGAAATGTGCTCACCCAGATACTCTCTGAGCCGAACCCCACCAGCGAGTCCACCCTCTGGCGCATCTCGCCTGCCGCCTTATTCGTAAATGTAATCGCGAGGATATTCCACGGATTTACTCCCAGCTCTTCGATCAGATATGCGATCCTGTGCGTCAGGACTCTCGTCTTGCCCGACCCGGCGCCTGCCAGGATCAGAAGCGGTCCGTCCGTGTAATAGACAGCTTCCTTCTGGGGTTTGTTTAACGTATCGTATATGCTCATATGTATCTCCTTATCTTTGCGGTTCTTAATCAGCGTCCTGCCCGTCATTATAATATAGCGGGAATATGCCTGTCAATGCGGGATGCCGGGATGATCCGCTATCGCACAGGCATGGTCAGGCTGACGCAGGGCTTCGCAGATCTCACGGCTGCCCCGCGCAGCGCAAATTCGGCTTCCTGAGCAGCGCAAATTTTACTTGTCATCTGGTTTTCAGTACTATATAATGAATATACTGAGGTGATAATATGAAAATTGATACGAATGATATTCTGAACAGCATACTGCAAAGCCTGGATCATGTAGATTACATCCGGCCGGAAGAGATACCGAATATTGACTTATATATGGATCAGGTCACAACCTTTATGGACGACCATTTTTCAGCTACCAAACGGTACGGCAGTGATAAGATCCTCACAAAAACAATGATCAATAATTATACAAAAAACAATCTCCTTCCGCCTTCCGTAAAAAAGAAATACTCAAAAGAGCACGTACTCCTGCTCATTTTGATCTACTATTTTAAAAATATCCTGTCCATCAAGGATATTGAAACCGTACTCAAGCCTCTGCGAGAGAAGTACTTTACCCCGGACAGTGAATTAAAACTTTCGGATCTGTACAAAGAAGTCTGCGAGATGGAAAAGTCGCGCATTGAGCCGATGAAAGCGTCCATAAGGGAAGCCTACGAAAAGTCCCAGGCCGCTTTCTCAGACATGGAAGAAGGCGATGACCGGGAGGAACTGAAGCTGTTCGCATTTATCTGCAGCTTAAGTTTTGACGTCTATCTCAAAAAAATGATGATCGAAAAAATCGTAGATGAGCTTGCCGCAAAGGAAGACGCGGAAAAAAATACAGAGAAGTAGAAGAACAGCCGGAGCCCATACAGGTTCCGGCTGTTATTTTTATCCGTTTATTCTATGTTGTTGTCTCCGATCCGTTCAAAGACCATATCATATCCGTCGTTTCCATAATTCAGCGAGCGGTTTACACGGCTGATCGTCGCCGTAGAAGCTCCGGTCTTATCCGCAATTTCCAGATAGGTCTTCTGCTCGCGCAGCATCCTTGCCACCTCAAAGCGCTGTGACAGTGAAAGGAGTTCGTTGATCGTACAGATATCTTCAAAAAAAATATAACATTCTTCTTTATTCTTCAGGCTGAGCACGGCTTCAAAAAGGCTATCCACTGCCTCCGTCCTTATCTTTTTACTCATATTACCCCTGTCTCCTTTTTCATGGCATAAATCTGTCTGAAACACCCTGCCCGTATCAGGCAGTCATTTCAGACTACTGTTATATTTTAGCACACTAAACCTTTAAAGTCCACCTTTTTTATTTATAAAGGTAACAGTTGAGATAGGGCTTCAGCATTTCAAGATCCGTCGTTACGACAAGCTC
>DXEY01000128.1 GCA_019114745.1 Candidatus Mediterraneibacter colneyensis | reverse complement strand
CGGATCGGATGTCTGCTACCGGAGGCTGTCCGGTTCGGGAGGAAAATGTCTTGTCCTTTTTTACCGCCCGGATAAACTGGAAGCACATCTCCGGGATGAAAAACTCTGTGCGCTGATAAAGGAGTACGGATATGCGCATATGGATCTTGCCCGTATGCTGGACAGGCTTGCGGAGCGGGTCGGCAGCTTTGAAAAACGGGGGTTGGGATTTCCCCATGAGATCGGTGTTTTTCTGGGATATCCGCCGGAAGATGTAAAGGGTTTTATTGAGAATGAAGGGCAGAAATATCTCATGATCGGCTACTGGAAGGTCTACAGTGACCTTGCCCGCGCCAGGATGATTTTCAAGGAGTATGACCGCGCGAAGGACTGTGCGGTAAATGAATTTCTGACCGGAAAAAGCATCCGGGAGATCGCCGTATAGAGGCAAAGTCTGAAATGGAGGAGAGAAACATGAGCATATCAGTAGTATATTGGAGTGGAACAGGGAATACTCAGGCTATGGCAGAAGCTGTGGCGGAAGGGATCAATGCCGCGGGGATGCATGCGGAGGTCGTCGAAGTGGGGAGTGCAGATGCATCAGCAGTAGGATCTGAGACGGCGTTTGCCCTGGGCTGCCCGTCTATGGGAGCGGAACAGCTCGAGGAGACGGAGATGGAGCCCTTTGTGGAGGCGCTGGAGCCTCTTGTGTCCGGCAGGAAAATCCTTCTGTTTGGATCCTATGGCTGGGGTGACGGAGAATGGATGAGAGACTGGGCAAAGCGCATGGAAACTGCAGGAGCCGTGCTTGTAAGAAAAGAGGGCGTTATCGCGAATGAAGCTCCCGGCGATGAGGCGCTGGAAGAATGCCGGGCTGCAGGAAAAGAGCTGGCAGAAAGCGTATAGGGCATTGACAAAAACTCTCCCGCATGCATATGATATGATAATGAGAAAAATAACCGTGTATGGATGTGTGCCGGGAAAACGGCATACCGGACAGAGGGAGAGAACATATGAACAGTAATACAATGATCGGGATTCTGATACCATTTGCCGGTACCGCACTGGGATCGGCAATGGTATTTTTCATGAAAAAGGAGATGAACGAACGTCTTCAGAAGCTGCTTCTGGGGTTTGCCTCAGGAGTGATGATGGCGGCGTCCGTCTGGTCTCTTCTGATCCCTGCCATCGAGATGGCGGGGGAAAAGGGCGGCGTGCCGTGGCTGCCGCCGGCAGTGGGATTCCTGCTGGGAATGGGGTTTCTGCTGCTGCTTGACACTCTTACGCCTCATCTTCATTTTACGGATGAGAAACCGGAGGGGGTGCCGGCGCATTTAAAAAAAACAACGATGCTTGTCCTTGCGGTGACGCTCCACAATATCCCTGAGGGAATGGCAGTGGGTGTCACGTTTGCAGGGGCGCTTACAGAAAATACGGCGATGACGCTGGCAGGCGCTTTTGCTCTGTCCGTCGGGATCGCCATCCAGAACTTTCCGGAAGGAGCCATCATATCCATGCCCCTCAGGAGCCAGGGGCTGACGAAGAAACGTGCTTTCGCCTACGGTGCGCTCTCTGGGATCGTAGAGCCGGCGGCAGCGCTCCTGACGATCCTCCTGACCGGATTTGTAGTTCCGCTGCTCCCGTATCTTCTGGCATTTGCCGCCGGGGCAATGATCTATGTGGTCGTAGAGGAACTGATTCCCGAGGCGCAGAGCGGGGCGCACTCAAATATCAGTACCATTGGCGTTGCGGCAGGGTTCGTGCTCATGATGATACTGGATGTGGCATTAGGCTGAGAACAGAAAGAGCGCCGGGGATCTGATCACTCCCGGCGCTCTTTTACAATGTAGATATCTTCCCTCCGGTGCTTCAGCACAGGGATCTGTTCTCTGGCGTCTGTGCATTTTGAGAGGTCGATCTCAGTGATGCAGATGCCTTCCTTTTCGTCCATCTCGGACAGGATATTTCCCCACGGATCAGTTACGATGCTGTGCGCCCAGGACACATAGGAGGAGTCCCGGCATCTCGCGGGAGCGGTGCCGGCGATGAATACCTGGTTGTATACCGCCTGTGAGCGGAAGAGGAGCTCCCAGTGCATGGGGCCGGTTGTCATGTTAAAGGAAGCCGGGACCAGGATCAGCTCCGCTCCTTTTAACGCCATGAGACGGAAAAGCTCCGGAAAACGGATGTCATAGCAGACGGCAAGTCCCATGGTGCCAAATTCCGTGTGGAATGTGGTGACGCTGTTCCCCGGTGAGAGGACGGCGGATTCCCGGAAATGCTGTCCGCCTTTCACGCTGATGTCGAAGAGGTGCATCTTCCGGTGCTTTGCAATCTGTGTGCCATCTTTTCCAAATACATATGCGGTGTTGTATATCCTGCCGTCCTCTCCCTTTTCCGGCATTGTTCCGGCGGAGAGACAGATCCCGCAGTCGCGGGCGGCATCGGAACAGAGCTGCCAGACGGGGCCACCCTCATCCTGGGCGTACTGGGGAAAGGAAGAGACATCATACGGGCAGCAGAACATTTCCGGAAGGGCAAGAAGATCAGCGCCTCTCTGCGCAGCTTCTTCTGCGGCGCGCCGGATACAGTCAGCAAGCGCCTGGCTGTCGGTACGTGTGGCAATCTGAGCCTGTGCGAGTTTGAAGGATGTCATGGTTTCGCCTCCTGTGTCCGGTCACATTTTCCGGTAAGTAAGCCCGGTCAGTTCGTAAAACTGTTCTTTGTCGATAAAAGGTCTGTCTGTAAGAATGATTTCTGTTCCGTCGCAGACATAATAAAATGCTTCAGATCCATAGGGAAAGGTATCGCTGCTGTATGCCAGAGGGCAGGTGTAATCGTAAGAGAAAGAACACACCGAGCCGTCGGCTGCGGTGAATGAAAATGCCTCCGGCGTGCCGGAAACCTGAAAGTTCCCTTCCCTCTTTAATACTTCATACATACATCCGAACGTCATGCTGTCGGAGTATCTGAGGATCAGTTCTGGATAACAGACCTCCGTCCCGTCCGGTCTTGTGACAGTAAATTGATAGCTTTTGCATCTTTCGACTGCTTCTTCCAGTTCCATGCCGCTGACCTGATCCAGCTCCAGGCGGTAGGCGGCAGCGTACTCGGCGAAAGCCTCCTGCGCCGATTCTTTCAGCGACCAGATATCATTGGTCTCGAATACATAGGTGTCTGGATGGACGGCTTCAGCCGGATTGACGGCGTTCAGGAGTGTCTGAGGCTCCCGGTAGGAGAGCGCGTATCGGATCTCGCAGGGGAGCTCCTGGGCGTTGGTATAATCAGCGAGAAGTTTCATTTGCGTACACATTTCGTCGAGCTCGTTCAAGTCGTCGTAAATGCCGGATATGTACAACATTTCAGTATCCTGGTCTGAAATGTCCAGAAGGGACAGGCAGTCCGGGTTTTCTGAGCGGTAATGCTGAAGATAGTATTTTCCGATCTCGCGGTAATAGGTGGACTGCATGGAATGTGACACGAAGAGCCCGTGGCTTGTATGGCTGATCAGTTCAAACTTTACTTCGGGAAGCGCCGGGAGATAAGCCGTCCAGACCCGGTCGACAGAGCCTTCCTCATTTTTGCGTTCCGTATATTCCTTCGATACGGCAATCTGTGTATCGACGATATTTTCGGTAAACCATTCTGCCGCCTCTCCCCGGTCGTAATGAAAACTGCATCCGGTCATACCCGAAATAAGGAACAGCAGCATAACAGCTAAAACAATTTTTCTGAGGAACCGATGCATAAAATCACCTCCGTTGTGAAGGAAGAGAAGGGGTTATAATGCTGCTGTGGATTCTCTGACAGTCAGATGGGCGTGGAGCAGAACCGTTCCGATCGAAACGCCGTTCATCAGGCTGCTCAGAGCATAAAATCCGCTTTTTCCCAGCTCGATCCGATCCTGCCGGACGGTGGTAAGCGGCGGGGACGTATAGGAGCTCATGGGAATATCGTCAAATCCGATGATGCTGATATCTCTTGGCACCTGGAACCCGAGCTGCTGGCATTGGGTGATCGCAGCGCTGGCAAACGTATCCTGGCAGCAGATCAAGGCTGTCATCCCCATCTCCAGGAATCTGGGAAGATGTTTCTCCATGCATTCCGAAAGATAATAGGAACAGCCGGCATAAGAAGGGCCTGCCTTGAGCCCGTGGCTGTGCATTGCCTGGAAAAATGCCCTGTGCCGGACCTGCATGATGTGTGATCCAAGAGCACTGCTCAGATATCCGATCTTCTGGTGCCCGAGCTTCTTAAGGTGTCCGACTGCCAGATTCATTCCCTCGTTGTTGTCGATTCCCACATATGCGGTAGACGGATTGCCGATGATATGGTTATCATAAAGTACGGCAGGCGTTCGGCTGGTCTGAAACTCTTTCATCCACGGCTCGCCCAGAGAAAAGCCGAGCAGGAAGGAACCTGCGTAATCGTGCCGGAGCATGAACACATCATAGGAAGTCTCCCGCTGGAACAGCACGTCTACGGGAACGGTCTCTACCTCGAACCCTGCCGGCTCTGCCATCTGCCGGAATCCCATGATAATATCATATGCGAAATGATGCGGTTTTTCATATTCTATATTGTCTTTCTGAACCAATATACAGAGACGTTTCGTAGGTTTCTTGTAACGGCGGAGTTTTGTATACCCCATCTCTACTGCTGTCTCCAGTATTTGTTTTTGTAATGTTTCGCTGATATCGGGGGCATTGTTGAGAGCCTTTGACACAGTGCTCTTGGAAATGCCGAGTTTATCAGCGATATCCTGTATTGTTGTCATCTTTTTTCACCTGGATTATGGAAAATATATAAAAACTACTGTACTTATTATATAAAAAAATAGGATTGAAATCAATGAGAATGATCTTTACGGCATATGATAGTTTAGATAAGTTTCGAAAAAGAAGTGTATACTGCAATAGAAAATAAAATTGCACAAAATATGCTTATAAATTTTGTATAAAACAGATAAAATATATTTGGATAATGAAATCTGATTGACGAATAATCACAAAAGGATTAAGATATGGAATATCGAAACAATACGAAACTTACGCAAGGGAGGAAGTAGGTATGAGAAGAAGAGCGGTGTCGGCGATCACAGCGGCTGTGCTGACGGTGTCGCTGGCTGTAACAGGGCTCACAGGATGCGGGAGCGGCGATGGCGGAAAAGAGTCTGTGCGCCTGATGGTCTGGTCTCCCCAGGGGGATCAGTCGGTGGATCAGGGACAGTGGCTGCAGACCTGCTGTAATGCTTTCGCTGAAGAACATCCGGAATGGGATATCACATTTGTCTATGGAGTGGCAGATGAGGCGAGTTCTGCAGGACAGGTATCCCAGGATGCTGAGGCGAGCGCCGATGTATTTCTCTATGCAAACGATAACCTGACAACAATGACAGACGCGAATGCACTGGTGAAATTCGGCGGGAAGTACAGAGAGGAGATAGAGGCAGTAAATTCCCGGACTTCTCTGGACTCACTGACAAAGGACGGCGAGATATACGGAGTTCCCTTTGCGATCAATACGTGGTTCATGTTTTATGACAAAAGCGTATTTTCAGAGGAAGATGTGAAGAATCTTGATACGATGCTGGAAAAAGGAGTTGTGTCATTCCCGTTTACGAACTCCTGGTACCTGGCGTCCTTCTATATCGGAAACGGATGCAGTCTCTTCGGAGACGGGACAGACGCCTCAGCCGGCGTTGACTTCGGCGGAGAAAAAGCACAGGAAGTAACCGATTACCTGATCGACCTGGAATCCAATCCGAACTTCAGGATCGACGCGGACGGATCCGGTATCGCGGGAATGCGTGACGGAAGCATCAATGCGATGTTCTCGGGCTCCTGGGACGCTGCGGCGGTAAAAGAGGCGCTCGGTGACAATATGGGAGTTGCGGCGCTTCCGACCTATACGCTGAACGGAGAAGAGAAGCAGATGTACGCTTATGCCGGGACGAAGGCAGTGGGAGTGAACACCCAGAGCGATTATATGGTACAGGCTGTGGAGCTTGCCGTATTCCTCGGGAATGAATACTCGCAGAGACTCCACTATGAGCTGGAAAATGTAGTGCCCTGCCATACCGGGCTGCTTGCCGATGAGGAGATCATATCGGATGAAGTTGTCGCTGCGATCAATGATACGTTCAACCGCACATCCATCCTTCAGCCAAACCTGGCAGAGATGAGCAACTGCTGGGTGCCTGTAGAAAATATGGGTAAGGGAATCCGGAACGGTTCGATCACCCATGATAATTCGGCGGAACAGACAGAGCAGATGAATGAAGCGATGAACAGTAATGGAATCTGAGAATGAGGTGACGAGGATGGGAATATTGAAAAAGAGAGTAAATGAGTTTCCGACTCCCTATACATGCACAAGGGCAATCCGAGAGGGAGGACTTGAAACAAAGCTTTCCATGGTGCTGATGGGACTGGGAAATATTGTTCACGGACAGATCGTTAAAGGACTTCTGTATCTGGCTGTGGAAGCAGCATATATCGTATTTATGGTGCTGACGGGAGCGCACTGCCTTGCGATGCTCCCCTCGCTCGGAAGCGTGGCGCAGGAAGAAGTGTGGGACGAGACACTCCAGATATACACATATACAAAAGGAGATCAGTCCGTTCTGATCCTGCTGTTCGGCGTGGCAACCGTGATCATTACATTTCTCATGGTATGCGCCTGGCGCGGAGCTCTGCGGAGCGCCTACAAGGCGGAGTGCCTTGCAAAAGAAGGAAAACACGTAAATAATTTTGTCGAGGACGTAAAGAGCCTGCTCCATGAGAATCTGCACAGACTGCTCATGACGCCGCCGATGTTCTTTATCGGCGCGTTTACGATCCTGCCCCTGATCTTTATGATCTGCATGGCATTTACGAATTACAGTAAGATCGACAGCCACCTGATGCTTTTTGACTGGGTGGGACTGGATAATTTCCGGGCGCTGTTTGACTCCACAAGCATTCTTGGAAGTACGTTCTGGTCAGTGCTCGGCTGGACGCTTGTATGGGCATTCTTTGCGACATTTTCCAACTACATATTCGGTATGATCGTCTCCCTTCTGATCAACCGCAAGGGAACAAGGGCAAAGGGCTTCTGGAGATTCTGTTTTGTGCTTTCCTGTGCAGTGCCGATGTTTGTGTCGCTGCTCATTATGAGGACGATGCTCCAGCCGGAGGGCGCGATCAATGTACTTCTGAGAAATCTCGGACTGATCGCACAGGACGCGAGCCTTCCGTTCTTTACAGATCCGACATGGGCGAGGGTGACTGTGATCGTAGTAAATATATGGGTCGGTGTTCCGTACACGCTGCTCCAGCTTACCGGAGTGCTCCAGAATATCCCGGCAGAACTCTATGAGGCGGCGAAGGTGGACGGCGCCAATGCATTACAGATCTTTACCAGGATCACACTGCCGTATATGCTGTACGTGACGACGCCTTACCTGATCGTTACCTTCACCGGAAAAGTCAATAACTTTAACGTCATCTACCTGTTGTCCGGAGGCGATCCTGTTACGGATCTGTCGTCCACGGCGGGCAAGACCGATCTGCTCGTCACCTGGCTGTACAAACTGACGGTTGATAAACAATATTACAATATCGGAGCCGTCATTGGCATCCTGACATTCGTGATCCTCGCAGTCGGAGCGCTGCTCACATACAGGAATACGAAGTCATACAAAGAAGAAGGAGGATTCTAGGCATGGCAGGAAAGAAAATTCAGTCGGCAAAAAGAAGACGTTTTATCAACAATTCGATCGTCCATGTGATCCTGGCGATCCTGGCAGCTATCTGGGTATTTCCGATCGTGTGGGTAGTTCTGACGAGTTTCCGCGCAGAGCAGGGATCCTATGTATCAACGTTTTTCCCTCAGTCCTATACGCTGGATAACTATATCAGGCTGTTTACGGATACGACGATCCTGAACTTCCCGAAAATGTTCATGAACACGCTGTTTATTGCGGTGTGCTCATGCATTCTGTCAACGTTCTATGTACTGGCGGTTTCCTACTGTCTGTCAAGGCTGCGTTTTAGACTGAGGAAGCCCTACATGAACATGGCGATGATCCTCGGGCTGTTCCCGGGATTCATGTCGATGATCGCAGTATACTTTATCCTGAAGGCGATCGGCCTGACGGAAGGAAATCTGATCAAGCTGGCTCTGATCCTTGTATATTCGGGAGGCGCGGCGCTGAGCTTCCAGATCGCAAAAGGATTTTTTGATACCGTTCCCTTTGCGGTGGATGAGGCGGCGCTTCTGGACGGGTGTACGAGATGGCAGATCTTTACGAAGATCACGCTGCCTCTGAGCAAGCCGATCGTTATCTATACCGTGCTGACATCTTTTATGGCTCCATGGCTTGACTTTATCTTTGCGAAGGTGATCTGCCGTGCGAACTCAGATCAGTATACAATTGCTATCGGCCTCTGGAACATGCTCCAGAAAGAGTATATTGATAACTGGTATACGTGTTTCGCGGCAGGCGCGGTGCTGATCTCGATTCCGATCGCGGCACTGTTCCTGTATATGCAGAGATATTATGTAGACGGGCTCTCGGGAGCGGTCAAAGGATAACGGCCGGGGCGGGAGAACGCCCGGCAATCTGTCAGCCTGCGGGGTGTCTGCTGATTACGGCAGCCGTCTTACAGGCTGACATTTTGCGGTGGAAACAGCGGATAAAATGTAATAATACAGGAAGGGACATGATATATGAAGACAGCACTGGAGTGGAAAAAGTATTATTCCAGCCCGGAATTTCGGGAACAGTATCTCTATGATAAGAATGACCTTGGGGTGAGCTGTACGGACAGCGGGACTTCGTTTAAACTGTGGAGTCCTTCGGCAGACAGTGTCACCCTTAATCTGTATCAGGAGGGAAGCGGGGGAAGCGCCTGCCGGAGCATTGCTATGGAACGCGGACCTCATGGCGTATGGCAGTGGAGTACCTCCCGGAAACTGCACGGGGTGTACTATGATTTCCTGCTGAGTATCGAAGGAGAAACGGTACGTTCTGCCGATCCGTGGGCGAAGGCCTGCGGAGTGAACGGGAGACGGAGTATGGCAGTGGATCTGAGGGAGACGGATCCGGAGGGATGGGAGACGGATCGCGCGCCTGTGAATATGCCGGAGCAGATCATTTATGAGCTGCATGTCAAAGAGTTTTCCTGGGATCCCTCCTGCGGTTTTCCGGAAAAATACCGTGGAAAATATAAAGCGTTTACATGTGAGGACACTACACTTTATAATGACGGAGTGCACCC
The DNA here is from genome assembly GCA_019114745.1 of Candidatus Mediterraneibacter colneyensis. Taxonomy (GTDB): domain Bacteria; phylum Bacillota; class Clostridia; order Lachnospirales; family Lachnospiraceae; genus Mediterraneibacter; species Mediterraneibacter colneyensis. Next base: position 17,959 of record DXEY01000128.1, on the reverse strand, counting down.
GACAGGACTGCGCTATCTCAAAGACCTCGGAATCACCCATGTCCAGATCATGCCGTCGTATGATTATGGTTCTGTGGATGAAGAAGGGCGCCCGGATGAGTTTAACTGGGGCTATGACCCGGTAAACTATAATGTGCCGGAGGGGTCGTACTCAACGGATCCGGCGCATGGGGAGGTGCGGATCCGTGAGATGAAGGAGATGATCCAGTCGCTTCATGCCCGGGGATTCCGTGTGATCATGGATGTGGTATATAACCATACCTATTCGCTGGATTCCTGGTTTCAGCGGACGGCGCCGTGGTATTTTTACCGTGTATTTGACGATGGAAGAGTGTCGAATGGCTCTGCCTGCGGCAATGATGTGGCAAGTGAACGCGAGATGTGCGCCTCCTATATACTGGAGTCAGTCCTGTACTGGGCAGAGGAATACCATATTGACGGATTCCGGTTTGACCTGATGGGACTTCTGGACGTGGATCTGATGAACCGGATCCGAAAGGCGCTCGATGACCGGTATGGCAGGGGAGAGAAGATGATGTTCGGGGAACCGTGGGCGGCAGATGAGACTGCCATGGAGGGGAATGCTGTCCCTGCCCTCAAGAAGAATATCGGCCTCCTCGATGAGAATATCGGTATGTTCTGCGATGACACGCGTGATGCGGTGAAAGGTTCGGCACTGAAGATATGGAAACCCGGATTTATCAACGGGGCTTCCGGCAAGGAGGACGCCATCGCAAGGAGTGTGGAGGCGTGGTGCAGGAAAGATCCGGAAGAGCAGGCCGGAGTGAAGGCGCCTTCCCAGGTGATCACTTATGTATCAGCCCATGATAACCAGACGCTATGGGATAAACTGGCAGAGACGCTTCCCGGCACTGACGAGGCGGAGCGGATGCGGCTGAACCGGATGGCTGCCGCTCTGTATATGACCTGTCAGGGAACCTTATTCTTCCTGTCGGGGGAGGAATTTGGGAGGACAAAAAACGGACTGGAAGATTCCTATAACGCTCCGATCAGGATCAACCGTATTGACTGGGAAAAAGCGTGGAAAAACAGGGATCTCGTTGAATATTACAAGGGGCTTATCGCCCTGCGCTCCCATCTCCCCGGGCTGTGCGACAAATCTGAGCAGGCGCCGGGAAGGATCCGCGAAATCAGCAAACAGGAAGGGGCGGTGAGTTTCCTTGTAGATAACTCCGCGCCGTCCGGAAAGACTGCCTGGGAGACGCTGAAGATCGTATATAACAGCACCAGGGAGGAGCAGACCGTCCCGGTAGAAGGAGAACGCTGGGTCGTTCTCTGTGACGGAGAGGACAGCGGGCTGTGGAAAGAACCACATTATGTAAAAGGAAAGGCGGTAGTATACCCCCAGAGCGTCCTGATCCTGGGGAAACTGTCCCGCGCATCATAAATCAGAAGCAAAGACAATGAACAGAAAGGGAAAACAGCAGCATGAGATGGATCTACGGAAAACAGGATTGGAAGACTTATGAGAGAGGGCAGGAGAACTGTTATCTGATGACGAACGGGCTGGGCGGCTTCTCGTCTCTGACTATGACCGGCTCGGTCTCGCGCAATGACCATGCGTTTCTCATGGCGTGTACAAAAGCGCCCAATTACCGGTTCAATATGGTGCACCGGATATCAGAGCGCCTGGAGACGGACGGGGGCGTCAGCGTACTCTCTTCACAGGAGTTTGAGGATGGCAGCAGGGAGGAAGGATTCCGCTGTCTGTCGGAATTTGTCTACGAGGATACGCCACTCTGGCGCTTTCACGTAAACGGTGTAGAGATCGAGAAAGAGGCGGCGCTCAAAAACGGGGAGAATACGGCTGTGCTCTGTTACCGTGTGCGGAACCGTTCCGGGAGTGCGGTGCGCCTGGCAGTAACGCCGTTTTACCAGTTTGTCTCTAAAGGACAGGATCCGGAGGAGGGGCAGCGCTTTACAGATATGGGAGACCGGATCGAGAGCAGAGGGCTGTCCCTGTATTATCTGACGGACGGCAAAGTGGAACCGGTCGGGGAGCAGAGAGAGGCATACTACTATTCTTATGATGCGTGTGACGGAAGAAGAGCTGTAGGCCACGGGACGGCATGCCACCGGATCTCACTCTCTGTCGGCGCCGGAGAGGAAGGATGCCTGTCCATTGTATACAGTATGGAAAAACGATACAGTGAACAAATTCCGGGACAGGATATCCGTGTCCTGACAGACGGAGTGATCGACGGAGTGAAGCAGTACCGCAGGAAGCTCCAGGCGGACGCCGGGTTTCGGGATGAGACGGCGGGATTTCTCGCAAAAAGCGCGCAGCAGTTTATTGCGCTGAGAGCATCCACAGGCGGAAAGACGATCCTGGCAGGTTTTCCTTTTTTTGAGGACTGGGGGAGAGATACGATGATCTCGCTGCCGGGAGTGTGCATTGCTGCGGGGAGATATGAAGAGGCAGAGTCCATCCTCAGGACATTTGCGCGCTATGAGAGGGACGGCCTGATGCCAAATCTCTTTCCCGAGGGCAAAAAGGAGCCTATGTACAATACGGTGGACGCATCCCTTCTGTTTATCAACTGTGTCTGGCTGTATTACAGGGCGGCGGGACGCAGGGAGTTCCTCAGAGAAATATATCCTGTCATGGAACGGATCATCGCAAATTACAGGAACGGCACCAGATTTGACATCCGCATGGACACGGACGGTCTGATATCAGCCGGGAGCGGGCTGGATCAGGTGACCTGGATGGATATCCGGATCGGAGATATCCTTCCCACGCCGCGGCACGGGAAGCCGGTAGAGATCAATGCATACTGGTATAATGCACTGAAGATCATGGGAGAATGTGCCCGCCTGCTCCAGGAGCCGGGGGAATCTTATGAGCAGATGGCATCCCGGGCAAAGCAGTCCTTTCTGGAACAGTTCTGGATGGAGGATAAGCACTGCCTGAAAGATGTGGTTTCAGGAACGAAAGCAGACACCCAGATCCGGTGCAACCAGATCTGGGCGGTCTCAATGCCGTTTACGATGCTGGATAAAGAGAGGGAGAGGCAGGTAGTGGATACCGTCTTTGAAAAGCTCTATACGCCTTACGGGCTGCGGACGCTGGAAGTTTCAGACCCGGAGTTCAGGCCGGTTTACGGGGGCGGGCTCCTGGAGCGGGATCTTGCCTATCACCAGGGAACAGTGTGGGTCTATCCCCTGGGCGCCTACTATCTGTCATACCTGAAAGTCAACGGTTACAGCGAAGGGGCAAAGGCGTGTGTCCGCGCGCAGCTCGAGGTGCTTGAAAGCGCCATGCGTGAGGGCTGTATCGGACAGCTCCCGGAGATCTATGACGGAGAAAATCCGTCATCGTCAAAAGGGTGTTTTGCCCAGGCGTGGAGCGTGGGGGAGATACTCAGAGTATACCGGGCGCTGGAAGCATAGCAGGGAGGACATAATATGGATTTTGCAGCAGTATATCATAAAACTTCGGAGCAGATGAGCTATCCATTGGATGAGGAGCGGCTTATCATAAATCTGAAGACAGGATATGATGTGGAACAGGTATATATTATCCACGGGGATCCCTTTGACGCGGGGATACTCGGCGGCAGTGAAACATGGAAGGGGCGCCGGGAGGAGATCGTCTACAAAAAGCGGCTTCCTCATCAGATCTGGTGGACGACGACCCTGACCCCGCCCTACAGGAGATGCCGGTATTATTTTGAACTGCACAGTTCCGGTGAGGTGTGGTATTACTTTGAGGACGGTTTTTTAACAGAAGAACAGTTGAACATGCCGGGCAGGATCCTGCAGTATTTCACGGTGCCGTGGATGAATCCGGCAGACGTGAACCGCACGCCCGGGTGGGTCAATGATACCGTATGGTACCAGATCTTCCCGGATCGGTTCTGCAATGGAGATCCTGAGAGGGATAGCGCGGATACGCTGCCCTGGCAGACCGGACCGGTGGGGATCGCAGACAAATACGGAGGAGATCTGGAAGGAATCTGCCGGAAGATCCCGTATCTCGCGGAACTTGGCGTTACAGGCATCTATCTGAACCCGGTGATGGAGGCAGGGTCAAACCATAAATACGATACGACAGATTATATGAGGATCGATCCCGCATTTGGGGATGATAAAGTGATGCAGCGGCTGGTAGCTCTGGCGCACGAAAAAGGGATCCGGGTGATGATGGATGCGGTGTTTAACCATTGTGGAAGCAGGTTCGCCCCGTGGCTGGATGTGCTGGAGAAAGGAAAGAAGTCAAAGTATGCAGACTGGTTTATGATAAGAGACTGGGAGCAGATCGGAAAGCGCGCGGATACCCGCGACGGAAGGTTCTATTCTTTTTCGTTCTCGGACCGCATGCCCAAACTCAACACGAATCATGAAGAAGTGACAGATTATTTCTGTACCGTCTGCGAAAAGTGGGTGCGCCGGTATGACATTGACGGCATCCGTTTCGACGTGGGAAATGAGGTATCTCACCGGTTCCTGAAACAGATCAGGAAACACCTGAAGAACATAAAGCCGGATATTTACCTGCTCGGTGAGATCTGGCATGACGCCAGCCAGTGGCTCATGGGAGATGAGTACGACTCGGTGATGAATTATCCGCTCATGAGCGGGATCCATGATTATTTTATCGACAGAACCATGGACAAAAAAGAGTTTGAATACATGGTCAACCGCTGTTATACTATGTATATGCAGCAGAATAATAATGTGCTGTTCAATCTGCTGGATTCTCATGATACCGAGCGCCTTATGAACCGCTTTCACGACCTGGATATCTTTTATCAGCAGCTTGCAGTTCTCTTTACCCTGCCCGGGAGTCCCTGTATCTATTACGGTACTGAGATCGCCATGGAGGGAAGTTTTGACCCGGACTGCAGGAGATGTATGCCGTGGGACGAGATCGGATCAGAAGAAAACCGGAAGAGGATCAGCCAGATGAAGGCGCTGATCCGGCTGAGAAAGACAGAGGAGGCATGCCGCAGCCTGCACTTCCATTTTCCGAACCGGTATCCGAACCGGAGATGCGTGGAATATATTAAGCTGGACAGCTTCGGGAGAAAGCTGGAGGTCGTGCTGAACTGTTCCGGTGAGAATGTGGCTGCGGGGGACGAAGGAGAAGTCCTTTTTGAGAGAAACTTCAGCGGGGGAATACTTGGAAAAAACGGCACACTGATAAGGAGGGTTTTCTGAATATGAAAAAAGACAACAGCAGACCGTGGTGGAAAGACGCGGTAGTATATCAGATCTATCCGAAGAGCTTTCAGGATTCAAATGGAGACGGGATCGGCGATATCAGAGGGATCATACAGAGACTGGACTACCTGAGAGATCTCGGGATCGACGCGGTCTGGATCTCTCCCATGTACCGTTCGCCCCAGGCGGACAACGGATATGACATCTCGGATTACTGCGATATTGACCCGATGTTCGGGACTCTTGCGGATATGGATGAACTGATCCGGCAGGCAAAAAAGCGGAAGATACGCATTATCATGGATCTTGTCCTGAACCACACGTCGGATGAGCACCCGTGGTTCATCGAGGCGAAAAAGAGCAGGGACAATCCGTATCATGATTACTATGTGTGGCGCGACGGGGAGGAAGGCGTTTACCCAAATGATATGAAGGCTTCCTTCGGCGGCCCGGCATGGGAGTGGGTGCCGGAGCTGAAGCAGTATTATTTCCACCAGTTTGCGGTAAAGCAGCCGGATCTGAACTGGGAGAACCCGAAGGTGCGCCGGGAGATCTATGATATGATCCTCTGGTGGATGGATCGCGGCGTGGGAGGTTTCCGCCTGGATGTGATCGACCAGATCGCAAAAGAACCGGACAGAGGGATCACCAACAACGGCCCCAGGCTCCATGAATTTCTCCGGGAGATGAGCAGGGAGACCTTCCGGAAGGGAGACCTGATCACAGTGGGAGAGGCGTGGGGAGCTACTCCTGAGATCGCAAAACTCTACAGCAATCCGGACGGCAGCGAATTTTCTATGGTGTTCCAGTTCGAGCACAGCATGCTGGATCAGCAGCCGGGCAAAGAAAAATGGGATCTCAGACCGCTTCCTTTTATAGAGCTGAAACAGTGCCTTGCCAGATGGCAGACCGAACTGTACCAGACCGGCTGGAACAGCCTGTTCTGGGATAACCACGACCTGCCCCGCATCGTATCCCGCTGGGGCGATGACGGGACATACCGGAATGAGTCCGCCAAGATGCTGGCGGCTGTCCTCCACGGGATGCAGGGAACCCCGTATATCTACCAGGGAGAAGAGCTGGGCATGACCAATGTAACGTTTGAGTCGATCGGGGATTACCGGGACATTGAGACGGTCAATCTGTACCACGAGCGTCTGGAGAAAGGATATGAGGAAGCGGATATCATGAAGTCCATCTATGCAAAGAGCAGGGACAATGCCCGCACGCCCATGCAGTGGGATGACAGCGCACATGCGGGCTTTACGTCAGGGACTCCGTGGATCGCGGTAAATGAAAACTACAGACAGATCAACGCGGAGGCGGAGCGGAAAGACCCGGATTCCGTGTATCAGTTCTATAAGAAGCTGATCCGTCTGAGAAAAGACTATCCGGTATTTGCTGACGGTAAGTTTGAACTGCTCCTGCCGGAAGACGGACAGATCTTCGCTTATACAAGGACGGATGAGGATATGCAGATGCTGGTGTGCGCCAACTTTACCGGAGAGCCGGCAAAATGCAGCCTGCCCGGCAAATGGAAAGATGCCGGGACGCTGATCCACAACTATGAGGGTGACGTGTGCGGGGATACGATGCGTCCTTATGAAGCGGTGATCCTGCTGCAAAAGAGGGGAAAGTAAAATCCGTAAAGTGGGAATATGTGAAATCCTGCTTGACAGAAAATATCCCGCTGCGGTAGAATAACCGGTGTAAGAGAAAGCGTTGACGAGGACAGTAGGCTGCCGGCGCATCCCAGAGAGGGGTTCTACAGCTGGAAAGACCCTGTTGTGCGGCATGACTGAACACCACCTCCGAGCGGCCCTAATACGGCACGGTGATTCCGTTATCATCACATGAATTAAGATGGTTTTCCATGGAAAACAAACAGGGTGGAACCGCGGGAATACTCCCGTCCCTGTGTGGAGTGTTTCCGTGCGGGCATAGATTCAGAGTTTCAGGAGACATTCCTTATGGGATGTCTCCTTTTTATTGTTGCGACGAGCGAAAGATTATTCTGAAAGCGTGCATATGCGCGGATAGAAAAACAATGTCTTACAAGACAATACAGGAAAGGAAGGATGAAACGCATGAAGATCACACTGAAAGACGGTTCCTGCAAAGAATATCAGGAGCCAAAGAGCGTATATGAGATCGCTCAGGATATCAGCGAGGGACTTGCCAGGGTGGCTACGGCAGGAGAAGTGGACGGAGAGACTGTCGATCTGAGGACAGTGATCGACCGGGACTGTGAACTCAATATCCTGACATTTAATGATGAAAAAGGAAAAGGGGCGTTCCGCCATACAGCGTCCCATATTATGGCTCAGGCAGTCAAACGCCTGTACCCGGACACAAAACTTGCCATCGGTCCGTCGATCGCTGACGGTTTCTACTATGATGTGGACAGGGAGACTCCGTTTACATCAGAAGACCTGGAGAAGATTGAGGCGGAGATGAAGAAGATCGTCAAAGAGAACCTGGAGATCAAACAGTATACCATGCCGAGAAAAGAGGCTCTCGACTATTTCAAAGAGAAAAATGAGACTTATAAGGTGGAACTCATCGAGGATCTGCCGGAGGACGAGACGATCAGCTTCTATTCACAGGGAGAGTTTACAGACCTGTGCGCCGGCCCTCACCTTATGACGACAAAACCGGTGAAGGCATTTAAGCTGACCAGCCTGGCAGGCGCTTACTGGCGCGGGGACGAGCACAACAAGATGCTTCAGAGGATCTACGGCACAGCATTCCCGAAGAAGGCTGAGCTGGAAGAGTACCTGACGATGATCGAAGAGGCGAAGAAGCGCGACCACAGAAAGCTCGGAAAAGAGCTGGGGCTGTTTATGATGCGCGAAGAGGGGCCGGGATTTCCGTTCTTCCTCCCGAACGGCATGGTGCTTAAAAATACACTCCTTGACTACTGGAGAGAGATCCACCGCAGGGCAGGCTATGTGGAGATCAATACACCGATCATGCTGAGCCGCCATCTGTGGGAGACATCCGGCCACTGGGATCACTACAAAGAGAATATGTACACGACAGTGATCGACGAGGAAGATTTCGCCATCAAGCCGATGAACTGCCCGGGCGGTATCCTTGTCTACGAGTCTGAGCCGCGTTCCTACCGTGATCTTCCGATCCGCATGGGCGAGCTTGGCCTGGTACACCGCCATGAGAAATCAGGACAGCTCCACGGACTGATGCGCGTGCGCTGCTTTACACAGGACGATGCGCACATCTTTATGACGCCGGATCAGATCAAGGACGAGATCAAAGGCGTAGTACAGCTGATCGATGAGGTATACAGCCTCTTTGGATTCAAATATCATGTCGAGCTCTCCACGCGTCCGGAGGACAGCATGGGAAGCGACGAGGACTGGGAAATGGCTACGGACGCCCTCAGGAGCGCTCTGGACGACATCGGACTTCCCTATATCGTAAACGAGGGTGACGGAGCATTTTACGGGCCGAAGATCGACTTCCATCTGGAGGATTCCATCGGAAGGACATGGCAGTGCGGAACGATCCAGCTTGACTTCCAGCTTCCGCTCCGGTTTGAACTGGAATATACAGGGGCAGACGGAGAGAAGCACAGACCGATCATGATCCACCGCGTTGTATTCGGTTCTATCGAGCGTTTCATCGGAATCCTGATCGAGCACTTCGCAGGCGCGTTCCCGACATGGCTCGCACCGGTGCAGGTAAAAGTGCTTCCAATCTCCGACAAACATATGGAGTACGGACAGAAAGTGCTTGACGCGCTGAAAGAAGCGGGCATCCGCGCCGAGATCGACACACGCGCAGAGAAGATCGGTTATAAGATCCGCGAAGCGCAGATGAAGAAGATTCCTTACATGCTCGTTGTCGGAGCAAAAGAAGAGGAAGAAGAGAAAGTCTCCGTAAGAAGCAGGAAGCAGGGCGATGAAGGTCAGTGCGGACTGGGAGAATTTGTGGAGATGATCAAAGAAGAGATCGAGCAGAAGAAATAAGGTTCTGCTGACAGTAATAAACCGGGATCCGGCTGAACGCCGGTCCCGGTTTTAGAATTTACAGGTTCAGATTTTTGAAGAGATCTCCAAGATTTGTCCCGATCTCCTCGCTCTTTGGCAGGACAACCTTTTCTACAGGCTCTTCCTTTACTTCCTCGAGAGCCTTCATGCTGAGGCTTACCTTGCCGTCTTTGATGCCGATGACTTTTACGTTCACCTCATCACCTACATTGAGCACGTCTGCCGGAGTTTTTACCCGTTTCTGGGAAATCTGGGATACATGGACTAATCCGGACAGCCCGTTTTCCAGTTTTACGAATGCGCCATAGTTCTGCAGCGTCTCGACAGTTCCGGTCAGGACAGTGCCGATCTTCAGGCTGGCGATCTTCTCTTCCCGCTCTTTTTTCTCCTTTTCTTTGAGGATCTCGCGTGCGGAGAGGACGAGGCGGTTGTTTGCCTGGTCCGCTTCAATGACCTGTACCTCGATATCTTTCAGGAGATACGTCTCCAGATCTTCGATATAGGTGAGGGAGAGTCTGGAAGCCGGTACAAAGCCTCTGAGGCCTTCTACCATGACGATCACACCGCCGTTGACGATCCCTTCGACCTTCAGCGGGAGGACGGTCTTGTTTTCCATATATTCCATAACTCTGTTCCACGGATTGGCATCATCAAAATGATCCTCGTAGTCCGCCATTGTCTCAACAGTTTCGTTTTCCTGCAATTCTGCTTTCATTTCTTCACTCATTGTACAGCACCTCGACTTAATTTGTTTATCAGTGTTCCCAGTATAACATAAAACCACAGGAAAAAACAACTGCTCACGGCAACCTGGCAATAAAAAAGGAAATATAAAAACCGGGTTGACGAACTCAGAAAAAAATGGCAAGCTTAGTAAAGAACAGGAAAAACTATGGGAGTTGAGATATATGAGCAGAGAAAAGGAAAGAAAAGTGTATGTAGTGGGGCATAAAAATCCGGACACGGATTCGATCTGCTCTGCCATTGCTTATGCGGCGCTGAAAACAAAGGTGACAGGGCACGCGTATGAACCGAGACGGGCGGGGCAGTTAAATGAGGAGACCCAGTATGTGCTGGAGCGGTTCGGCGTGAAGATGCCGAGGCTTTTGTCTGATCTGAGGGAACAGATCAAGGACGTGGAACTCAAAGAGGTGGATGGCCTGAAGAGCAGTGTGTCGATCCGGACAGCATGGGAGAAAATGCAGGAGTCCAACATACATACCCTCCCGGTGACAAGGGACGGGAAGCTGGAAGGTCTTATCACCATCGGAGATATCGCCAAGACTTATATGGAAGTATACGACAGCACGATCCTCTCCAAGGCGCGGACGCAGTACCGCAATATCGCCCGGGCGGTAGACGGGGAAGTGATCACCGGAAATGAGCACAGCTATCTCCTGAAAGGAAAGGTCGTGATCGCGGCGTCCAGCAGGATCCTGATGTCAGACTTTATCAATAAGGATGACCTGGTGATCATGGGAGACCGGAAAGATGCCCAGCAGTGTGCCATTGATGTGGACGCGAGCTGTATGGTAGTCTGCCAGAACGCGCCGATTTCCGACAGTATTATCCGGCAGGCGGCTGAGAAACAGATCGTGATCATACGGACGCCTCACGATACATTTACAGCGGCGCAGCACATCAACCAGAGTATCCCTGTGAAATATTTCATGACAAAGGAGAATCTGGTCTCATTTAAAATGAAGGATTATGTGGACGATGTGAAAGAGGTAATGGCGCGCAAGCGCTTCCGTGATTTCCCGATCGTGGATAATAAAGGGAAATTTCTCGGCCTGATCTCCAGAAGGCGCCTTCTCAATGTGAGGAAAAAACAGGTGATCCTTGTAGACCACAATGAGAAAAGCCAGGCTGTGGACGGAGTAGAAGAAGCGGAAGTATTAGAGATCATCGACCACCACAGGCTGAGCAGTATTCAGACCATGGGGCCGGTATTTTTCCGAAACCAGCCGGTCGGATGTACGGCGACGATCGTTTATCAGATGTATGAGGAAGCAGGAGTCGTGCCGGATGAGGTAAATGCAGCCCTCCTGTGCGCTGCTATTATCTCGGACACACTGATGTTCCGTTCGCCCACCTGCACGAAATTAGATGAAAATACGGCGAGAAAGCTGGCGGGGATCGCTGGCGTTGAGGTAGAGTCGCTTGCACAGGAGATGTTCAATGCGGGAAGCAACCTGAAAGGCAAGAGTGCAGAGGAAATCTGCTTCCTTGACTTTAAACAGTTTACGGTAAATGAGACCGTATTTGGCGTGGGACAGGTAAATTCCATGAGCGCAGACGAATTAAAAGAGATCAAGGAGATCGTGGCGCCCCACCTGGAGAAAGCGTGCCGAAGCCACGGGCTCAATATGATTTTCTTCATGCTGACCAATATTATCACGGAATCCTCAGAGCTTTTGTGCTGCGGACCGGAGGCAAGAGAGAAGATCCTGACCGCATACGACCTTCCCGACGATACGGACTCCATCATGCTCAAAGGTGTGGTATCGAGAAAGAAACAGCTTGTGCCTACGCTGGTAGGCGCGCTGCAGCAGTAGCGGAAATCCTGCGAAAGACCGATAAAGGAGAGAAAGGCTGAAATGTCAAAACAAGTATGGAAGCCGGGCAATATGATCTATCCCCTTCCGGCTGTCATGGTGAGCACGGCGGACAAAGAGGGAAACAGCAATATCCTGACAGTTGCCTGGACAGGCACAGTATGTACGAATCCCCCGATGGCGTATATTTCCGTGCGCCCGGAGCGGTATTCGTATCATATGATAAAGGAGAGCGGTGAGTTCGTCATCAACCTGACGACGAAACGGCTTGCCAGGGCGACGGACTACTGCGGTGTGCGCTCGGGGAAAGATGTGGACAAATGGAGCGAGTGCCGTCTGACGAAAGGAAACGCATCTTCGCTGAACTATGCTCCGGTCATTGAGGAGTCTCCGGTGAATATCGAATGCAAAGTGGCGTCCATCCAGGAACTTGGAAGCCATCATATGTTCCTTGCGGAAGTGACATCCGTCCAGGTGGACGAGGCTTATCTGGACGAAAAGGGAAGGTTTGACCTGAACCGGACAGGCCTGATCGCGTACTCACACGGGGAGTACCTGGATCTGGGAAGGAAACTGGGGACATTCGGTTACAGCGTGAGAAAGAAAGCGGCTGCCGGCACCCGGAGGAAAAGCGGCGGTAAAACTGCCGGAAAGCGCAGAAAGGCGGGCAGATGATGCTTTGTTTTGAAAACGATTATTCCGAGGGCGCCCATGAAGAAGTGTTGAAGCGCCTGGTCGAGACAAATATGGAACAGCTTCCGGGATACGGGACAGACCGGTATACACAGGCGGCGAAAGAGAAGATTCGGGCGGCATGCGGATGTCCGGATGCGGATATTTACTTTCTGACGGGCGGGACTCAGACAAACCAGGCAGTGATCAGCTCCATGCTTGACACCTGTGAGGGAGTGGTTGCGGCAGAGACGGGACATATCGGCACCCACGAAGCGGGAGCTATTGAGTGGGCCGGACATAAGGTGCTCACCCTGCCTCAGGAGGAAGGTAAACTATCCGCAGACGTTCTGGAAGAATATCTCAGCGGTTTTTACAGGGATGCAAACCATGAACATATGGTATTTCCGGGAATGGTCTATATTTCCCACCCGACAGAATACGGCACACTGTATACAAAAGGAGAGCTGGCGGAACTGTCCGCAGTCTGTGCAGGATACAATATTCCGCTGTATCTGGACGGAGCACGGCTTGGCTATGCACTGGCGGCACCGCAGACGGATGTGACCCTGCGTGACGTGGCGGAGTACTGCGATGTGTTTTACATCGGCGGCACAAAATCAGGGGCGCTCTGCGGGGAAGCGGTTGTATTTCCGAAGGAGAACACGCCGCGCCATTTTGTGACAAAGATCAAGCAGAGAGGCGCGCTCCTCGCAAAAGGAAGGCTGACAGGGGTACAGTTTGACGCTCTCTTTACGGACGGGCTGTACCTGAAGATCGGAAAGAACGCCATCGATACTGCAGAGGAATTGAAACGGGCGCTCAGGGAGAAGGGATATGAGTTCTATATCGAATCCCCTACGAACCAGATCTTTGTGGTGCTGGAAGACACACAGATCGAGAGACTCCGGGAACAGGCTGCGTTCAGTTTCTGGGAGAAAATGGATGAGAAACACACGGTCGTACGGTTTGCCACGAGCTGGGCGACCAAGATGGAAGACGTGGAAAAACTTGCTGCGCTCCTTTAGGGGCTGCGGAAAAAATTAATTGGCATATTATGTGCGAGAGTGGACAGAATAGAAATATTGATAGTTCACTTCCAAATAAATGATAATCAATCTCAATAAACCCATTGATTTGGCTGCGGAAATTTGTTATCCTACATATAGTTAGCTAAGACTAACTATATGTGAATGAATCATGGAGACTCCTTTGCCCCTGAAAGCCTGATATGGGGCACAGGCTGTTTCCGCAGGAAAGGACGAGAAAATATGGATTATTTAGAGATTGAAAAAGTGACCGGCAGGGAGATCATTGATTCAAGAGGAAACCCGACCGTTGAGGCGGAAGTGTATCTGGCAGATGGGACGAAAGCAAGAGGTGCGGCGCCGAGCGGCGCGTCCACTGGTGAGTTCGAGGCGCTCGAACTGAGAGACGGAGATAAGAGCAGATACGGCGGCAAAGGTGTATCCAGGGCTGTTGAAAATATTAACACAGTAATTAACGACACTTTGAAAGGAATGGATGCAGGCGATATCTATGCGATAGACAGAGCAATGATGAAAGCAGACGGCACGAAAGATAAATCAAAGCTGGGCGCTAATGCAGTCCTTGCAGTATCCATTGCCTGCGCGAGAGCTGCAGCAGTATCCCTTGATATTCCGCTGTACCGTTTTCTGGGAGGCGTAAGCGGCAACCGGCTTCCAGTCCCCATGATGAATATCCTCAACGGCGGAGCGCATGCCGCCAACACAGTGGATGTACAGGAGTTCATGATCATGCCGGCAGGGGCAGAGAGTTTTGCCGAGGGCCTGAGATGGTGTACAGAGGTGTTTCATGCACTTCAGGCACTCCTGAAATCAAAAGGACTTGCAACATCTGTAGGCGATGAGGGCGGATTTGCCCCGGATCTTGCCAGTGATGAGGAGGCCATTGAGTATATTCTCGAGGCGATCCGACAGGCAGGCTACGAGCCGGGCAGAGATTTTGTGCTTGCCATGGACGCAGCTTCCAGCGAGTGGAAAGGCAGCCGGAAAGGGGAATATGTACTCCCGAAGTGCGGAAAGAAATTTACGTCTGAGGAACTGGTGGAACACTGGAAGTCTCTTGTGGAAAAATATCCGGTCTACTCGATCGAAGACGGTCTCGATGAGGAAGACTGGGAAGGCTGGCAGATCCTTACCAGGGAGCTGGGCGGAAAAATACAGTTGGTTGGAGACGACCTGTTTGTAACGAATACAGAAAGACTGAAAAAAGGAATTGAAATGGGATGCGGCAATTCGATCCTGATCAAGCTGAATCAGATCGGTTCTGTCTCGGAGACGCTGGAAGCAATCAAGATGGCTCACAAGGCGGGGTATACGGCGATTTCCTCCCACCGATCCGGCGAGACGGAGGACACGACGATTGCTGATCTTGCAGTTGCGCTGAATACATGCCAGATCAAGACAGGCGCGCCAAGCCGCAGCGAGCGTGTCGCAAAGTACAACCAGCTCCTCAGGATCGAGGAAGAACTGGGAGAAAGCGCGGTGTATCCGGGATTTTCCGCTTTTAATGTAAAAAGATAGAAAAATACTAAAATAATACTTGCCACAGGTATCGTTTCATCGTATAATTACCCTCGGCCTTGAAAGAATCAAACGATCAGGAGCTCCCCGGCTTCTGATCGTTTTGTGCGATACGCCCTGAGACGGGCGTCCGGCGTTCAACGGCCATCAGGCGGTAATATGATATTTAATACAGAGAAATGAGGGAAAGATTATGGGTAACAGCGCAGTGCAGGATATGACGGAGGGGAGCCCGGCTAAACTGATCATGCGGTTCATGATCCCGATGTGCCTGGGTAATATCTTTCAGCAGTTTTATAATATAGCGGATTCTGTTGTGGCAGGACAATTTATCGGAGTGACGGCTTTAGCGGCGATCGGCAGTACCGGTTCGCTGATGTTTTTTGTGACCGGGTGGCTGAACGGGCTGAGCAGCGGGTTTGCCATCCTTGTGTCTCAGTGGTTCGGGGCGAAACAGTACGACCGGATGCGCCATTATGTGGCAATGTCCGTCTATCTGTCGACAGGGTGCGCTCTTCTGATGACAGCGGGTCTTTTAATAGCCAATGAACCGATCCTCCGGCTTATGAACTATTCGGACAATATTATGCCGGATGTAAAGCTGTATATGGGGATCATTTACGCAGGGTTGATCGTGACTGCGGCGTATAATGCGCTGGCGGCATTTTTAAGGGCGCTGGGCGATTCAAAATCCCCGCTTTATTTTCTGATCCTGTCGGCGGCAATTAATGTAGTGCTGGATATTGTGTTTATTGTGACATTCGGTATGGGCGTAGAGGGGTGTGCTTATGCGACTGTGATCGCTCAGGGCATCTCCGCGCTGCTGTGCTTTTTCTACATACTGAAGCGCTACCCGATCCTGCACTTAAAACGGGAAGATTTTAAGGTCAGCATTCACAGCCTGGGCCGTCTTCTGGCACTCGGCGTCCCCATGGGGCTCCAGTTTTCCATTACGGCGATCGGCACGATCATCGTCCAGGGCGCGGTCAATATTTACGGAGAGATTTACATGGCGGGATTCTCAGCCGCAGGAAAGCTCCAGAACCTGATCTCGACCGTATTTTCAGCATTTGGAGCTACGATCGCAACCTATGTGGGACAGAACATGGGAGCAGGGAAAATGGACCGTGTGAGACAGGGGGTGCGCTGTACCCAGTTTATGATCCTGGGGTGGAGCGTGCTGCTTATGGTGGTGATGTACTTTTTCGGGGAATATATGACCTGGATGTTTATCAGCCCGTCGGAGACAGAGGTGGTGAACGCTTCGGTAACGTATTTTCACACTGTGTTCTGGTGCTATCCGTTTCTGGGGAGTATCTTTCTCTACAGGAATACGCTGCAGGGACTGGGCTACGGGCTTGTACCGATGCTCGGAGGTATCTTCGAGCTTGCAGCGAGAAGCGGCATTGTCATGCTCATAGCCGGACACGCCAGCTACGTGGGCGTCTGCCTTTCCGATCCGGCGGCATGGATCGCGGCTCTGATCCCGCTGGTTCCCTACTATTTCTATAAAATGCATCAGTTTAAAATGCGTGTAGAATCCCGGTCAGATATGCTATAATAATCTATAACAAATGATTTTTGTGTTTGGTATGATAAAGGAGTATGTATGATTGTTTCAGGTAGAAAATCCTCCCGAATAAGAGAAGTTTACAGAGAACGCAGCAACAGAGCAATCGAATATGCCCTGGATCAGATCAGGGAATCTGCGGTGGCGCCTTATGTGTCAAAGCTGTATGTGTACGGAAGCTGTGTGAGAGAGGAGCAGGAGTATCAAAGTGATGTAGATCTTCTTTTGGAACTAAAGCAGCCACTTGATATCAACGATCTGAAAGAAGAGATTATTTTATTAAAGAACCGGGTGAATCCACCGCGGCTGGATATGCCGGAAGTAGATCTCAAAGTTGTGATCGGAGAAGGGTGGAGAGATGAGCATACATTATATTTTGAAAATATCCGAAAAGAAGGGAGAAATATATGGCAGGACAGATGAATACTTATGCTGATGTTTTCCAGATAATGGATAAAATCGGAGAAGAGTGAGAGAATGAAAAAGTACCGGAGGAAAGAATCCAGCCGGTACTTTTTGTTTACTCAACTTTTACTTTGCTGTTGAACTTATCCAGCGCCAGTGCGATAACGATTCCCACGGCGATGCAGATGAGGTTGACCACTGCGCCTCCTGCGGATGCGAAGCCGGAGAACGGGATTGTCATGACCGTTGCGGCGATCACGATGCCGATGATCCCGTGGAACGCAAGGGAATAGAAGTTATCAAACAGTGCGTTCACCGCTTTGGCAAGGCAGATGATCGTGACAAGGGCTCCGATCCCGCCCGGGATCAGGATCTGCAGGTCAAAATGTCCGATCCCGTCTACAAACGGCGTGTACAGCCCCAGGGGCATGAGCAGTGTGGAAAAGCTCATTCCCGGCGCGATGAGGCTGAGCGCCAGGCAGAATCCGCAGAACAGATACCAGAAGAAGTTCGGGGTTACTTCCACGGAAAGCATCCGAAGTCCGATCAAAATGGCGAAGATCACAGCCATACAGATGACCATGGAGATGTAAGAACCTTTGCTCCGTCCCTGTTCGCCTGCCTCCCGGAAGAGCGAAGGAAGCATTCCGGTGATCAGTCCGATAAATACACAGACGGAAGGATCCGGGTATTTCTCCAGGAAAAAGGAGAGGATGTTTGCCACTCCGAGAAATCCGATGGCGCCTCCGATCGCCACCGGGATCAGTGGCGGTACATGTGTTTTGAAGTTTTTAAACGGGTTTGACAGAAGTTCCATGATCGGCTTGTAGATGCCGAAGATCACACTCAGCACTCCGCCGGATATGCCGGGCAGCACCGCTCCGAGACCGATCAGCGCGCCCTGGAGGATCCGGAAGAGAAACTGCAGGGGGCTTCCGCCTTTTTTCTTACTTTGATTCATATGATATAAGTCCTTTCATTTCTGATTTC
>DXEY01000127.1 GCA_019114745.1 Candidatus Mediterraneibacter colneyensis | reverse complement strand
CCGGAGAGATGTATATTTACGGCATGCATATCTCTCCGTATGAGAAAGGGAATATATTTAACAAAGATCCGCTGCGGGTGAGAAAACTGCTCCTGCATAAGAAGGAGATCCTGAAGATTTTCGGAAAGATGAAAGAGCAGGGGATCACAGTCGTACCCCTTCAGGTATATTTCAGCGGAAGTCTGGTCAAGCTGGAGATCGGGCTGGCAAAAGGAAAGAAGCTGTATGATAAAAGGGCTGACATAGCGAAGAAAGATCAGAAGAGGGAAGCACAGCGGGATTTTAAAGTCAGGAATCTCTGAACTTCCCGGAGCAGGATATGAGTTGAGGTGAAAAGAACGATGATACAGGATATACAGCCGCACCATCTGGACAATCAATACAAGGCGGTGCCTCCGGATAAAGACAGCTTTGCCCTGTACTATGAAGATCATGCTGTCCTGATGAAAAAGACGGAAGACGGGATCACATTTCCGAGGTTTTGTGAATTGGAACGGCTGAATGAGGATATCTATGAGGGAGCGGTCTATCTGTTTTCTGTAGACGAATACAGATACTATCTTGTCAGGGAGATCAACAGGGAACCTTTGTCTGAATTTACGATGGAAAATACGGAAGTGTTCCGCAGGGAATATCCCCGTTACCATGCATTTGCCGGGATTACGGGATACCAGCTCTATAACTGGTATAAGAACCGGAAATACTGCGGGCGCTGCGGCCATATGATGGTTCCGGATGAGAGAGAACGGATGCTCCGCTGTGAAGAATGCGGAAATATGGAGTATCCGAAGATCTGTCCGGCAGTGATCGTGGGCGTGACGGACGGAAACCGCATCCTGATGTCAAAGTACGCGGGAAGGGCATATAAGCATTACGCCCTGATCGCCGGGTTTACCGAGATCGGAGAGACGGTGGAGCAGACGGTGGCGCGTGAAGTAATGGAGGAAGTCGGGCTTAAGGTGAAAAATATCCGCTATTATAAAAGCCAGCCATGGGCGTTCAGCGATACGCTGCTGATGGGTTTTTACTGCGATCTGAACGGTGACGATACGATCCGTCTGGACGAGAACGAGCTGGCTGTGGCGGAATGGTTCGGGCGGGAGGATATCCCGGAGCCTGTTTCTCTTGAAAGCCTGACAAATGAGATGATTATGCAGTTTAAAAATGGCGCAGTCTAATGTATAATAAGAAAAGAGATTTTTTATCAAATAAGAGATATACATAATAAGGAGGTAAGCTTAGATGAGAGCAGAATTTGATGAAAGCCTTGTAACAGGAAATGAGATGATCGACTCCCAGCACAAAGAGCTGATCGACAAGATCAATAAACTGCTGGACAGCTGTGAGACGAGTAAGGATAAAGTCGTAGCTGTAAAAACACTGGACTATCTTGCTGATTATACAGAGTTCCATTTCGGCGAAGAGGAAAAACTCCAGGAGTCCATTAACTATCCGGGAATTGCGGAGCACAGGAAAGAACACGACAAACTTCGCGGGGTAGTTCAGGATCTTTACAACATGCTTGAGGAAGAAGAAGGACCGTCCGATGCATTTGTAGAGCAGGTGAACAAAAATGTGATCGAGTGGCTGTACAGGCACATCAAAGGATTTGACCGGTCAGTGGCTGAATACAAATTTATGAACGAGAGCAGCGAGAGGCTGTAACGCGGAAACCGGGAGCAGATATTTGTCTGCTCCCGGTTTTCAGGTGGAAGTATATCAATCCGTTTTATAGCATGCCATCTCATAAGGGATGAAATAGCCCTGTTCGTGCCGGCAAACAGGACAGACCGGCGGCGCCTGTTTCCCTTCATGGATATAGCCGCAGTTCGTACACATCCATTTGGAGGGGGCCTGGGGCTCATAGTAGGAGCCGGACTCCAGCAGATCGGCGAGCTTTGCAAATCTCTGCTCGTGGATATGCTCGATCTCGGCGATCTGGAAAAATGCTGACGCGGCTTCGTGGAAGCCCTCTTCTTTTGCTTTCTCGCCGAAAGCCTGATAGATGTCGGCGTATTCCTCGTGCTCATTGTGCTCAGCGGCGCGCAGAAGGCCGTCCAGAGTGTCCTGCTGATCAATGGGGTATGTCCCGTCGATGTGTATTGTCTCTCCTGAGAGTTCTTTTAGCAGATCATAAAACCGCCCGGCATGGGCGCGCTCCTGCTCCGCAGTGTAGCGGAAGATTTCAGCGATCGTGTACATTCCGGATTTTTCTGCCTTCTCTGCGGCTATGGTATATCTGTTGCGCGCCTGGCTTTCGCCGGCAAACGCCCGCATCAGATTTTCTTTAGTAGCACTTTCTGAAAAATGAACAGCCATGGTACATACACTCCTTTTTTTAATGAGCAGTATGTACCATGGCGTGAAAAAATATACGCGATCAGTTAAATCCGATCAGACGCCTCGCCACACTGTACGCAAGAGAAGATACCTTTCTTCCGGAGCGCCCGGGAAGGTTCATCGTCTGTCCGAGTATGCCGTAGCGGATCTTGACGTAAGTCTTATAATCTTTCCGTTTCAGATATCCCCAGAGTTCTTTTTTCTTAACCAGGTTTTCCGGCTTTTTAGAACGGATGCAGAGGATAGAAGAAACCGTCATCATGATCGCGAGGTAGTTGATCATATATTTGCGGAGCTTTTTGCTCGTGATCAGTTTCAGCTCATACATCTGGATCATTGTCTTTGTTACGAAGAGCTGCTGGTCGATCCTGCTGATCATGACCTTCTCATTTACCGACTGATCCTCGCGTCCGATAAAATATCTGTAAAAGTCCACATTCAGATAGTAAAGTGTGCGCACGTGGGGCAGAGGATAATATACATATATATTGTCCACATAGAAGGTGTGCTTCGGGAGATCGAGCTGGCACAGTTTGAGCATCTCGGTGCGGTAGATGACCGAGTGCATGAGAATATACTGATCCAGCCGGAAACGTCCGATATCATCCCACCGGAAGATCTGGTTCTCCGGCAGCACGTTGTCGTAGCGTATGACTTTCTTATGTTCCATCCCGACTTTTTCATAAACATAGTTTGCAATGACCATATCTACCTGCGAGTCGGCTTCCACAAAGCCTTTGACTGCGTCCAGTATTTTGAGAAGTGAATCTTTGTCGACCCAGTCGTCGCTGTCTACTACTTTAAAATAGACGCCGGATGCATGTTTCAATCCACAGTTGACGGCGTCGCCGTGCCCTCCGTTTTCCTTGCTGATGGCTTTTACAATGGTGGGATACTTTTCCTGGTAGCGCTCCGCGATCGTCTGGGTTCCGTCGCTGGATCCGTCATTGACTACGATGATCTCTACATCTTCCCCGCCTACAAGGATGGAGTTAATGGCTTTTTCCATATAAGCT
>DXEY01000126.1 GCA_019114745.1 Candidatus Mediterraneibacter colneyensis | reverse complement strand
TCGCAATTATTTTCTGTATTTGCTATATAAAAAATACAGGCAGTATAAAGTGCGGAAGGAGGACGGCTTTCTTATGAGAATCGATGAAAGTGTATTTGCATGTAAGCTGTATGAGATGGAAGAACAGTACGGTAAGCTGCAGTGCAGGATCCGTGTCTGTGAAGAAGGCGGGAAGGAAAAGATCCATTCCGAGCTTGAAAAGGCGGAGGCAGAATACGAAGAAAATACTCTGCTCCTCGAGGAAAAAGCAAAGTCCTGCCGCTCTCAGGTCGTGAGCAGGCTGACACAGGCGCAGCTTGATTACAGGCATAAGATGGGAGGCGCGATGAGGAAGAAGATCGTGTCTGATCTTCATTCGGAAGACAGCGCGCCGGAAGACGATGAAAGAGAAGCTGATATGCTGTATGCGGAGTTTGCGATGGATTTTGCAACGCTTGCCATGCAGCAGGCGCTGATCTGTGTCCTGGCAGCTCTTGACGGGCAGAAGGATACCGACAAAACGAAAGGAGCTTTACAGGATGCATGAAGTGTAATGCATAGTCCCGCAGGCCAGAAATAAAATATTTACTAAAGTAAAAGAAAGGTGAGTTACAAATGGGAAAGACAATCAGAGAAACAATGCAGGAATTTACAGTAAATCAGGCGCTGAAATATCTCGAAGGGAATCCCGAGGAGAACATACCGAAACTGATGGCGTTTGTAGACCGGCTCATGCCGAATGACTGGTATGTGAGCCAGAGGAATGCGATCCGCAAAGCGATCGAGGAGAAGAATAACTGGTATCAGCTGATTTTAAGGCTTTATGATCTGGATCCGGGCGTCAGGAGAACATTTTTCCAGAATTTTATTACAAATGCCAGTCTGAAGGGCAGCGCCACACAGGACGAGATGTCGAAGAAATATAACTGCAATATCCCCTGGGCGATCCTGCTCGACCCGACGACCGCGTGTAATCTGAACTGTACGGGGTGCTGGGCTGCCGAGTATGGACATCAGTTCAATCTGAGCCTGGAGGACATTGATTCGATCGTCCGCCAGGGCAAAGAGCTGGGAACGTACATGTATATTTATACCGGCGGTGAGCCGACGGTGCGCAAAAAAGATGTGTTCAGGATCTGCGAGATGCATCCGGACTGTGAGTTCCTGGCGTTTACAAATGGAACGATGATCGATGAAGAATTTTGCCAGGAGATGCTCAGGGTAAAGAACTTCGTCCCGGCGATCAGCCTGGAGGGATTTGAGAAGGCAAACGACGGGCGCAGGGGAGACGGAGTATACCACAAAGTGCGCCATGCGATGGAACTGATGAAAGAGCATAAGCTGCCATTTGGTATTTCGGTATGTTATACCAGCCAGAACTTTGAGGATGTCAGCAGCGAGGCATTCTACGATATGATGATCGAGAGCGGCGCGCTGTTCGTATGGTACTTCCACTACATGCCGGTAGGACACGGCGCTGTGACAGGCCTTCTTCCGACGCCGGAACAGAGAGAAGAAATGTATCACCGTATCCGCCATTTCCGGGAAACGAAGCCGATCTTCGGCATGGATTTCCAGAATGACGGCGAGTATGTGGGAGGATGTATCGCCGGAGGCAGGAGATATCTGCATATCAATGCCAAGGGAGATGTGGAGCCCTGCGTATTTATCCACTACTCAAATGTGAACATCCACGACTGTACGCTTCTGGAGGCGCTGCAGAGCCCGATCTTCCAGGCGTACCACGACAACCAGCCGTTCAATGACAACCATCTGCGCCCCTGCCCGATGCTGGAGAATCCGGAGCGGCTGAGAAAGCTCGTAAAAGAGACGGGAGCAGTAAATACAGACTATCAGGATCCGGAAAGTGTGGATGATGTGTGCGACAGATGCGAGCCCTATGCCCGGAACTGGAAACCGACGGCTGATAAGCTGTGGGAGGAGAGCCATTCGTAAAAATATGGGCGGATATTGACGGAGCGGCCGGGATGCCGTCAGGCAAGATCCCGGCTTGACATTCAGAACTTCGTGTGCTACTCTTTTTTACAGATCAGGAATTTATACAACTGGTAAAAGCGATGACGAAGAGAGTAGTCTGGCGGAAGTCTTACAGAGAAATCCCGGGTGTGAAGACCGGTCCGGCGCTGAGAGCAGAGATGACGAAAGCGCAGGCGGGGCGCCCTGCTGAGAGGGATGGATGAAAGGCAGATGAACATGGCTTCTGAGCAGCGCACCGAACTGTGAGAGATATCACAGCAAGGCTGCGATGGGTTCCGCCCGTTACAGCGGGAGAGTGCTGACAGGCACTTGATGAGGTTTTGTTCCGCGAGGAAGAGACGAAGAGAAGTGGTAACACGGTATAACAGCCGTCTTCTTAACATTGGTTAAGAGGACGGCTTTTTTGCGCTGGCAACCGCTTACATTCGTTCAAAAAGGGACAGGTTTAAATGAGAATAGGGACACCCTGAAAGCGGATCGGGGACGTAGTGTTTTCGGGTTTTACTACGTCCCAAAAACAAAGGAGGTTAATATGTCAGAGAAAGTGAATCAGCAGAAACCAAAGTATTACATTACGACGGCGATCGCCTATACATCAGGCAAGCCGCACATTGGCAACACATATGAGATCGTACTCGCAGATGCCATCGCCCGCTACAAGAGGAGCCAGGGATACGATGTGTTCTTCCAGACGGGTACTGACGAGCACGGACAGAAGATCGAGCTCAAAGCAGACGAGGCGGGAATCTCCCCGAAGGAGTTCGTGGACAATGTATCTACAGAGATTAAGAGGATCTGGGATCTGATGGATACTTCTTACGATAAATTTATCCGCACGACAGACGCGGATCATGAGAAACAGGTACAGAAGATCTTTAAGAAACTATATGATCAGGGTGACATTTACAAGGGATATTATGAAGGAATGTACTGTACTCCCTGCGAGTCATTCTTCACAGAGTCACAGCTTGTAGACGGCAAATGTCCGGACTGCGGGCGCGAGGTTCAGCCGGCGAAGGAGGAGGCATACTTCTTCAAGATGAGCAAATATGCAGATCGCCTGATCGAGCATATCAATACCCATCCGGAGTTCATCCAGCCGGTATCGAGAAAGAATGAAATGATGAACAACTTCCTTCTTCCGGGGCTTCAGGATCTGTGTGTATCCCGAACATCCTTCAAATGGGGGATTCCGGTAGATTTTGACGATAAGCACGTAGTATATGTATGGCTGGACGCGCTCACCAACTATATCACAGGAATCGGATATGACGCGGACGGCGACAGCACGGAGCAGTTTGCAAAACTGTGGCCGGCTGACCTTCATCTGATCGGAAAAGATATCATCCGCTTCCATACGATCTACTGGCCGATCTTCCTGATGGCGCTGGGACTGCCCCTCCCGAAACAGGTATTCGGGCATCCGTGGCTCCTTCAGGGCGACGGCAAGATGAGCAAATCAAAGGGAAATGTTCTCTACGCGGACGAGTTGGTAGACTTCTTTGGAGTGGACGCGGTGCGCTATTTTGTGCTTCATGAGATGCCGTTTGAAAATGACGGTGTGATCACATGGGAGCTGATGGTGGAGCGCCTCAATTCCGACCTGGCGAATACACTTGGAAATCTTGTAAACAGAACCGTTTCCATGACAAATAAATATTTCGGCGGTACTGTAACAGACAAAGGCGCAGCCGAAGAAGTGGATGCGGATCTGAAGGCAGTCATCGAGAATACTCCGAAAGCAGTCGATGAGAAGATGGAAGGCCTGAGAGTGGCAGATGCAATTACAGAGATCTTCAACCTCTTTAAACGCTGCAACAAATATATCGATGAGACAATGCCGTGGGTGCTTGCGAAAGATGAGGCGAAGAAAGACCGCCTTGAGACGGTTCTCTGGAATCTGATCCAGGGCATTTCTGCGGGAGCTGAACTGCTGGAGTCCTTCATGCCGTCCACGAGCAGGAAGATTCTGGAACAGCTCGGCGGAGGACATGTGACAGACAAGCCGGAAATCCTCTTCCAGCGTCTGGATATTGAAGAAGTAATGAAGAAAGTTGAAGAGCTGCACCCACATACGGAAAAAGAGCCGGATGCCGGAGAGGGCAGTTCAGAAAATGAGGCTGTGATCGACATAGAGCCGAAAGACGAGATCACATTTGACCAGTTTGGGGCAATGCAGTTCCAGGTGGGCGAGATCATCGCGTGCGAGGAAGTGAAAAAATCTAGAAAACTTCTCTGCTCACAGGTGAAGATCGGAAGCCAGGTAAAACAGATCGTATCAGGGATCAAAGCTCATTATACGGCAGAAGAAATGGTCGGAAAGAAAGTAATGGTGCTTGTAAACCTGAAGCCTGCGAAACTGGCCGGAGTGCTCTCGGAAGGCATGCTCCTCTGCGCAGAAGACGCAGAAGGCAATCTGTCGCTTATGGTGCCGGAAAAAGATATGCCGGCAGGAGCAGAAATCTGCTGATCGAAACAGGGACAGGGTGAACTGAGAATAGGGACAGGGTGAAATTGAATTGGGGACGTAGTAAAATCGCATTTTACTACGTCCCCAATTCATGCAGCAACCTGCTGTTTTCTTCCGGCATCATTACGCAGAACCGCACGAACTCGCCATCCAGGCACTGGAATGACGAACAGTCCCTTATCATCAGTCCGGCTTTGATGCACCGCTCAAACACGTCAAAGGAGGTAACGCCTTCTTTGATGATCTTTACGAGCAGGAAGTTGGCATACGGCTGATATACTTTGTATTCAGGCATCTCCCTTACAGCCTGATACATCCGTTCCCGTTCTGAGAGGATCAGTGACCTTGTCTTCTCAATATACTCCCGGTCTTTGAACATCAGCTCTCCGGCATATGCGCCGATGCTGTTTAAAGACCAGGGGACCTGTTTTTCTTTCATCCTTTTCAGGAAACCGGCGTTGCCGGTGATCCCGTAGCCGAATCTCATCCCGGGCGCAGCGAAGAATTTCGACACCCCGCGGAGCACCATCAGATCCGGATAATCCCGTGTGAGGGGAACTGCGGTTACGGCGCTGATGTCCGGTGCAAATTCCACATACGTCTCATCGATCATGACGAAGATGCCGTGC
This sequence comes from Candidatus Mediterraneibacter colneyensis, assembly GCA_019114745.1. Taxonomy (GTDB): domain Bacteria; phylum Bacillota; class Clostridia; order Lachnospirales; family Lachnospiraceae; genus Mediterraneibacter; species Mediterraneibacter colneyensis. Next base: position 1,547 of record DXEY01000126.1, on the reverse strand, counting down.
TCCCGGCAGAAATCGAGCAGGATGCGCAGATCGTCCTGAAACACAGCCGAGGAGGTCGGATTATTTGGATTGCACATGATGAGAAAGTCATATCCGTTTTTTAATGTACGGCACAGATCATCTACATCCAGTTCAAAGTTCTGCTCTTCTTTCAGGTGGTAATATTCCTGTGTGCTTCCGGAGAAGGACAATTCTCTGGAATACTCGGAATATGTCGGGCCGAGGATCAGCGTATGTTTCGGGGCGCGCGCTTCGATGAGGAGCGAGATCAGCTCGCTGGATCCGTTCCCGGGCAGGATATATCCGTCGGGGACGCCGCAGTATTCTGAGATCGTACGCCGCAGAGAAGTATAGTCCCTGTCCGGGTATGAGGAAAGGAGATCCAGATGTCCGGCGATCTCTGTTTTTACATGTTCCGACAGCCCGAGGGGATTGACATTGGCTCCGAAATTGGTGATCCTGTCTCTGTCGAGATGATAGTAACTGCAGATCTTTTCGATGTCGCTTCCGTGAAATACGGGTTTGGTATTCATAACGTATCTCCTATTTTGTCTCAAACAGTATTCCCAGTGTGTTCGGGCCGCAGTGGCAGGAAATGGTACAGCTTGCCTTGGTGATATGGATTTCTTTAAAATCCATCATCTCTTCTACTGTTTTCTTTACCAGATCAATATATTCCTGCGGGATGCCCGAGTGTGTGATAAAAAGCAGTTCGGGATCAATATCCGTATGCTTTGACAACTCGTCTCTGACATATTTTACAAGCACTTTATCCAGAGAACCGCGGTACTTCTTTCCTACGCTCATACTCCCGTCGTGGTTATCGACCTGGATGCAGGGCTTTAATTTCAGCATATTTGCGCCCAGTGCGGCGACGGCTGAACACCGCCCTCCCGCATGGAGAAATGTGAGTGTGTCCAGAACAAAGCTGGCGTGGCGCCTGGTGGTGGTTCTGCGGAGTTCTTCTGCGATGTCTTCGGCATCCATTCCCGCCGCGATCATCTTGCCTGCGGCGACGACGGTCAGCCCTGTTCCGGTAGAGAGGTTGCCGCTGTCGACCACGTGTACATGCCCCAGCTCTTTTGCCGCCAGACAACAGTTCTGGTAAGAACTGGACAGGGCATGTCCGAGATTGATGTGGATAACTTCACAGCCCTGCTCGACCCAGGGGCGGAAGTGATCCATATATTCCTCTACATTTATGGCGGAAGTCTTCGGCAGGACTTTGTTGTCATAATATTCCTGATAAACCTGTTCCGGCGTGATATTGACATTATCCAGATAATCCTTCCCGTTCAGGTTGATATGAAGCGGGAAATAGTTGACGTGATACCGGTTCTTTAAATCTTCATCCAGATCGCAGGTGCTGTCTGCGCTCAGGATGATCTGTCTTTTTGTCTGCTGCTCTGACATATCTGATCCTCCATTTATTATGATTCCGGCGGCACCGGTGTATGCTTTTGCTGCTGTTAGTTATTATACCACGGTTCCCGTAAGAAGAAAGCGTTATTCTGATTTTTGCGGGTATGCTATTGACTTTTTAATTA
>DXEY01000125.1 GCA_019114745.1 Candidatus Mediterraneibacter colneyensis | reverse complement strand
GTCGATACGAACTTTTATACTGGAAATCTCGTCCTTCTGCAGACTCTCTGCCGTCTCTTTGTCAAGGGGTACGATTACCGACCATTCCTCGCTTGTGATCAGGCGGTAGACCGGATCCCCGGCACTGACTTCCATCTGGTCGGAAAGAACTGTATTTTCATATTCTGTTGTTGCGAAATCATCCTCTGTGAAGGTGTCTTTGGTAATTCCTTCGTACCCGTCAACCGTAAACGCTACGATTCCGTCGCGCGGTGCTGTATAAGATACAACTTCAAGTCCGCTCCCGGCAATTACCGTGCCGAGATGCTGCGTCCTGGTCACATTATATGTATCCTGAAGAGATGTATTGATTTCGTTTTTCAGAGAGTAAATATCAGAAAAATCATTCGGGTTATAGTTCTCATTAAAACTCTGCAGCTGAAGAGCGATCCCGGCCTGAACATCAGAGGAAACCGCCGTGCTTTCCGTCTCCTCCGATGCTGCTGTTTCCAAATTGAGCGCTTCCGGTGAAAGCGCATAAATATTCGCCCCTGTCTTTACTTTGCTGTTCTCATTCTGATAGTAGCTGACATAGCCGGCAGCTTCAGCGCTGACAGCCGTCTCTTCACGGATGATAAGCCCTGTATAGGAATTATCTCTTACAATACTGCCCTCCCTGACCTCATACATCGATATATTTTCTTTGCTGAAATAGCTGATAACCGTGACCAGCAGATAAATAAATACAATCGCAAACAGAAAGATCCCGAGATTCAGATCCCGTTTTCTTTTATATTTTTTAATGTTGACTGATTTATTTTTCTTTGACTTCAAATCAGATCCCACCTTTTATAATCAGTTCTTAACTACGTCAGTATATCACTTTACCGTGTATATTTCCAGTTTTTAAGGAAATACTAAAAATATTGAGACGATAAAGGAGGAAATAAAATGAAATGGTTTGATTACACAGCTCTGACACTTGTGATCATAGGAGCAGTCAACTGGCTCCTGATCGGAATCTTCCGGTTTGACCTGGTAGCTTTTCTCTTTGGCGATCTGAGCTGGCTGTCCAGAATCATTTATACCCTTGTCGGCCTGTGCGGATTGTATCTGCTCAGCCTGTACGGAAGGATCAGGGGTATGTCAGAATAGAAAACTGTTCCGGAAAAAAGCCTTCTGATCCTGATCAAAATCAGAATCGGAAGGCTTATCTTTTCTCAAAGTTACTCAGTGGACGCCTGATCCGTCTGGTCTCCGGTAATCCCCTGCGTCATCATCAGATCCATCTGCGCATAGAGCGTATCCCGGTTCGGAGCGCCCATGATCACAGAAATATATGGATGCTGCTCCATATTTTCATCATAAATGATCAGACAGTTTCCCGCAAGCTTCGTAGTACCCGTCTTTCCGCCCAGTACCCGTATCCCCTGCGGCATATCATGCCTGCCGCTGTTGTAAAGATTCGTAGGTTTCCAGGTTTCTGTGCGTACCGTACCGTCAGCTCCATTTAAAGTACCTGTATATGAATCCATCGATATGATCTCCACAAACCGTTCATCCTGTATGCACGCATTAAAAATCAGGTAGAGGTCATACGCAGTCGTGTAATGATTATCATCATGGAGCCCATGCGGATTCACAAAATGGCTTCCCGTCGCCCCGAGTGCCGCGGCCTCCTGGTTCATCAGATCGGCAAACGCCTCTTCGCTCCCTGAAATATGTTCCGCGATCGCTGTTCCACAGTCGTTTCCCGAGTGAAGGATCAGCCCGCACAGCAGATCGTACATCGTCACCGTATCTCCGGCGCGCAGCCCGCATGTAACTTCATCCCAGTTAAAATCAACAGCATGATCGCTTACTGTGACTACATCGTCGAGATTTCCATATTTAAGGGCGACATACGCGGTCATAACTTTCGTCGTACTCGCCGGATATACCTTCTCGAACAGATTATACCCGCAGAGCACCTCGTGCTGTTCCAGATCAAAAAGTCCTGCGGAATTTACCTCCGGATCAGGCTCGAACCCTTCGAGAGATACTTCCTCCGCAGTGACGCAGATATCAGATGAGAACATTGTCCCCTGATAGAGACTGTTATTGTAGTATTCTGCTTCATAATCTGCCGTATAATTCTTAAATTGACCTGTAATGAAGACCCCTGCGGCAGTCCCTGCGCCTGCAAGGACGACAAGGCAGATCAAAACAGCCGCAATAAACCTCTGTCTTTGTCTTCTTTTTCTACGCATTCTGGATCGGCGTCTCGCCCTGTGATCCATCCGGTTATTTGTACATTTCACGCCAGTCTAAATCTCCTCTGTCTAATGCGAGAATCAGCGCTTCCGCTGTCGCAATATTCGTAGCGATAGGTATATTGTACATATCGCAGAGTTGTACGATATCATTGACCTCCGGTTCATGCGGACGTGGTGAAAGCGGATCCCGGAAGAAAATGAGAAGATCGATATTATTGTGCTCGATCTGAGAGCCAAGCTGCTGTTTTCCGCCGAGATGCCCCGCCAGGAACTTGTGGATACTTAGATTCGTCACATTCTCAACCAGAAGCCCCGTCGTCTCCGTTGCATACAGCTCATGTTTGCTGAGTATTCCGCGGTATGCGATACAAAAATTCTGCATCAGCTTCTTCTTCGCATCATGTGCGATAAGGCCGATATTCATAATCGTCACTCCTTACTGATATTTATTAGGCTGTAAACCGACATTCAGTACGAAACCGATCCCCATAAAAAAGCACACAACGGAAGTCAGTCCATAACTTACAAAGGGCAGCGACAATCCCGTATTCGGAAGGATCAAAGTGGCCACACCGATATTGATAAAGCTCTGTATCCCTATCAGTGCGGCAACGCCGCCGCAGATGATGCGTCCCCCTGTATCTTTCGCTTTCAAGCCAACCATGATACATCCTATCACAATTAATAATATCAAAAATATAACCGCACAACAACCCACAAATCCTAATTCTTCCCCAATTATTGCAAAAATAAAGTCTGTCTGAGGCTCGGAAACAAAGTTTCCGTTTTTTACTGAGGTCGTGTCGTCATTGTTATATCCTTTTCCGGAAAGCTGACCGGATCCGATCGCCATGACCGAATTGAGCTGCTGATAAGATTCGTCCGCAGCATATTTTTCCGGTTCCAGCCACGCAAGGATACGCTCCTGCTGGTAATCCCTCAGAAACGGCTGATTTGGCTGGACAGCGACAGCCAGAAAGATCACCACCGCCGGGATCGTAATCGCGAGCACAGTACCGACAAACTTATAGCTCAGCCCTCCCAGGAACAGCAGCGCACAGAAAAGTGCCGCTACACAGATGGTAGTAGACAGATTCGGCTGTACATAGATCAGGGCAAGTGAAGGCAGGATCAGCGCGATTGCCTGCAGGATCACTTTCGGCCGGTTGATCTCACGCTCCCGGTCAGAAAGAAATCTTGCAAAAAACAGGATCATGAGGATCTTCGTCAGATCCGACGGCTGGAACTGGAACCCCAGATTCAGCCACCGCCTTGCACCGTTCGCCACAACGCCCAGCCCGGGGATCCAGATTGCAGCCAGCAGGATAAGGTTGAGAAAATACATCGGCCAGTACAGACTCAGGATCCACTTATAGTCGATCAGCGATATCACAACCATCGCAAGGATTCCAAGCGCCACTCCCACAATCTGGCGGTCCATATAATCGGGGCGTGCGCTCCGGACCATCAGGATACCGATCACAGACAGTACAACAACCGGTATCACAAGGCTTATTCTATAATCTTTGATATTATAATGCAGATTTAGCTTTTTCAGTAAAAATTTCAATTGTTTTCTCCCATGTATTTTATATGTATATCATTTCGGGTGATCTCTATACTGATTTTTTCCTGCTCGATCTCCATATATTTTGAGACCGTCTGATACAGGTCTTTTGTCAGTCTTTCCACAGCATCCGGGGTACATTGTATCCTGTCTGAGACCAGAAGGTTCTTCAGGCGCTCTTTTGCAACATAGACAGACTGTACGCTCATCTTCTGTTCCCTCCTAACTTCTGTGGAAGAAACTGGATATCTTCTCCAGGATCCCTTCTGGTTTCATATAGTCTTCCAGAGGAATCTGCTCGCCCATAAGTCTGCGGCAGATATTCATATAGGAATTTCCCGCCAGACAGTTTTCTCCGACAACAGGCTCTCCCTGGTTCGTAGCGATCACGACCTGCTCATCATCGGGGATCACGCCCAGCAGATCGACAGCCAGTATTTCAGTTACATCCTCAACTGACATCATATCGCCTCTTTTTACCATGTCTATACGGATCCGGTTGATCAGGAGTTCATTTTTCCGGATCCCGGAAGCCTCCAGAAGCCCGATGATGCGGTCGGCATCACGGATGGCTGATACTTCCGGCGTAGTTACAACGATCGCGCGGTCAGCCCCTGCAATAGCGTTCTGAAAGCCCTGCTCGATTCCTGCGGGACAGTCAAGCAGAATAAAGTCATAGTCATCCCTGATCTCACCGATCAGTTTTTTCATCTGCTCAGGAGATACACTCGTCTTGTCTCGTGTCTGCGCTGACGGAAGGAGATAAAGTTCTGGATATCTCTTATCTTTGATCAGCGCCTGTTTCAGACGGCAGTTTCCTTCGACTACATCTACGATATTATATACGATCCGGTTTTCTAATCCCATGACTACGTCAAGATTCCGCAGCCCCAGGTCTGTATCGATCACCATCACTTTACTGCCCAGTCCGGACAGCCCGATGCCGATATTGGCTGTGGTGGTAGTTTTCCCGACTCCTCCCTTTCCTGATGTTATGACTATAACTTCTCCCATGATGCTTTTCCTCCTAAATAAAGATCTGACGATAATCCATAAGAGGATCCAGGTAGATGCGCCGTCCGTCCACAACGGCGATCTTCGGTCCGTTAATACTCAGGCTTTCCTGGTAGATAATATTCCGCTTTGCTTCGACATCAGCTATACGGAGCTCTTTGGGCTGTAAAAAAAGAGCAGTCACAAATGCTTCCCTGTTGCCGCCGGATCCGGCATGTGCCGATCCGTAGAGCGCTCCCATGATCACAATACTGCCGGACGCAGTCACTGAGGCTCCGGCTTCCACATTACCGAGTATTACGATATCCGAATCTGTCTCAAGTACCTGTCCCCTCTCGAGGGTTCCCCTGTAGAACATCCCTTCCCGCTTCTGAGCCTCCGAAAGAGTCCGCTCTACAATACTTTTGTATACCGCCTCATACTCCTCATCCTGTTCGATAATACAGACCACTTCGATCTGCGTATTTCGATCAATGACATCAAGCATACGTTCTTCTTCTGTCCGGCTCAATGGACGGCCGCTGATACTGACCGCCATCTTCGCATTTTTAAAAAATCCAGCCGTATTTTCCAGCTTTTCATTGAGCTGTGCGAGAATACTCTCAAAATCTGCTTCCGGTTTCAGCTCGATATCCAGTCCGTAACGGCTGATCCGGATCGTCACAAGCCTTTCCATATGCATCCCTCACTATCAATCTCCTGCCATCTCTCCGCCAAGGTCTGCCGCCTGACCGGTGATCAGCTCCCCGGCAAGATCCGGGTTAAAGTAAACGCGGGCAACATCCCTTCCTACTTCAGAAGCATATCCGGAGTTATAACCGTAAGTAATACGGGTTGCGATCGATATCTCAGGCGAATCAGCAGGCGCATACCCGACAAACAGGGCATGGTCTGCATGGAGTTCGTTGTGCTGTGCCGTTCCTGTCTTTCCTGCCATGGAAAATTCCAGACCTGAAAACGTGGAATGGCTGCTTACCATACGCTCCATACCTTCCTGAAGGAGATCCCAGGTCGATGAACTGATATCGTCCATCGTCCTCACGACTTCAGCCTCGTTGTCCCTCAGAAGATTGCCGTTCGCATCTGTCGTCTTATCGATCAGCGTCAGGTCATATACAGTTCCCCTGTTCGCCACAGCCGTGACATAACGGTTCAACTGGCTGACTGTGTAGTTGTTTGTACCCTGGCCGATCGCCGACTGGATCGAATACTCGTCGGAGATAGTCGGAGATGCCTCGTCGATCTCAACGCCTGACTTCTCGCCCAGCCCGAACATCTCGGCATATTTTGCCAGCTTGTCCGTGCCGAGAGTGCTGTCATACTTTCCTTCTGCATCAATACTGAGGTCGTATCCCAGTGTATAGAAAAAGACGTTGCATGAATTTTCGATTGCCCCGACTACATCCAGAGAGCCATGCCCGTTCGGATGGATCCAGCACCGCGGACTTGGAGTTACCTGTGAAAATTCACCGTCACAGTAGATTTCCGTGCCGCTGTCGATCACGCCTTCCTCCAGACCGGCAGTCGCGGACACCATTTTAAAGGTTGATCCCGGCGCAGTTTTTTCCTGGGTGGCGCGGTTATAAAATGTACGTGCTGTTCCGGTAGCCAGCTGGTTGTAATATGCGGAATCCATCGTGTTTGCCAGCCTGTTATTGTCATATCCCGGATAAGAGACACATGCGAGCACATCGCCGGTGTTTGGATCCGTCACCACAAGACCTCCGGAACAGGGCTCCAGCGCCAGCTGTCCGGGTGTGATCTCCAGATTCCGGATCTTGTTGTACAGCCATCCGTATGGATCGACCGTTCCGTTTAAAAGCCCGTTATAGGTGTCCTCTTCCATGGGAAGCACGCCCTGCTCATACACGATCGCACAGATCTGCCTGCCAGTGATACTACCTGATTTTATAAGATATTCGTAGAGAAGTTTGTCGAAATCACTGCTATTGCTCAAATATTCCTGGAGATATGCCAGAATCCCCTGGTAGATCTCTTCTGAGCTTGAATATGTGCTGTCTCCCAGGATGGTCGTGTCGATCCAGTTCTGTGAAATCGCATAGTTTAAAAATGTATAAAGGCTGATCGTCTCATCCTGAGTCCATGCGATCAGCGTCTCATCCGAGGCATCCACTGCATCTGATATCACGATCCCGGTCTGTTCGACCAATACATCTCTGTAGATAAAAGACATATATGCCTGCATCTCATCTGAGAGATCCCGGTACGCCGGGGCATCCGGGTTCTCAAGCTGGGACATAATCTCCGCAAGCGTAGACTCCCTGCTGGACTGGAATACGGAGTTCACTGCCTGTTCTGCCGTCCCGGCGTCTTCACTGCCGAAATGATCCATATCAATCACTCCATTTGCGATAAAGGCATGGTAAGCGTCACTGACCGGGATAATGATCTCGCTCGCATCGCTCGCCACCGACGGATCATAATTGAGGATATTTGTCAATTTACTCAGCAGGATACCTGCGATCTTCTCTTCCAGCAGATTGTAGGCATTCATCTGAAGATTCTTATCTATCGTCAGATAGACGTCATTTCCGGCTTTTGGATCTGTTGTGCTGACCGTTTCTGTCACCCTTCCCAGGCTGTCCACATAATAGGTGGACTCCCCTTTCTCGCCCTGAAGCGTACTGTCATAAGCCTGCTCGATCCCCCATTTTCCCACAATATCGGAAAGAGAATACCGCTTCTTTTCTTCCTCGTCCAGAGCATCATATTCATCCTGCGACATAGGACCTGTATATCCGATGATCGAAGCAAAATATTCTCCATCCGGATACCGCCTCAGGGACGCCTCTTCCACGTCCACTCCGGTAAGAGATTGCTGGTTTTCCATGATCGCCGCCACAGTTTCGTCGCTCACATCAGACGCCAGCGTTGTTGAGATATACTGCTGGTAACCGTTCAGTCCCATTGCATAACGCATATTTACCATCTTCAGGATGTAGGCGGGATCATTATTCTCCATATCCAGCCCATATCGCTTTGTACACAGATACTCTATGATCTCGGCTGCTGACTGCTCTTTCTGATCCTCATCCAGATCATCTGTATATGCTTCCCCGTACACGTCTGCCACAAAACGAAGCCTGCGGGTCTCGTTTGTCTCGGCAAACTGATATTCCCCCGATGAATCGAGGATAATACCGAAACTGTCGATCACCGAATCCCCGTTCTGCTCAACGATCGTCAACACCTTGTCCAGCGTATTGTTGAGGATCTCATTCTTTTCGTCCGAATCTGTATTCGTTGGCACCGTATCTTTGATCGTAACTGAGTATGCCAGTTCATTGTACGCCAGCAGGTTTCCGTTTCTGTCATAGATATTGCCGCGCGTAGCAGCAGTCTCAGTTGTTCTCCTGATCTGAAGTTCATAGTTTTCCAGATAATCTTCTCCCCTCACGATCTGAAGGTAAAAAAGCCGGCCGACCAGTACGACCGAGGTCATACAGAAAACCAGGATCAGCACGACAAGCCTTGACTTCATAATATATTCGATTGCTT
>DXEY01000124.1 GCA_019114745.1 Candidatus Mediterraneibacter colneyensis | reverse complement strand
TCATACAGACTATCTTTATAATCTTACCATGTTTTCCGCAAATTTCAAGTACTCATTTGAAACTTTATACAAACCCCTGGCAGATCATCTGTCTGATCATTTCCCCTGCCCCACGGCTTATGCAAGAAGAGCGCTGATCCCAAAATAGAGGAATACGATCACACCAAGGATGATCCGGTAATAACCGAACACTTTAAAATCATTTTTCTTAATGTAATTCATCAGGAATTTGATCGCAATGACCGACACTGCAAACGACACGATCATTCCCACAAGAAGAACTGCGACCTGCATCCCTGTAAAATTCAGCCCGAACTTAACCAGCTTCACGGCGCTGGCTCCGAGCATGACCGGGATCGCAAGGAAAAACGTATACTCTGCCGCAAGGCTCCTGGACACTCCGATCATAAGGGCTCCTACGATCGTCGCACCCGAGCGCGACGTGCCGGGGATCATGGCAAGCATCTGGAATACGCCGATGATCAGGATCATGGGGATCGTAAGCTGCGACATCTTCGTCACTTTCGGTTCTTTCCCCTTCTGATAATTCTCCACTACGATAAACAGAACACCATAGACGATCAACATTGCCGCCACAACATACCAGTGATACAGCGTCGCATCGATCCAGTCGTCAAACAGAAGTCCGATCACTCCGGCAGGGATACATCCGATGAGCACCTTTACCCATGTCTGCCAGGTCATCATTTTCTGCTTCTGCGTTTTCTTGGGTGAAAACGGGTTCAGCCTGTGGAAATAGAGCACGACCACAGCCAGGATCGCCCCGAGCTGGATCACTACCTGGAACATCTCAAAAAAAGCATCACCCTGATCGAGCCGGATCAGCTCTTCCAGGATGATCAGATGCCCGGTACTGCTGATCGGCAGCCATTCTGTGATACCTTCTACAATACCGAAAATAATCGCTTTTAATATATCTAACATTTTCCTTTTCCTCCTTCGAGCACAAATTTCTCAATTGCTTCCGCCACTCCGTCTTCATCATTTGAGAGTGTGATATAGTCCGCCGCTTCTTTTACCTTATCGACTGCATTTGCCATGGCGACGCCGAATCCGGCCTCTTTCAACATAAGCGCGTCGTTATCCCCATCGCCGCACGCCATAATCTCCTCTCGCCGGATGCCCAGCAGGCTGCCCAGCCTGACCAGCCCGGTACCCTTGTTGACTCCTGCGGCGTTGATCTCTATGTTATATCCGAGGGAACCGACCAGCTCAAGCCCCCTGACTTCGGAGAGCTCATCCCACGCTCTGAGGCGTTCCTCCATATCGGCAAACAGGATCTGGAGTTTGTCAGGTCCTGTGCTGCTTCCGGTCACCAGCCGCATGACATCCTCCACCCAGATCCGGGTCTTTCGCATATACTCCCACATATTCGGGTTTCTGTGATATTTTTCTATCTGATCCTGCTTGTCAAGCGGGGCATAACTTTTTCCGTCAAAATACGCCTCCTGTAATGTATCATATTTCGCGCAGATTTCCAATGCCTTTTCCGCCAGTCCCGCATCCAGAAGATGCTCATCTATCACGCGTCCTTCCTGCACATCCACGACCTTAGCGCCGTTGGATGTGAGTGCATAGCGCATGCCGGGGAAACTGCGGATCTCTTCCGGTATCCCGCTCAGTGGTCTCCCTGTCGCGGCAAGCACGACGATCCCCCGATCCAGTGCCTCCCGCAGCACTTTTCTTGTACGGGCTGTGATCTCCTTTTTCTCCGTCAGCAGAGTCCCGTCCAGATCCAGCCCTATCATCTTTATCTTATCTGTCATTTTCCTTTTTCTCCGGTTATCTGCCGGCCACTGCCGGACTGCTGTCATTTCACATCTATTTTATTCTATCAGAGTTTGCCAAATAACGCAATTTGTTGTATAATAATTATCCGATACACTATGAATCGGATAAATGATAACTGAATTGAATCACGGAGAAAGGATATTAGAACATGAATACCCACAAAAAGCGATGGATACAGTCCGCCATAGCACTGATCTGCTCATTCGCAATTGTATTTTCGGTTTTGCCGGTATCCGCAGATAACGAAGAAATCAACAGTCTGGAAAGCCAGTCGTCTTCTTTGGAAAGCGAACTCCAGGGAATCAATGACGACATCCTCGCCCTGAGCGAAGAGATTTCCGGTACTCAGATGCAGCTTGAGATCCTCAATGGAGAAATCGAACGTACATCTGATGAACTGGCAGAAGCCGAGGAAAACGAAAACAAGCAGTATGAGGATATGAAAACCCGTATTAAATATATGTATGAACACGGGAACGCAACACTCCTTGAGATGCTTTTTACTGCTGAAAATATGACTGATTTTCTCAACAAAGCCGACTTCATCGAAAACCTCAGCGCTTACGACCGCCAGGCTCTCGATGATCTCAAGGCAGTCCACCAGGAGATTGAAGACCATCAGGAAACTCTGGCGGCACAGCAGGCATCTTTAACCGAGCTTCAAACTGATCTTCAGACTCAGCAGGAGGCGCTGCAGGCCAAGGCTCAGGAAACTTCCACAAACCTTGCCGATGTACAGGCACGTCTGGAAGAAGCCAGAGCAGAAGAAGCACGGAGGATCGCAGAGGAAGAAGCGGCACGTGAAGCTTCCGCGTCCGGCGGCGGTGGCGGATATGATAACTCCATTACAAACGGAGGCGGAATAGAAGCCTCGACTGATGAAGTAACACTGCTTGCTGCCCTGCTTCAATGCGAGGCCGTTCAGGATTATGACTGTCTGCTCGCTGTGGCAACAGTAGTTATGAACAGGGTGGAGAGTCCAAGGTTCCCCAATTCTATCTCAGGCGTGATCTATGCGAGCGGGCAGTTTGCCCCTACATGGACTGGAAGCCTTGAAAGAGTTCTCGAAAAAGGACCTACCAGCCTGTCTATGCGGGCAGCACAGGACGCAGTCAACGGAGCAAGACTCGCGGCGGTGGCAGACTGCTATTACTTCCTGTACGCGCCGTCTACCAGCAGGGACGGAGTTGTAATCGGTGATAATGTATTTTTCAGCACATGGTAAATCTGTTTAGATTTTCCGGAATATAATGAGAAAAAACAACGGACATGGAATTTGATCAAACTTCCATGTCCGTTATTTTTTCAACTATAAATCTTCATCTACTGATAATCAATGACATCGATCCACTTCATCAGAAAATCCTTTTCCAGCTTGTTATCTTTTGCAAGCTGCGCAGCCGCCACGATCGGAAGCCACTGCTGTACATACTGCCTCGCGGTATCGCTCTTCTGGCAGAACAGCCTGAGATACAGATCTGCCATTTCCTGATCCTGCAGGGCGAATAAAAGATAGCTCATAGCAGCGTCCGCGCTGGCATTCCCCTGTGTGGCGTGAGACCAGTCGACCACTGTCATCCCGCCGTCCTTTCCTACGATCACATTGCCGGGATTAAAGTCGCCGTGACATACCTTCGTGTGCTTCGGCATACTCTCAAGCCTTGTACGGAGTTCGTACCTGGTCGTTGCATCGAGGACTTTCAGACCGTCAATCTGTTCGCAGAACTTGTCCTTCATCCTTTTGAGAAGCGGCGATGTCTTTTTATGAATCCTGATCTGCAGATTTACGAAATCTTCCATATGCCGCTCCAGGTTATCCGGGTCCGATCTCATCAGCTCTTCTAAGGTCATCCCCTCCTTATATTCGACTTCAATCGACCATTTTCCGTCAATCTGTGTTACGCTCTTTACTCCGGCGATCTCCAGTCCCGTCTCCTCGATCCTCGCAGTGATCAGCGCCTCATTAAACACATCTGACTTGGGATGCGTCTTGTCAAAAACCTTTAAAACACTGTCCCCGCATCTGTAGACAGTTTTATACGGACGCGTTACGATAATATTTTTTTCTTCCAGCTTCATAGACCTTTGCCCCCTTTGCTGAGTAGTAAAATCTGACAGGTTAATTATACCGCATAAAACTCTTTTTAAAAAGCCTTTAGATGCCAAAAGGGATGCCACACTTTCGTGCTGCATCCCTCTGCATTTCTATTGACTATTTTGTCACTTCATTTCTTTTCTTCAGAACTATGCCTGCTGCAACGCCTGATCCGATCAGTGCCGCTGCTGCTGCGTAAAGACCGTTGCTGTTGTCTCCTGTCTGAGGAGCTTTTGTCTTCCTAGTATCCTTGTTGTCATCTGTTTTCTTGTCGTCTGCCGGTTTTGTCTCATCACCAGGTTTCTCTTCATCGCCATCACCAGGCTTCGGATCTGTCGTCTCCGCCGGAGCAATGATGTAATTTCCGTCAGCATCTGTCACAAGGCCTGCATTCTCTGCACCTGTGATCTCCATCTTTGCCGCATCATCTTCAGGATCTATGTAGATCGCATCCTTATCGCTGCCCGGCATTGTCACCTTAGAACCGTCGGCAAAAGTTACACTGGCATTCCCAATCGTGGTATCCACATTGATACCGCCCCATGATTGTGCGCCAAGAAGGATCTCAAGACCGCCCCTTACAGTTACGTTGCTTCCGTTTACGATCATTCCTGCCCCGCCTGCTGTCTCTCTGTTATCCAGAGTTACATTTTCGATTATCACGCGATCCGAATCATATACGTGGAGAGCAGATTTATTTGATCCTGTCGTTCTGATCGTAACATTGCTGATCGTAACGTCATTAGACGTCACTGTTACCGCGTTTTCCTTTTCATCTCCCGGGATTGTAATCACTGCGCTGCCGTCAGAAGTAAGGATCAACGACTCAGCCAGTACAAGCGGTGAACTCAGGTTCACATCTCCCACAAGGTATATCTGCGTAATGTCTGCACCTTCATTTGTTTTCGCTGTAATAAATTCTGCGAGGTTAGACGCCTGTACCAGAGCGTACTGCTGGTGCATTACACCTTCATGATCGTTCGTAACTACCGATGTGAGGTTTACTCCTTCTGTCACACCTTCATTTTCCATGCAGACAGCCGACTGTGTTCCTGTCGCACCGGCTACAGTAAGGTCTGCTCCTGTAAAATCAGCAAATGACTTGTCCACGTTGACTCCATACCAGGATTTATCTCCCAGAGTCAGATAAACGCTTCCAGAGAAATATGCCTCAGCACCATGGTTAATGATGATCGGCGCTCCGCCTGCCGCACTGCTGTGATCGATCGAAAGATCTGCAGCTGTCAGGGTTGTCCCATACGCGTGGAGAGCAGTTTTATTAGTTCCTGCTGTTACGATCGATACGTCGTTCATCGTCACCTGATCCGCTGTCAGCGTTACCAGATTACCGCTGACGCTTGATGTTCCTTTAAGCACGCCTCCTGTGATCGTTACCTTGTTTGCGCTGATCGTGAGCGGACGAGTTAATTCAATCGTCTTACCTGACAGATTGATATCAGCTCCTTCTACAAGTGCTGCTTCAAGATCCTCCTGAGTGTTAATCTCATCAGCCTGTACATCCACATCAGCGTCTCCTGCCGGCTCGGTCATTACTGCCGGCGTCTGGCTCTCTGCCACAGCTTTTTCTGCTGCGTCTGCTTCCGGCGTCTCTGTCGTAGAAACATCCTGCGTCTCTACCACATCATCCGCAGCCGGTGCCGCCAGTGCCAGAACCGGCGTAGCGCCTGCAACCATAGCAGCGCTCATAACGGCAGCCAAAAATTTCCTTTTCATGACTTTTAATTCCTCCTGCTTAATTATTATGCTGAACCCCTTATAAAACACAACTCTTTACTCAGAGCACAGTATTTCATATAGCAGTATACCCCCCCGAGGTATCTGTCAACACATTAAGCAGGATTCCCACAATCTGACTAATTTTTCTAATGTCCTGAAGTTGCTTTCAGTCCGATGATACCGATAAGCAGCAGCGATACAAAGAAAATCCTCGCCGCAGTGACCGGCTCTTTGAAGATCACAATGCCGACGATCACCGCTCCGAGCGCCCCAATCCCGGTCCAAACCGCATAGGCTGTTCCCAGCGGGAGCGTTTTGGTCGCCTGAGAGAGAAACAGGAAACTGAAGATCATTCCCACGATCGTCAGGATCGTAAACTTCAGCTCTGTAAAACCGTTAGAAAATTTCATACATGTAGACCAGAATACCTCCAGTCCTCCTGCCACTGCCAAATATACCCATTCCATAATATGTAATCCTCTCTTTCTCATTTCCATGCAAAAGAAAAGCGCCAAATCTGTATCTCCTATGGCCTGCCGATACAGATTCAACGCTTTATATTTACCCGGCGGTAAATGATTGATCTAATTATTTATTTAATTATACGAGTTCGATCAGAACTTCCATAGCAGCGTCGCCTTTACGCTGTCCGATCTTCACGATTCTTGTGTATCCGCCGTTGCGGTCAGCATACTTCGGTGCGATCTCTGTAAAGAGCTTCTCTACTACGTCAACTTTCTTTGTTCCGGCTTTCTTTCCGGCAGCCTTTGCCGGTACTTCAGTAACCGGGCAGAGAACCTTCATCATCTCACGTCTTGCGTGGAGACGGCTCGGCTGATCTTTTTTGATCTTTTTCTCTGTCGTATCATAAACAGTTACTTTCTTTCCATCTACAACTTCTTTGACTCTCTTGCCGTCTTTGTCCTTGCGGGCAACTTTAGCAGTTACAGTCACTTCTTCGTAGTTATCTTTTTCTCTTACAGCCATTGCGATAAGTTTCTCAGCAACTTTGCGGATCTCTTTCGCTTTCGCCTCTGTTGTAACGATTTTTCCATTATTGAGAAGAGCCGTTACCTGGTTTCTGATCAATGCTTTTCTCTGGCTGGATGTCCTGCCGAGTTTTCTATACTTTGCCATTTCTATTATCCTCCTAAATTCTTCCGTTCAGACACGGCGAATCATGTCTGACCGGAATTTCACACTTGGTTATGCATCTTCGGGCTTATTAATCAAATGCCTCTTCCGTGCGCTTCGGGCTTACCGGAAGAGATTTATTATGCGGTTTCATACAGGACGTCTGCTTATTCGTCGCCCTGGTTCAGCTCCAGATTGAGCTCTTTGAGCTTCGCAAGCACTTCCTCAAGGGATTTCCGTCCGAGGTTGCGGACTTTCATCATATCCTCAGGTGTCTTGTTTGTCAGCTCTTCGACTGTATTGATTCCGGCTCTCTTCAGACAATTGTAAGAACGCACGGAAAGCTCCAGCTCATCGATACTCATCTCAAGGACTTTCTCTTTCTCGTCGTCCTCTTTCTCGATCATCACTTCTGCCGCCTGTGCGACTTCAGACAGATCTACAAAGAGCTTCAGGTGCTCGCTGAGGACTTTCGCAGCCAGGCTGACCGCCTCGTCGGGGAGCATCGTCCCTTTTGTCCAGACATCAAGCGTCAGCTTGTCGTAATCTGTAATCTGTCCCACACGGGTATTCTCTACAGTGAGGTTCACGCGGTCTACCGGCGTATAGATAGAATCGATCGGGATCACGCCGATCGGCATGTCCTCTGTCTTATTCTTATCAGCGCTCACATAGCCTCTGCCTTTTGTAATGGTAAGTTCCATATACAGCTTGCAGTCTTTTCCGCCGCTCAATGTAGCGATGACCTGATCCGGGTTGACGATCTCAATATCAGAATCTGCCTGGATATCAGCGCCTGTAACAACGCCTTCACCTTCAAACTCGATATACGCAGTCTTCACCTCATCTGATTCGGACGTGTTCTTGATCGCCAGAGATTTCAGATTCATGATGATCTCTGTCACATCTTCCTTTACACCCGGAATGGAACTGAACTCATGAAGTACGCCGTCAATCTTTACGGAACTGATGGCAGCTCCCGGAAGAGAAGAAAGCATAATTCTTCTCAGGGAGTTTCCAAGTGTCGTTCCGTAGCCTCTCTCCAGCGGCTCCACGACAAATCTTCCATACTTCTTATCATCTGAAACATCCGTAATTTCAATATTTGGTTTGTTAAAATCAAAC
>DXEY01000123.1 GCA_019114745.1 Candidatus Mediterraneibacter colneyensis | reverse complement strand
TTTAACGACTTCTTAACGCAGTCTTGACCATTATATCACTTGACCATGCTAAAGGGAAGAAGAAATTCTGATTTTTATAACTTAAATAGGTTGGTTCATAGTGCCAATTATTAAAAAATATGTTACACTCTAAGTTACGGGAGGATTTGGCGGTGGAAGCATATAGTAGTTTTGCATCAGTATATGATACGTTTATGGACAATGTCCCCTATGGAGAATGGGCGGAATATATATATAGCTTGCTATGTGATCATGGCGTAAAAGACGGGATCCTTCTGGATCTGGGATGCGGCACCGGGACGATGACCGAGCTGCTTGCAGGATATGGATATGACATGATCGGGGTGGACAATTCCGTGGAGATGCTGGAACTTGCCATGGAAAAACGTGACAGATCCGGGCATGATATCCTGTATCTGATGCAGGATATGCGGGAGTTTGAACTGTACGGTACGGTGAGGGCGGCGGTCAGTGTCTGCGATTCTGTCAATTATATTACAGAAGCCGATGAATTAGCCGGGGTGTTCTGCCTTGTCAATAATTATCTTGACCCGGGAGGTATCTTCCTGTTTGACTTTAACACAGACTATAAGTACCGTGAGGTTATGGGAGACTGTACGATCGCTGAGGATCGCGGAGAGTGCAGTTTTATCTGGGATAATTATTATTATGAGCAGGAAAAGATCAATGAATATGACCTGACATTGTTTATCCGGGATGCGGAACACTCTCAGGAAGATGTGCCGCTGTACCGGAAATTCCGGGAGACACATTACCAAAGGGGATATACGCTGACAGAGATCTGCGGGCTCATTGAAAAGGCAGGGCTTGTGTTTGAAGCGGCGTATGATATGGAAACAAAAGGGGAACCGTCCGGTAAGAGCGAACGGATCCTGGTGGCAGCAAGGGAATGCGGAAAATAATATTTATGATAGAAAAAGGAGAGAATGACCATGAATGACTATATTGTAAGGGCGTCAGCAGCGCACACGCAGATCCGTGCGTTCGCCGCTGTGACAACAGACCTGGTGGAGGAGGCGCGGAGACGCCATGGGACGAGTCCGGTGGCTACGGCTGCGCTGGGCAGGCTTCTTACCGGAGGCGTGCTGATGGGGAGCATGATGAAAAATGAAACGGATGTGCTGACGATACAGATCAAGTGCTCCGGTCCGATCCAGGGGCTGACCGTGACGGCAGACAGCCAGGGAAATGCAAAAGGATATGTGTTTGATCCGGGTGTGATGCTTCCGCCTAAGAACGGAAAGCTGGACGTGGGCGGCGCCCTCGGCCAGGGAGTGATGACCGTGATCAAAGACATGGGGCTGAAAGAGCCTTATTCCGGGCAGACTATTTTACAGACGGGGGAGATCGCGGAGGATCTGACGTATTATTTCGCAACGTCCGAGCAGGTGCCCTCATCGGTAGGACTGGGCGTCCTTATGGAAGGGGACAACACAGTCCGGTGTGCAGGCGGGTTCATCGTACAGGTGATGCCGTTTATAGAGGATGACGTGCTGAACAGGCTGGAGCAGAATATCCAGAATATCCGGTCGGTGACCTCCATGCTTGACAACGGGCATACCCCGGAGGAGATGCTGGCTCAGGTGCTGGAGGGACTGGATCTTGAGATTACGGACACTCTGCCGGCACATTTTTCCTGTAATTGTTCCAAAGAACGGATCGAGAAGGCGATCATCAGCGTGGGCAGGAAAGAGATACAGTCCATGATCGATGATGGCAAAGACATCGAAGTGAAATGCCATTTCTGTAATACGGCATACAACTATACTGTAGATGAACTCAAAGCGCTGCTGAAACGTGCAAGAAACTAATATAAATGTGAAAAAACTGTGAAAGGGGACGTAGTAAAACCGAATTTCACTACGTCCCCAAATAAAGAGAAAGGCGGATGAATGATGGAACACGGATTTGTTAAGGTTGCGGCAGCCACGCCGGACATACGGGTGGCGGACGTGGAGTTCAATACGGAAATGATCTGCAGTGCGATCGGCGAGGCGTGTGATAAAAATGCCAGGATTATTGTATTTCCTGAGCTTTGTGTGACGGGATATACCTGCGGGGATCTGTTTACCCAGGATGCGCTTCTGAAAGCTGCGAGAATCGCTCTCGACAAGATCGCGGCATTTACAAAGGGGAAAGATATCCTTGCATTTGTGGGCGCCCCGCTGGGTGTTGGCGGCAAACTTTACAATGTCGCGGCTGCGTTAAACGACGGAGAGGTGATCGGACTTACGACGAAGACATTCCTTCCGAATTACGGGGAGTTCTATGAGATGCGCCAGTTTACGCCGGGACCGGACAAGGCGGGATATATCCTGTTTGGAGACAGGAAGGTTCCGTTTGGGCCGCAGCTTTTGTTCCAGGACGACCAGATGGAAGACCTGACGGTATCTGCGGAGATCTGTGAGGATGTGTGGTCACCGGTTCCGCCGAGCATCCGGGCGGCTCTTGAGGGGGCGACCGTGATCGTGAACTGTTCTGCAAGTGACGAGACGATCGGGAAGGAGACTTACCGCAGAGAACTGATCGCCGGGCAGTCGGCGCGCCTGATCGCCGGATATGTTTATGCAAATGCGGGAGAAGGTGAGTCTACGACGGATGTTGTATTTGGCGGCCATAACATTATCGCCGAGAACGGAGCTGTGTTAAAGCAGGCCCGGCGGTATCGAAATGAGATCATCTATTCAGAACTGGACATCAGGCGGATCGTCAGCGAACGGCGGAAGAATACGACGTTCAAGGCATCGGCAGAGCAGACCCTGATCCGCGTGCCGTTCCACATCAGGCATGAGACGACAGAACTTACCCGGACATTTCCGAAGAAGCCGTTCGTCCCCTCAGATGAGGGAGAGAGGGCAAGGCGGTGCGAGGAGATCCTGACGATCCAGGCGATGGGATTGAAAAAACGTCTGGCACATACCAATGCCAGGACAGCGGTCGTAGGAATTTCCGGCGGACTTGATTCCACACTGGCACTGCTGGTCACGGCAAAGGCTTTCGACATGCTGGGCAGAGATAAGAAGGATATTATCGCGGTGACGATGCCGTGTTTTGGGACGACAGACCGCACGTACCGCAATGCCTGCGAGATGACGAAGAAAACAGGGGCGACCTTAAAGGAAGTGCCGATTGCCGAGGCGGTGAATATCCACTTCCGCGACATCGGGCAGGATCCCGGCGAGCATGACGTGACCTACGAAAATTCCCAGGCAAGGGAGCGGACGCAGGTGCTTATGGACATCGCGAACCGCACCGGAGGCATGGTGATCGGTACCGGAGATATGTCGGAACTGGCGCTCGGATGGGCGACTTATAACGGAGATCACATGTCCATGTACGGGGTGAATGCTTCAGTGCCGAAGACGCTGGTGCGCCATCTTGTAAAATATGCCGCAGATGAAACTATGGACAATGAGCTGAAAAAAGTGTTGTACGATGTACTGGACACTCCGGTCAGCCCGGAGCTCCTTCCCCCGAAGGACGGCGATATTGCGCAGCGAACGGAAGATCTGGTAGGGCCTTATGAGCTGCATGATTTCTTCTTATATTATATGCTGCGCTTCGGATATGAGCCGGCGAAGATCTTCCGCCTGGCGGAGCTTACATTTCAAGGTGAGTACGACAGAGAAACGATACTGAAATGGCTGAAGACATTCTGCAGGAGATTTTTCTCCCAGCAGTTCAAGCGCTCCTGCCTGCCTGACGGTCCGAAGATCGGTACGGTGGCGCTCTCCCCGAGGGGAGACTGGAGGATGCCGAGCGATGCGTGCGCGGCAGTATGGATGAAGGAGCTCGATGAAATCGGATAAAAAAGGGCGGAAAAGCCCGGAGAGGAGAGCGGAAGATGAAACTGATCAGGACAGAAGATGCAGTTGGGAGCGTGCTGTGCCATGACATTACACAGATTATCCCGGGCGTAGTGAAGGATGCGGTCTTTCGGAAAGGCCATGTGGTGACGGAAGAAGATATTCCGGTTTTGCTCTCTGTGGGAAAAGAGCATCTGTACGTGTGGGAAAAACAGGAAGGAATGCTCCACGAGAATGACGCGGCAGAGATCCTGCGCCAGGTGTGCCAGGGCAGCCATATGAGCGCCTCGGAAGCCAAAGAAGGAAAGATCGAGCTGACGGCAGAGGAAGACGGACTGCTGAAGATCGACCGGGAAAAACTGAATGCGGTCAACGCCATGGGCCAGATGGTGCTGGCGTCGAGGCACGGGGACTTTCCGGTGAAAAAAGGGGACAAGATCGTGGGGATGCGCGTAGTGCCTCTGGTGATCGAAGAGGAGAAAATGGCGCGTGTGAAAGAACTCTGTGGAGAAGAACCCATTTTTCAGATCCTTCCGTTCCGGCAGATGAGAGCAGGGATCGTGACGACGGGAAGTGAAGTGTACCGCGGGCGGATCGAAGATAAATTCACTCCGGTCGTAAAGGGAAAGCTGGAAGAGTGCCGGGTGGAAGTGCTCGGACATACGCTCTGCGACGACGATCCGGGGATGGTCACGGACGCGGTCAACGAATGGATCGATCAGGGAGCGGACATGGTCGTCTGCACCGGCGGCATGAGCGTGGATCCGGACGACCGGACGCCGCTTGCTATCCGCAACGCCTCGGATGAAGTGATCACATACGGCGCGCCGGTGCTGCCGGGCGCGATGTTCATGCTGGCATATAAAAAGAAAGAAAACAGCGGGGCAATCCCGATCCTGGGACTGCCCGGCTGCGTCATGTACGCGAAGCGTACGATCTTTGACCTGGTGCTGCCGCGCATCGTGGCGGGCGAGACGCTCAGCGCGGACGATTTCCATACCCTGGGCGAGGGCGGTCTGTGCCTGAACTGTGAGGTGTGCACCTATCCGAACTGCGGGTTTGGAAAATAAAGGTTAAAATTCGTTCCGTCTGGCTAAGGTGGCCAAAAATTCTGTCTCTGTGGAATCAAAGGGTGTTTTCTTCTCGCCGGTGATATTCTGGTACCACAGAACGAGGAAACGAAGTCTCCGGTAATTTTCCGGTGCATCTTTGTCGCACCAGTCTCTGAAGTCCTGGATCCGCATTTTTACATAACTCCCGAATCCGTCGACCAGATAGTGTATGACGGAGACCAGCGACAGGATCAGGGTAATGCCTGCCAGGATAAGCCGGGACTGGGCGCTGTAGGCGTCCTCTGTCTGCCACAGTAGAAATATGACGGATAACAGCACATGGAAAAATCCAAGCGGCTGCCATTCATTACAGGTCGTTCCGTGAAATGCCCAGGCAATCACAAGCGCGAGAAGGCTGCCGGCTATGACCGCCCAGTCGTAGCCGCGGCCGAACCAGTTGTATTGCGCCATGCCGGGCAGGAGCGGGAGAGCAGATACAGCGATGATAGCCATGTGTATGAGCAGGAAGATGGTGCCAAGCGCCGACCCTTTCCTGTCTTTTTTTGCATTTACCGCGTTGGTATAGATCCTCTGCATGTCCTTGCTGCTTATGGCATCGGGCTGATAGAGTTTCAGCTGTTCGCCAATCGAAAATCCCACATGAAGGTCAAAACCCTCAAACGAATAAGTCCGTCCTTCAAACGTCCCGACGGGAAACATTCCGATCGCGCCGTCTTTTGTCTGATTATAGGCGGCTTCTGCCCCGCTTGCAAAAACGGATGCATTATACATCTTTGCGGCGTCACTGATTTCAGAAGGTGAAGGTTCGTACTTGTAAGTGCCGGATAAATAGGATACCTTTACAGTTTCAGGGAGGCTTTTATTTGCCGCCTTAAAAAACGCAGTGTATGCGTTCGCCTGAACAAGGTTCTCCAGCATGCCGGCGTCAGATTCTAATGTGCCGTCTGGGTTAATGTCTTTGAACAATTCATGATCTTTTGGAAAATTCATAAAATATCCCACCCCTCTTATTATTTTTTGACAATTTCAGTATAGCAAAGCGAGATTGCCGTGACAATCATTAAAAGTGCAAAAAGGCATATAACGGTGCTTATTCGCCTGCTTTCCTGGCTTTCCCCGGCGATATCCCGTATTTTCTCTTGAAGAGCCGGTTAAAATACGACAGGTTGTCGAATCCGCTCTGTTCTGCAATCTCCAGAATGGAACTGTTGGAAGATTTCAGCAGACGTTCTGCCATCGTCAGGCGGTAATCATTAAGATAATCGATGAATCCGGTTCCCATGTGCTGCTTGAAGAATTTCATGAAATGGGATTTGCTGTAATAAGTGAGAACTGCCATGTCGTCGATAGAGATGTGCTCGGCATAGTGTTCTTCAACATATTTTAATATAGTTTTCATTTTTTCGAGAGACTTCGTCCGGGATACGGATGTGGTCTCTTTTTTCTGCCGGTTGGAAATAAGCAGAAAGAAGAACTGAAACAGGAGTCCTTTGACTGCAAGCTGGTACCCTTCTGTTTTGGTG
>DXEY01000122.1 GCA_019114745.1 Candidatus Mediterraneibacter colneyensis | reverse complement strand
AAAATGGCAAAAATTTTCCAACAATCTGCGGGAAACTTATGCAAAGTGTTAAATCTTAGCAATTTTTTAACGTTTTCTTGACTTATCATAAAGTCAGGTGTAAAGTAACAGTCATAAAAAGCAAAGGCGCTGTGGAGATTCTCCAGAGCGCTTTTCTTTTTATCCATATAAATACCTTAACCGGTACAAAGAAGTGCACCCAGAGAGAGGTACCCTCTCTGAGGTGCATTTTTTGTTCCGGGAAAAGAAAAGGAGGAGATTTTATATTCAGCAACAGATGTAATCTGGGTGCTCGTAGCGGCAATTCTGGTGTTTTTTATGCAGGCTGGTTTTGCGCTTTGTGAGGCGGGACTGACGCGGGCGAAAAATACGGGGAATATCCTGATGAAAAATATGATGGCTTTCCACCCTCGGCTTCCATGACTTCGCGGGTTCTACCTGCGTGCATATGGTCGGAGGACTGATCGCATGTCTTGGGGCGGCAATGCTGGGCCCCCGTATCGGGAAATATGATAAAAACGGGAAAGCCAGAGCAATCCCCGGTCATAATATTACGGCTATGGCGCTTGGCGTATTTATCCTCTGGTTCTGCTGGTTCGGATTTAACGGAGGCTCTACCGTTGCCATGACCGCAGATGCCGATATGGAACTGGCATCTCTGGTAATGTTCAACACAAATCTTGCTGCGGCAACTGCAACAGTAGTAGGAATGATCTTTACCTGGATCCGTTATGGGAAACCGGATGTGTCTATTACTTTTAATGCTGCCCTTGCGGGTCTGGTAGCTATTACTGCGCCATGCGACTGTGTGACCCCGGTGGGAGCTTTCTTTATCGGTCTGGTCGCCGGAATCCTTGTGGTACTGGCAGTAGAATTTTTTGACAACGTGGCAAGAATTGATGACCCTGTGGGCGCGGTTTCCGTACATATGGTAAATGGAATCTGGGGAACCCTGGCAGTCGGGCTCTTCAGTAATGGCAGCAATGGTGTGGGTGCCGGCCTGTTTTACGACGGAGGTGTCACGCAGCTGGGAATCCAGGCTCTGGGCGTGGGCAGCACGGCGGCTTATGTACTGGCAGTGATGTTTATTGTGTTTAAAGTCATAGATAAGACAGTCGGTCTTCGGGTACCTGCGCAGATTGAGCTGGACGGCCTTGATATCCATGAACATGGCCTTGCATCGGCATACTCAGGATTTACTATTAATGATATGACCGGCATGGATATGGATGTTAATGAAAATACAGATCTCGGCGAGGATGATTATGAGAAAGCGTCGAAAGGACAGGTAGATGCAGCAGTAAAAGTGGTTCGCCGTCAGACGAGCGTAGATGGAGTCTGTGATACCGGAATGTACAAAATCAGTGTCATCTGCCGTCTTTCAAAGTTTGATGCACTGAAAACAGCGTTGAATACGTTAGGAGTGACCGGAATTACAATGACTCAGGTCATGGGCTGCGGCATACAGAAAGGAGCGGGAGAAAAATACAGAGGCGTAGAACTTGACGCCAACCTGCTGCCTAAAGTAAAAGTAGAGGTCGTAGTCAGCAAGATCCCTGTTGATTCCGTGATTGAAGCGGCAAAGAAAGCTTTGTATACGGGGCATATCGGGGACGGGAAAATATTTGTTTATAATGTAACAAGAGTTGTTAAAGTGCGGACAGGAGAGGAAAATTATGCGGCGCTTCAGGATGTAGAGTGACCGCTCTTGGAACAAAACCATATATACTGGAAAACGGGTCGGGCCGCCCGGGGTGTACAGACCCCGGGCGGCCTGCTTTTGTGAAGCTTCCGCCGACTATTTCTGCTCAAAATATTCTCTGATATTCTCCGCTGTGATCTTCATCAGCCGTTCCCTTGCCTCGACCGCCGCCCACGCGGTATGGGGCGTGATTAGCAGACGGCTTTTATCCTGTACCCCAAACAGAGGGCTGTTTTTCGCCATAGGCTCCACGGAGAGCACATCCAGCCCGGCAGCTTTGATCTCGCCTGAGTTCAGCGCGTCTGCCAGATCAGCTTCATTGACGATCGGGCCTCTGCCGAGGTTCAGCAGGATGGCTTCCGGTTTCATTTTGCGGAAGGCTCCGGCGTCCATAATATTTTCCGTATACTCATTGAGAGGGGCGTGTATGGAGAGGATATCTGACTCGGCGAGCAGGGTGTCGAAATCGACCTGCTGATAGCCCTCCTGCGCCGGAGCGCCTGAAGCAGAATAGTAGATCACCCTTGCTCCAAATGCTTTCGCGATATCAGCGACTCTCCTGCCGATGGCGCCAAGCCCGAGGATGCCCCACGTGACGCTGCCAAGCTCGTGAAACGGGACACCGAAATGGGTGAACAGCGGCGAATCGGCATAGCCTCCGTCCCTGACATAGTCGTCATAGTACCGCAGACCTTCCATGAGATAAAACAGCATGGCAAAGGTGTGCTGTGCGACGGATTCCGTGGAATATCCTGCGGCATTGCGCCATGCGATGCCCCGGCGGTCGAGATACTCTTTGTCCAGATTGTTGGTTCCGGTGGCGCTGACGCACACGAGTTTTAAACGGCGCGCAGAGCCGATGGTGCTTTCATTGACCGGCACTTTATTTACTACGATGACGTCTGCGTCAGCAATGCGCGCCGGTACTTCTTGCGGGGAAGTGAGGGGATATCTTATGACCTCCCCCAGTTGTTCAAATTCCGAATAGCCGATATCACTGCCGAGCGAATCAGCGTCTAAAAATACGATTTTCATAATGGGATGTACCTCCTGAAAAATGTACTTACAGTGTGCGGGAAATCTGCCTGTTTCAGACTGGTTCCCGCCTTCTGACCTTAATGGAAGAATAGCGGAAAATGCCGGAAAGGTCAATACATTGTTTTTCTGTAAAGAAACTGTGAAAATTTTATTATTTTGTAACAGCCGCTATTGCCAGGGAGGAAGCAGTTACGCTATATTAGTCCTAACAAATCAGACAGGAGGATAACGGTATATGAGTGGATTCTTTTCACGTTCCAGCAGCAGGAGAAGGTATCCTGACCCTAATATGGGAGGCAGGCATTACAGGAAAAAGGGGCTATCCGAATCAGGGCTATCCAGACCAGCCTGGTTACCGGCAGACTCCGCCGGGCGGACAGGGGACATTTCAGACAAATACCCCGGCGGCAGGACAGGCGGTCTGCCCGAAGTGCGGCGTATCTGTTCCGGCAGGCGCTAAGTTCTGCCTGTCATGCGGTGAGAAGCTGGTTTCAAATGCCTCGTTTTGTCCCAATTGCGGGAAACCGCTTCCGGCAGGGGCAAAATTCTGTTCCGAATGCGGGAGCCCGGTACGGTGACGGGACTGGGAAAAGCCGGGAAAAAGATCGGAGATTACACCGTAGTGTCCTGTATAGGGAAAGGGCGCTACGGTGTCTGTTTTCTTGCCTGTGACCCGGAGGGAAAGTATGTCGTATTAAAGCGGTTCCGCCCGGGGATGTGGAAGAAAAATCAGGCTTCCAACCACTATGAAGGGGTAGTGCTGTCGGGGCTGGAGCATCCCGCAGTTCCCGAATGGCTGGGAGTGGTGAATAACCGGAAGGGGTATTATTTTGTCCTGGAGTACAAGGAAGGACTGACCCTGGAAAAGTGGCTGTTTGAACGGAAGAAAGTATTTACTGCCGGCGATATATACCGGATCGGTTCCCAGCTTTTTGCAGTGCTGGAATACCTTCACAGCCGGAATGTGGTTCACGGCGATATCAGCGTGGCAAATGTGACCGACGACGGGGAGAAGATCGCCCTGCTGGACTTCGGGCTTGCCAGGTACAGGGACGGGAAAGAGATCCGTTTCAGCCTGGATTATGCGCGCGCGGCAGATCTGCTGCTCTATCTGCTGTATTCGGGCTGCCCGGGGAAAGGCAACAAACCGTGGCATGAAGAACTTCCGCTTCCGGAGACGCAGAAAGAATTTTTAAAAAAGATGCTGGAGACTGAAGAGCAGTTCAGGGATACCGGGGAGGTGCGCAGGACCTTTGAAGAGCGGTTCCGCGCAGGGTAACAAGAGGATATTTTCCTACCGGAAGAAGTGTACCGTCCGGCGCAAAGAAGTGTAATAATTACAGAAAATAAACATATGAGGATCCGGAACTGGCAGAAACAGTTCTGTAAAAAACGACAGAATTTCTCGTGTATTTTGGATAAATACAGGGGCAAAAAGGACTGCGCTGCATTTTAACGGATATCTTTGTTTGTGTATTTGAAATAAGCGGTTATGATACCGCCGATTCCTATGACTGCGCCGACGGCAATCATTCCGACGTCCAGCCTGCCATTCGACACAATGTCAGCGCCGTCGCAATATCCGAACGGTGTTATGTATTTCAAAAACTCAACGACATCAGCAATATTTGCGATCAGATTCAGAAAATACATTATTGCGGCAACGCCCAGCCCGGCACCTGTACTGCCTTTCCGGAGAAATGCCGAAATACCAAAGCAGACTCCTGCCAGCTCAATCTGAAGCAGATAATAAGCCAGATGCAGCAGGCTGATTTCTTTCCAGGGAATTGCTTCGCCAACAGCAGCTATGGAGCCGGCAGAAACAGCATAGATAACGATGTTCATAGCCGTGATCTGGATCAGTACGGCAATCAGTTTTTCCGTAATAATTTTTTTGCGGCTGACAGGATGGGTCAGCAGAAATTCAGCAGTTTTGTCTTTCTCTTCTTTGCTGAGAATACCTGCCGCACAAATCGCCGCATAGAATGCCCCGCCGAGTCCTAAAACATTGCCGCATTCGACAGCATAAAATCCGGTGAGCGTCCCAAAGTTCAAACGATCCATACCGAATGCTTCGGTAAAAGAACCCATGGAGGCGAATACATCGCTGACCCTGTCCATCTGTCCCTTCATCTCCGGGAATAAAAAAATGCAGACCGCAAGGAGAAAGCTGATAGCGGCCGTCCATATCAAAAATGAAGTTCTTCCCTGTCTCAATTCATGTTTTACAAGCGTCATACCGTCATACCGCCTTTTTCATAATAATGTAAGAATACTTCTTCAAGATCCGGTTCCGTGACCGTCAGATCATTCACCTGCCCGGATGACAGCGTGCGGAGCAGGCTGTCCATATCGCCGCTGTAAAGAAAGCTGACCGAGCCGTCCGTATCCTTTCTGTCCCGAACACCGCTCAGCTGCTCTAAGTGAATACTGCCCTGAACGGTAATGCGTTTTGCATTTGTTTTTGAGAGGTCATCCACACCGCTGCACGCAATGATCCGGCCGTCGCGTATAATCGCTGCACGGGTGCAGTTGCGCTGAATTTCCGAGAGAACGTGGCTTGATATGAAAATTGTTGCGCCAGCCCTGTTCCGCTCACGCAGAATGTCAAAGAACTCTTTCTGTATCAGAGGATCGAGACCGCCTGTCGGCTCGTCCAGGATAAGAAGTTCCGGCTGATGCTGCAAAGCGCAGACAATGGCAGCCTTCTTTCTGTTGCCGAAAGACAGGTCGTCGACCTTTCGGGATGTATCAAGCTGTAATCGCTCGCAGAGGAGTTTTGATTCGGCGGTGCAATCCTTTTTCCGCAAATCAGCGGACAGCTTCAATAAATCTTTTACTTTCATTCCCTGGTAAAATAATGTTTCCGCGGGGAGATAGCCGATATTCTGTAAAATGGTTTCCTTTTCTTTTGTGACATCTCTCCCGGATATCATTGCGCTGCCTGAGGTGGGAGCGATCAGCCCGAGCAATGTTCGGATGGTCGTAGACTTTCCCGCACCGTTCGGACCGATGAAGCCAAAAAATTCGCCCTGCATTACAGTCAGGTCAAGGTTAATGATACCTCTTGCCTTACCATAGTATTTTGTAAGCTTTTCCGCCTTAATAATCTCCATATTCCATACTCCTTCCGAAGATGCGTACCCGTACAAAAATTAAGCAGTATATATTTGTTCATAGTATACGCTTTGTCAGGCGATGCGGTCAACCAGGACTGTGTATATTTCCGGTTATTCCCACTTGAAAAACAAACACATGTTCGATATAATAAAACCGAAAAGGGGAATGATAAATGGAAAGACAGGAACACGGACGGGTCATTTTTCATATTGATGTCAATTCGGCGTTTTTAAGCTGGGAGGCAGTATACCGCCTGTATCATCTCGGCGGGCGGACTGACCTGCGCAGGCAGGTCTCCGCAGTGGGAGGAGATATGGCGATGCGCCATGGAATCATCCTGGCAAAGTCGATCCCGGCGAAGAAGTACCATATCAGGACAGGGGAGACGATCGTGGAGGCAAGGCAGAAATGCCCGGAGCTGATCCTTGTCCCACCGAATTACGGATTGTATGAGAGATGCTCCCGGGCGTTTATGGATATCCTGAGACAGTACTCGCCCAATGTAGAGCCGTATTCGATCGACGAAGCGTTTATGGATATGACAGGGACGCAGAAGCTGTGGGGAGACCCGGTGCAGGCGGCGGAGCAGATCCGCCGCAGGATACGGGATGAACTGGGCTTTACAGTCAATATCGGCATCGCGGAGAACAAACTGCTGGCAAAGATGGCGTCGGATTTTGAAAAGCCGGACAGGGTGCATACGCTGTGGCACAGCGAGATCAGAGAAAAAATGTGGCCTCTTCCCGCAGAGAACCTTTTCTTTGTGGGGAGAGCCACTGTGAAGAAACTGGAAAAGCTGGGGATCCGGACGATCGGCGAACTGGCATGTACGGCTCCGGCGCTGCTCCGCTCCCATATGAAAAAGCATGGGGAGACTGTGTGGGCGTTTGCCAACGGGATGGATGTGTCTGTCGTGCAGGCAGAGCCGCCTGCCAATAAAGGATATGGAAATTCCACAACGATCGCGTTTGACGTTACGGACGCATCTACTGCCAAATTGGTGCTGCTGGCGCTGGCGGAGACGGTCGGGACAAGACTGCGGGAAGCGGGAGTGCGTGCGGAGGTGGCTGCCATAGGGATCAAAACCCATGACCTGAAGTATGCCGGGCATCAGATGATACTTCCAAATGCGACCAATATCACAACCGAACTGCACCGCTGCGCCTGCCGTTTGTTTGACGAGTTGTGGGACGGGACTGCGATCCGTCATCTGGGACTGCATACCGGGAGGCTGAAAGACGGGCTGGATATGCGCCAGATCGACATGTTTGATGATACAGATTATGAGAAGCTGGAGAGACGGGATGCTGCGATCGACCAGATCCGCAGGCGTTTCGGGATCGATTCCGTAAAGCGGGCGTCCTTTCTGTGCAGTCCGATCGACCATATGAGCGGCGGGATTTCCAGAGAAAAGCGGACAGTGGATTACGATAAGATCGAGATCAATTAGAGAGGTGGACAGTTATGAGTATGGGAATTGGAACGAACGCCCGGAACCCGGATGCGGGAGCGCTGGCGGGAAGCCAGATGGAGATCGCCTGCGGCGTGTGGTTTACAAGTACCGGAAATACGATGCCGAAGATGTTAAAATATATGGACGATGACGGGACGGTGCATGTCGTTGACAATATCCGGGTCATGAGGCAGGAGAAGAAGTATTACTGCGGCATCCCCATACAGGAATACCGGTGCAGTACTGTTTATGGGGAACGGGAATACTTATTTCGCCTGTATTATTATATCGATACGGGCTGCTGGAAACTGAGCTGGGAAGGATAAGAAATTTTGTAAGTTATTTACAAAAATCAGTTGTATCTATAAAATCTATTGTATCGTGCAGATCTGGATGGTATTATAATTCTACATCAAACTCCCGGACGATTCTTTTTCTGAAAGTCGTAAGTCCGGTTAAGATGCTGTCCGCGGGGACAGTTTCTTCTTCGTATTATCATGGCGGTTCCAGCCGGAGATACCCTGTTTTGATGGAAATACAAAGAAAGCTGATCGAAAATTTTATCCCAAATTACCATATCAATCTGCTGGATGCGGGAAACGTGCCATATATTGAACGGTTCAGCTCGGATTTACAACAGGTATTCGGCATGTTAAAATATAGGGGAGATAAGAAAAAACTGCAGCAGTTCATGCAGAACAATAAAGAATATTTCAGCAATATAGATGTGGAAACATACCAGGCAGTAAGAGGATTCCTGCATTCGGAAAAAATGCTAAGAGATATGGGAAACCGTGGAAAGGAGGAGAAAATAGACATGTGTCAGGCACTGGAAGAGCTGTACAGGGACGGAGTGAAAGACGGAAGAGAAGAAGGAAGAGAAGAGGGCATCATCCTGATGATCGGGCATATGCTGGAGAACGGGATGGAGATCCG
>DXEY01000121.1 GCA_019114745.1 Candidatus Mediterraneibacter colneyensis | reverse complement strand
AAAATCAGACGAAACAGGACGGGCAGTTCATAAATTTTTAATAGAGTGTTAATTGTATAAATTCTCGATTTTTAGTATAATAAAAAGGTCATACAGAGAAAAAAGAGAATAAGAGAGAAGGAGGAAACGCGCATGGCAAAAGATATTGACAGCATTTTTTTCGATATTACTCCACAGATTGAAGAATTGGCTCTCAAATGTGAAACGAACAATGCGATTGACAAGGAATTGTATACAACGTATGAGGTTAAGCGAGGACTTCGCGACCTGAACGGCAAAGGCGTACTCGCCGGTCTGACAAATGTTTCAGACGTCTGTGCATCGAAGGTAGTCGACGGTAAGACAGTTCCCTGTGAAGGAAACCTTTATTACCGCGGATACAATATAAAGGATCTTGTGAAAGGCTTTCTGGATGCAAAACATCCTGGTTTTGAAGAGACAGCATATCTGCTTCTTTTCGGTGAACTTCCCAATAAGAAAGAATTGAAAGAATTTCAGGAAATGCTCGCGGAGCGGCGCATGCTTCCGCCGAACTTCACGCGCGACGTTATCATGAAGGCGCCGAGCCGGGACATGATGAACAGCATTGCCCAGAGTATCCTGCAGCTTTATTCCTATGATGAGAAAGCAGATGATACGAGTATCCCGAATGTACTGCGCCAGTGTCTGAACCTGATCGCCCAGTTCCCGATGCTGATGGTATACGGATATCATGCATATAATTACAAGAGAGGTGAAGATCTGTATATCTACGCTCCGAAGCCGGAACTCTCCATGGCGGAGAATATCCTGATGATGCTCCGTGAGGACAGGCAGTATACAGAGCTTGAGGCGAAGATCCTCGACATGGCGATGGTGCTTCACATGGATCACGGCGGCGGTAACAATTCTACTTTTACGACGCATGTCGTGACATCTTCGGGGACAGATACGTACTCTACGATCGCGGCTGCTATGGCGTCTCTTAAGGGACCGAAACATGGCGGCGCGAATATTAAAGTGACCCAGATGTTTGAGGATATGAAAAAGCATGTCAGCGACTGGACGAACGACGGACAGGTACGGGCGTACCTGGAGGCACTGCTTGACAAGAAAGCATTCGACGGAAAAGGCCTGATCTACGGAATGGGACATGCGGTCTACTCCATTTCCGATCCGCGTGCCGACATTTTCAAGAAATTTGTAAAACAGCTCGCGCATGAAAAAGGACACGATGAGGAATATGCCCTTTATGAGAAAGTAGAGCATATGGCTCCCGAGATCATCGGCGAAAAACGCCGGATGTATAAGGGCGTAAACGCGAATGTGGACTTCTACAGCGGGCTCGTGTACAGCATGCTGGATCTTCCGGCGTCTCTGTATACACCGATCTTTGCGGCGGCCCGTATCGTAGGATGGAGCGCGCACAGGCTGGAAGAGCTTCAGAATGTAGACAAGATCATACGTCCGGCATACAAGCCGCTCGCACCGTATCGCGAATACATAAATTTAGATGACAGGTAGTGAGTAACATGAGAGATGAGTTCTATTTCCCATCAAAAGATGGCAACACAGAGATCCATACAATGGAGTGGAAACCGCAGGGAGAAGTAACGGCGGTGCTCCAGATCTGCCACGGCATGATCGAGTATGTCGGAAGATATGAAGAGTTCGCAGAGTTCCTCTGTGAGAAAGG
The DNA here is from genome assembly GCA_019114745.1 of Candidatus Mediterraneibacter colneyensis. Taxonomy (GTDB): domain Bacteria; phylum Bacillota; class Clostridia; order Lachnospirales; family Lachnospiraceae; genus Mediterraneibacter; species Mediterraneibacter colneyensis. Next base: position 1,700 of record DXEY01000121.1, on the reverse strand, counting down.
ATATTATGTTGTAGGAAATGACCATCTCGGACACGGAAAATCTGTCCAGGCAAAATCCGAATACGGGTTTTTCAATGAGAAATACGGAAATGTGTGCGTGCTCGGAGATATGCATACGCTCCGGCAGCGCACGATGAAAAAATATCCTGATGTGCCGTATTTTATACTGGGACACAGCATGGGATCGTCGCTCCTGCGCCAGTATATCCAGATGTACGGAAACGGTCTGAGCGGAGTAATACTGATGGGAACAGTGGCAGATCACGGGAAAGCTTCGCTTTTGTTCGGTAAACGTCTCTGCCGCCTGATGGCGGCGTTCAGAGGCTGGCACTACCGCAGCAAAATGGTGGATAACCTGGCGATCGGCGGATACAATAAGAAGTTCAAGCCTGCCCATACAAGGGCAGACTGGATCACCAGTGATTTTGAGCGGCTGGAGGCATATGCTTCCGATCCGCTGTGTTCCTTCCGGTTTACGGTGAACGCATATTATAACATGTTCCTCGGCATGCTCAGCACGCAGAGAAAAGAAGGCGTATACATGATACCGAAGAGCCTGCCGGTATTGTTTGTCTCCGGTACGGAAGATCCCGTAGGAGAATTTGGGAAAGGCGTCCGGAAGATTTACGAGAAATACCGGGCGGCAGGGATACAGGATGTGACATTGAGGCTGTATGTCGGTGACCGGCACGAGATATTAAATGAGACAGACCGGGAGCAGGTGTTTGAAGATCTGCTTGAGTGGCTGGAAGAACATAGAAAAGGGACACCCTGAAACTTGATTGGGGATGTAGTAAAATTCGATTTTACTACGTCCCCAATCGAGTTTTCTTTGTTTTTTGAAATAAATATTAAGATTGAACGGTTGGTATATTTTATAAATTTATATATGATGATTATAACTGTTTGACGGATTTTGTGAGGAGGGAGAATATGGAGAAAGCTAACCGCCTGGAGAAGAATCATTTCTACAGAAATCTGTGTCTGTCTATCATGGAGATTATCAGTATTATGCCGCCGACGATCATTTGCGGGATTATTGCCTGTGTGTTTAGTGCCCGTGCCAATTGTGCATATCTGGAGGGCCGGTATGACGACAGCAGAAACTATGAAAAGAAAACGGCGGCAGTACTTGTCGTTGGAGGGATCTTATGGTTTACCGCTGCCGCCGCTGTGGTGATTGCCTGCGGCAGACTCCTGCCGGCAGAGACTAAGCTGGCAGGATATAATACTTTCTTGCTGGAAGGAAAAGAAATCACGCTGCCTGTGGAGTATGAAGAATTTGAAACGTTGGGATTTGAAGTGATGGATCCGGAGTTCGCCGAGACACATATGGTGAATCCGGGGGATAGCGCATATGTATCTCTTGTGAAAGAAGATGACAGGTCTTTCGATATCTATGGCTCGGTATTTGTGCGCAATCCCGGAGATGAGCCTGTCCCCTTTCATGAATGCGTGGTACATAGTATCCGGGTGTATGATATGGCGTCAATGGAATTTGGACACGGCTTTAATATGTCATCTTCTGAACACGAAATGACAGCGTACTATGGGAAACCGGATGATGGATATTTTCCCAGAGATAATCCGGGGTACAGGAGGTATCAGTGGCGGGCTCCATCCTATGAGGATAACAGGATCGATCAGCTTGAGGTTCTGTTTGAAGGCGGTACTGTTACTGAAGTGATCATTTCTTACTG
>DXEY01000013.1 GCA_019114745.1 Candidatus Mediterraneibacter colneyensis | reverse complement strand
TCGGCGACTTATTCATATCATTCTGGAAAGACCGGAACAGATGGCTCCTGCTGATTCCCACATAGGACGCGATGTCTTCCACAGTCACAGGATAAGAGTAATTTGTCTCGATATAACTGACCGCTTTTTCCACATACATGACATGGGAATCCTTTTCCGGCTCCGGCCGTTCTGCATAATGCATGAACAACGCCAGGAGGCTGTACAGTTTCCCTGTCATTGCCACGGCAGATTCATACGTATTCCCTTTGAGCATATAGATCTGCTCCATCCCGCTTCGGATCTCATCCGCAGGCACCCTGCCCTTCCGGATATAGGGGGTCTCTTTCCCGAAGTCCGTATTCCGTATGATCGAAGACGCGTCCGCCCCCATAAAGCCTGCCCAGCAGTATTCCCAGGGTTCATCTTTGTCCGCCTGGTACTGCAGCTCAACTCCGGGAAAGAGGATAAAGGTATCCCCCTCTTTCAGACGGATCGATACTTTTCCGGTGGAATACACGCCGCTCCCGGAGAGGATGTGATGGATACAGTAATGATCCCTGATCCCCGGCCCCCACTGGTATTCAGGCTCGCACTTCTGATACCCTACATTATAGACAGACAGGGAGTTCAGAAGATCCTCGCCCACTTTATAGGAATGTTTGTATGAATCTGACATATCTGTGATTCCTTTCTATATCATCTGTTCTCACAGCATCCACTGATATTATAATATCGCCGGAGGCAGCCGCGCAACATTTTTACATAAATTTGCACGTAATTTTTATAGACTCTTTTCTTCCCTTCCCTTATACTGGTATGAGAGAATGCAGGATTATCGTATATTCTATTTTCCAACGAGGAGGATCGCAAAATGAAGAAACAATTGTTTGACAAATTCGCAGAGCTTTTCGGGGATTCCGACGGAGCGCATTTTTATTTTTCACCGGGACGGGTCAACCTGATCGGGGAACATACGGACTATAACGGCGGACATGTATTTCCCTGCGCCCTCACCCTTGGCACATACGGGGCTGCCCGCAAAAGGGACGACAGGCTGATCCATTTTTACTCTATGAACCTGAACCGGTTCGGTGTGGTGGAAGCGTCTCTCGACGACCTGACAAATAAGAAAGAATACAACTGGGCGAATTATCCCCTGGGTGTGGTCTGGGCATTTGCCGAAAAAGGCTACAAACCGGAGCACGGCTTTGATATGGTGATCTGGGGAAATATCCCCAACGGATCCGGGCTGTCCTCCTCCGCCTCACTGGAGGTGCTCACCGGGGTGATCCTGACAGACCTGTTCGGGATCGACAGCCTGACCATGACAGATCTCGCCCTCATCGGCCAGTATTCCGAGAATAACTTCAACGGCTGCAACTGCGGGATCATGGATCAGTTCGCAGTGGCAATGGGAAAGAAGGACAACGCCATCTTCCTCGACACAAACACGATGAACTTCGAGTATGCGCCGATCGCATTGGATGACGCAAAGATCATTATTACAAACAGCAAGGTGAAACACAGCCTTGTGGATTCCGCATACAACGACCGCCGTCAGGAGTGCTCCGACGCCCTCGCAGCATTAAAGACCGAGCTTGATATCAACGCGCTGGGCGACCTCACCCCGGAGGAATTTGACGCACACAGCTCCCTGATACAGGATCCGGTACAGTATAAGAGAGCGAAACACGCCGTATACGAGAACCAGCGCACGATCGAAGCGGTGGACGCTCTGAAAAAAGGAGACATCGCACAGTTCGGAAAACTGATGAACCAGTCCCATATCTCCCTGCGTGATGACTACGAAGTATCCTGTGAAGAGATCGACATCCTGGTGGATCTGGCATGGAAGATCCCCGGAGTCATCGGCTCCCGCATCACCGGCGGCGGTTTTGGCGGATGCACGGTCAGCATTGTGAAAAACGACGCAGTAGATACATTCATCGAGAGCATCGGCAGGGCTTATAAGGAGAAAGTCGGGCATGAAGCGGAGTTCTACACAGTAGATATCGGGGACGGCGCTTCCCGTATTGAGGGATAGACGGATCCCTTGTTTCCTGTCATTAATATCAAAAGCGGAGGTAGAAACTATGATCTGTGAAGCGATCAAAAAATTAGTACAGTACGGGATCGACACCGGCCTGACCCCGGAATCTGAACGTACCTATACGACCAATCTGATCCTCGATGTCATGAAAGAGGACAGCTATGAAGATGTGGACTGCGATCTCTCTGACATCGTGCTGGAGGATGTTCTCGGCGAGCTCCTCGATGAAGCCGTGAAAAGGGGACTCATCGAAGACAGCGTTACATACCGGGATCTGTTTGACACCCGTCTGATGAACTGTCTCATGCCCCGCCCGGCACAGATCCAGGAGCAGTTCTGGAAAGAATACGAAAAATCGCCGGAGGATGCAACGGCTTACTATTACAAGCTGAGCCAGGACAGCGACTATATCCGGCGCTACCGCATCAGCCGTGACCGCAAGTGGACTGTGGAGACACCGTACGGCACCCTTGATATCACGATCAATCTCTCAAAGCCTGAGAAGGATCCGAAAGCCATCGCAGCGGCGGGGGCGGCAAAATCTTCCTCCTATCCGAAATGCCAGCTCTGCATGGAAAATGAAGGATATGCCGGACGGGTAAACCATCCCGCACGTGAGAATCACCGCATTATCCCCATTACCATCCAGGGGAGAAAATGGGGATTCCAGTATTCTCCCTATGTATACTACAATGAGCACTGTATCGTCTTTAACGGGGAACACATCCCGATGAAGATCGACCGCAGCGCTTTTGCAAAGCTGTTTGACTTTATCAAACTGTTTCCCCACTATTTTCTCGGATCCAACGCCGACCTTCCTATCGTGGGGGGCTCCATCCTGAGCCATGACCACTTCCAGGGCGGGCACTATACGTTCGCCATGGCAAAGGCTCCTGTGATCGAGCGCTTTACTGTTCCCGGATACGAGGACATTGAGGCAGGCATCGTAAAATGGCCGCTCTCCGTCATCCGGCTCCGCGGAACGGATACGGAGCGTATCATCGACCTTGCCGACCACATCCTTGGCGCATGGCGTTCCTACACGGACGAAGACGCATTCATCTTCGCCGAGACAGACGACACGCCGCACAACACGATCACGCCGATCGCACGTATGAAAGACGGCATGTACGAGCTGGATCTCTCGCTCAGGAACAATATTACCACAGAGGAGCATCCGCTCGGGGTATACCATCCCCATGAGAAACTCCACCACATCAAAAAAGAGAACATCGGGCTGATCGAAGTCATGGGACTTGCAGTTCTCCCGGCCCGCCTGAAAGGCGAGATGGAACTCTTAGAAGAGTACATCCTGGAAGAAAAAGACATCCGCAGCAACGCACAGATCGAGAAGCACGCGGACTGGGTCGATGAGTTCCTGCCCTCTTATCCCGATATAAACGAGGAAAATATCCGTCATATCCTGGAGCAGGAAGTCGGAAAAGTATTCTGCCAGGTGCTTGAAGACGCCGGCGTATACAAATGCACTGAGGAAGGCCTGAAAGCATTCCGGCGTTTTATCAGTATCTTATAGTATCACAAAAGAGGGTGGAATCTTCCACCCTCTTCTCTTATCTGAGATGCTTTTCTCTTTTATTTCTTTGAGTCAAGATAAGCTTTTCTTCCCTCTTCATAGAGGTTATTTCCCTCGCTGTCGATAATAACTACGAGCGGCATATCCTCCACGTACAGCTTTCTGAGCGCCTCAGCTCCCAGATCTTCATACGCGATGAGCTCCGCTTTCTTGATACATTTTGCCAGCAGCGCCCCTGCGCCGCCGATGGCTCCGAAGTACACGCCGCTGTATTTCTTCATGGCGTCCACTACTTCCGGAAGGCGCGCGCCTTTTCCGATCATCCCGCGGGCGCCGACTGACATCATCGTCGGTGCATAGGCATCCATACGTCCGCTCGTTGTCGGCCCGGCGCTTCCGATGACCTGTCCCGGTTTTGCAGGCGTCGGCCCTACATAGTAGATCGTAGCGTCCTTCGGGTCAAACGGGATATCCTCCCCTTTTGCAAGCGCCTCGCACATTCTCTTATGCCCGGCGTCTCTGGAAGTATAGATCGTACCTGTGAGGAGTACCTGGTCTCCTGCATGGAGTGTCTTTGCAAGTTCCTCTGTAAGTGGTAATGTAATCTTTCTTGCCATTTATATCACCTCCGATTTGTGGCGTGTCACATGACAGTTAATGTTGACCGCGCACGGCATTCCCGCGATATGGGTCGGCAGAGTCTCGATATTGAGACCGATAGCTGTCGTCTTTCCGCCGAATCCCTGCGGTCCGATTCCCAGTTCGTTGACCTTCTCGAGCATCTCTTTCTCAAGGTCAGCATAGAACGGATCCGGGTTGGATGAGTCAAGCGGTCTCATCAGAGCCTTTTTCGCCAGAAGTGCACATTTGTCAAATGTTCCGCCGATACCGACGCCCACTACCATCGGAGGACACGGGTTCGGGCCTGCCGTCTCTACAGCCTCAAGGATAAAGTCCTTGATGCCCTGAAGCCCGGCTGACGGCTTGAACATACGGATCTGGCTCATGTTCTCGCTTCCAAATCCTTTCGGGCCTACTGTAACCTTGATATTCTCGCCCGGAACGATCTCCGTGTAGAGCATCGCCGGAGTATTGTCTCCTGTATTTCCGCGGCGCACAGGGTCTTTCACGACAGATTTGCGGAGGTATCCTTTATCATATCCGCGGCGGACTCCCTCGTCCACGGCCTCTCTCAGGTCGCCTCCTACAAGGTGAACGTCCTGTCCGATCTCAAGGAATACGCATGCCATTCCGGTATCCTGGCAGATCGGTACATTTTCGCTGTCAGCAATCTCAAAATTTTCGATGATATTGTCCAGAACGCCCTGCGCGATCTCGCCGTCCTCGCAGGCACGGCAGTCGCGGATGGCGCATTTTACATCTCCCGGGAGATGATTGTTGGCGTCGATGCAGAGTCTCTCGATCACATCGGTGAGTGTACTTACATTGATTTCACGCATGGAAGTCAACTCCTTTCCTGATTTTAAAGTTGATACTTTTCAGGCTGTCCGAAGGGACAGCCTCTGTAATTATAAGAAAATACCAATAAACTGGCATCCCAGCACTACAAACACGAGCGCAACCGGATAGGTCGCCGCATAGGCGGATGCCACATCGTCTGTACCGGTCACGCGGATCAGTGTTCCGAGAGCCGGCGTACTTGTCATGCCGCCGCAGATAGATCCGAGCGTGTTGAACAGGCTCAGCTTCATCAGCTTTGTAGCCACAAAATAGCCGATGATCATCGGGATCAGCGTGATGAGCGCGCCGTACAGGAAGAGAACAAGCCCCTGCTCTTTGAGGATCTCAATAAATCCTGCCCCTGCTTCCACTCCCGCTCCGATGAGGAACAGTGCAAGCCCAAACTCTCTCAGGCATTCCAGTACAGATTTCTCTACATGGAAGCTGATCTTTCCGGCATGGCCGAAATGCCCCAGGATCAGACCTGCGATCAGAGGACCGCCGGATGTTCCCAGCGAGAACTCAGCTCCGCCCGGAAGCGGGATCACGATCTTCGCCAGAACGATGCCGAGTGCGATCGCAAGTGCAAATGCAAAGAATCCCATCTCATCCACAATATAAAGTTTCTCTTTCTTCTTCAGCGCATCATCGCCTACATTCTGTGCCGCCTCGAATTTTGCTCTCTCCGCCGCCATATCTGTCTTCAGGAATTTTGGAACGAGCTGCACAAAGAGCACGACTCCGACCACGCCGAACGGATATGCGATACCATATCCGACCGATGCATTCGCCGATCCTGTCGCGTCGATCGCTGCTGCAAGTCCGGGCGTACTCGTAAGAGCTCCTGACATCATGCCGACACTGATATCTGATGGAACGCCTGCGATCTCGATGATCGCAACTGTCGTCAGGGCTCCCGCCGCAATGATGATCAGTCCAAGCAGAATATAAGACTTTGCGTTAATCTTAAAGTTGCGGAAAAACTTCGGCCCTGCGATAAATCCTACAGATGTCACGAAACAGATCAGTCCGAGCTCACGCACAAGGTCAGGCACCTCAAATCCGAAATGTCCGAACACGAGGGCGACAAGCAGTACGCCTGCCGTCCCCAGTTCCACGCCCCGGATCTTGATGCTTCCTACCAGATAGCCGATGAAAGCGACCAGGAATACGATCATCAGCGTATTACCGAGCACACTTTCCTGAAACCAATTTACTATAAACATCTTCTCTCCCTTTCCTATCTCTCATGTCTTGCATACTTCGGAAGAAGGAGCGGGGATACATCTCCTGTGTCGATTCCTGCCTCTTTTAATTCCTCAGCATATGACTGGATGTGATCCAGATTCATCGTTCCGAGCTCTACATTCTTCGCTTTCGCTGCCGCAGCCTTTCCGGCATTGCGGCCAAATACGATAATATCAAGAAGTGAGTTACCCATCAGACGGTTTCTTCCGTGGATTCCGCCGACTGCCTCGCCCGCCACGAGCAGGTTGTCGATCACTTTCGTAAATCCGTCTCCGCCGATCTCAAGCCCGCCGTTCTGGTAGTGCAGTGTCGGATAAACGAGGATCGGAAGTTTTCTCATATCGATGCCGTAGTTCATGTACATACGGAGCATCGCCGGGATACGTTTCTCGATCGTACCCTCTCCGCCCAGCATCTCGATCATCGGCGTGTCAAGCCATACGCCGCTTCCAAGAGGTGTTGTCACACCTTTGCCGCGCGCTGTACACTCACGGATGATCGATGCGGCAGCTACATCACGTGTCTCCAGCGGATGCATGAACGCCTCACCGTCCACGTTGACAAGCTGTGCTCCTACCGAACGGACTTTCTCTGTCACCAGAGCTCCGAAGATCTGTGACGGATAGGCAACGCCTGTCGGGTGATACTGAATTGTATCCTGATACAGGAGCGGAGCCCCCATACGGTATCCGAGGATCAGTCCGTCCGCCGTCGCCCCGTAGTGGTTGGACGTAGGGAATCCCTGATAATGCATACGTCCTGCACCGCCTGTAGCGATGATGACGGTCTTTGCTCTTGCAACCAGGTAGTCTTCTGTCTCCAGATTCTGGAGAACAGCGCCGGCCACCTGGCCTCTGTCGTCTCTGATCAGCTCTACTGCCACAGTAAACTCAACGACCGGGATCTGGCGGTTCAGCACTTCATCGCGAAGTGTACGCATGATCTCTGCTCCGGAATAGTCCTTGCAGGCATGCATTCTCTTCCTTGATGTTCCGCCGCCGTGTGTCGTGATCATCCTGCCGTCTTTGTCCTTATCGAACATAACGCCCAGCTCATTGAGCCATTTGATCGCATCCGGCGCTTCCATAACAAGTCGTCTTAACAGTTCCGGCCTTGCGGCAAAATGTCCGCCGCCAAAAGCATCCAGATAATGCTGTACCGGAGAATCATTTTCCTTATCTGCTGCCTGGATACCGCCCTCTGCCATCATTGTATTGGCGTCGCCGATACGCAGCTTTGTAGCGATCATAACATTTGCGCCTGCCTCGTGCGCCTCGATCGCTGCGGATGCTCCTGCACCGCCGCCGCCGATGACGAGTACGTCCACGTCATAATCTACTTTGTTGATATCAACCTTCTCCGCAAGCAGACGGCTGTTGGAGTGAAGCAGGTGTACCAGCTCCTCAGGAGCTTTCTGCCCTTTATTCGGTCCTACTTTTATCTCTGCGAATGCCTCTTCCCTGTAATCAGGATGGAACTCTTTAAGAAGGGCATCTTTCTCGTCCGCTGTCATACGTCTCAGTTCTTTGCCCAGACGTTCTTCTCTGGTGGCCTCCACTTTTTTCACGGATTCCATCATTTCCGGTGTAAACATGATCTTCCCTCCTTATTTCTCGATCTCTCTGTTATTGTAAAGCTCCTGCATCTCTTCGATCGGCTTCTGCATGATCTGCTCGATCAGCTCGTCGTACTGTCCGTGATGGATCTCGTCGACGCGGTCTGTCAGGTGTTTGGACTCCGGAGCGATGTATTTTCCTGTCAGGCGTCTTGCAAGGACTCCTACCATCGGGTGGGAGATCTCAGCCGGACATCTTACGGAACAGCATCCGCATCCGATACAGTCAAAGGATTCTTCCGCACACTTCTCAAACTCACCGCGCTGTGCATATGCGATATACTGCATAACGTTCAGATCCTGTGTACATGCCTTTGTGCAGGCATTACATCCGATACAGCTGTAGATCTCCGGATACAGATCCATCATGATCCTCTGTTCCGGTTTGATCTCTTCAATGTCATATGTTCTCTTATCTGTCGGGAAGAACGGAACGGTCGCCACATACATGCCCTCTTCCACCTGTGTCTGACAGGCAAGACATGTCTTCAGCTCATTTTTGCCCTTGATCCTGTAGATCGTCGCACAGGCGCCGCAGAAGCCGTGACGGCAGCCGCATCCTCTTTTCAGTGTATAGCCCGCATATTCCATAGCTGTCATGATCGTCAGGTCAGCCGGCACACTGTATTTCTTACCGAAAAAATATACGTTTACCATTTTTTCCATGATATTTCTTCCTTTCCCTAGTATTCATTCGGCATCTCATCGACTTCATCGCACCGAAATACCGGACCGTCTTTGCATACATATTTGGAACCGATGTTGCATCTGCCGCACTTTCCGACTCCGCATTTCATGCGGAGCTCAAGCGTCGTGTATACCTGTTCCCTGGAGAACCCGAGTTCCTCAAGTCCCGCCAGAGTAAACTTGATCATGATCGGCGGCCCGCATACCAGCGCCGTCTTATTTACGTCAAATCCAAGTTCTTTTACGTAGTTCGGCACGAATCCCACATGGCTGTCCCAGCCTTCCTGCTCGCGGTCGATCGTCAGGTGGACATGTACGTCCGGTGCGTTCATCCATACTTCCCGGATCTCTTTTAACTGAACCAGGTCGTCAGCAGAACGGGAACCATAAACGATATCAACTGTCCCGTAATCATCTCTGTTATCGAGCACGTAATTGATAACGGAACGAAGCGGTGCAAGTCCGATACCTCCGGCGATAAACAGCAGGTTCTTGCCTTTCAGTTTATCCTCTACCGGGAAATGGTTGCCGTAAGGCCCTCTCACTGTGATCTCATCGCCTACTTCCAGGCTGTGCAGATAGTCTGTGAGCATTCCGCACTTTTTGATGCTGAATTCCTGATACTCTTTGTTCGTCGGTGATGAAGTAATCGAAAACATACCTTCGCTGATACCGGGCGCACAGAGCATTGCACACTGCCCCGGCATATGCTCGAACAGCTTGCCTCCCTCCGGGGCATTGACACGGAATGTCTTGACATCCGGCGTCTCTTCACGGATATCTGTGATCACGCCAACCTTCGGGATCAGGGTATCCAGCGTATAGTTCTTGTGACATGTACATTCACTCATTACTGCTCACCTCCCTGTTTCTGAAATGCTTTCACCACTTTGACGATATTCAGCGCAGCCGGACATTTCTCAACGCATCTTCCGCATCCCACACAGGAATACATTCCGTCGTTGTTCGCCGGGAAGTACACCAGCTTATGCATAAATCTCTGGCGGAATCTTTCTTTCTGCGTCGTACGGTTGTTTCCGTGCGCCATCATCGTAAAGTCGGAGTACATACAGGAATCCCAGCAGCGGTATCTCTGCACGCCGTTCTTTCCCGTATCGTAGTCTTTAATGTCATAGCACTGGCAGGTCGGGCATACAAATGTACAGGTCCCGCATGCCAGACATGGCTTGTACAGTTCATCCCAGAGCGGATCCTCGAATTTCTCCATGAGGACGTCTCCGTTCCATCCTTCCAGTGAAAGGTTGGAATACGGAAGCTGCTCGATGATATTGTGGATCGCCTCTTTCTCTTTTTCAACTGCCTCATCCGCGCCGGCGTCCTCTGTCAGGACATCGGACAGCGCTTTTGTGAGCGCCTCACCTTTCTCAGTGAGCGGCTTCCAGCACAGGTCGTCCCCGATCAGCCATGCTGCGACATCAGCCGCCGGCTCTGCCGCGTCCACGCCGAACACCTTACAGAAACAGGTCTCCTCCGGCTCATGGCAGGCAAGAGCGACGATCGTGCCGTGATCTCTTCTCGCCGCATAGAACGTATCCAGCGGATCTACGAGGAATACTTTGTCCAGCACCTCAACGCCCTTTACATCACATGCCCTCATACCGAATACGACAAAATCCTGCTCTTTTAACGCCTCCGGCTCGATGCTCAGCTTCTTCCCGTCCTTCACACAGGTGTAGAGCGTCTCGCTCTGCGGGAAAAAGGCATCTTTCGGAGATTTCACGCTCTTTAACGTATCAATATCGACTTCTGCATCTTCCGTCCAAACGCCGAAATTTACCTGGCCTTCATTTCTGACCGGAAGATATAACTCCTGTTCTGCGGCGATCTTCTGAAATAATGCCGTCAGATTTTCTCTTGCGATCTTATACATACATTATCCCCTTTCTGCCACAATTCCCGGCTCAGCGTCTTCAAGGTCATAGTTGGTGAGCGGAGTCCTCGGCTCCAGATCAGCACCAGCCTGATACTCTCCGTAGAGCTCGTTGATATCTTTGATAAATTTCCGGTTGAACAGGTGCAGCCTGATTCCCTGCGGACAGACTCTGCTGCACTCTCCGCAGTCCGTACATCTTCCCGCAACATGGAATGCACGGATGATGTGGAACATCTTCTCCTCGAAAGAGTCCACATTTGCCTTCTGGGAACTGTCGAACTTGTTGCTGTCGAACACGCACTTGCGGCAGGAACATGCCGGGCACACATTACGGCAGGCATTGCAGCGGATACATTTGCTCAGTTCTTTCTGGAAGAATGCAAACTTCTCCTCCGGGCTCATAGCCTCTATTTTTTCTACTTCCGCAAATCTGTCGGCGTCTTTTGTCTCTTTCGACTCGCCGATGATCTCATCATAGATCATATGGTCTTTGCCCTTACATACGTGGCATCTCTCAAGCATAGCGTCTGCATAGGAGCATGTTTTCTCTCCGTAGATCGTATCGATCGTCAGCGTATCCGCCTCATCCTCGATCGCGGCGCCGGAAATGCTCCTGATACCTTTGATCCCCATAGCGCGGATCTTCTCGATATCGAGCTTACCTTTACATCCCACACCGATGATATAGGCTTTGTCCCTGTCCACGCGGTGCTCTTTTAAAAGCTCCTGATAGCTGTATGTATCGCACGGCTTCAAGCAGACGAGAGTTTTCCCCTCGAGCTTTGACGCCTCGATCATATATTTGCTTAAGTTTGCCCCGCAGAACCCGTTGTAAACGAAGTCTGCGAAATCTTCTTCTTTTTCAAAGTAAGCCGGTTCCGGATTATAAGGCAGGTCGCCGGCTTTCCATCCGAGCACTCTCGCAACTGTTCCGTCAGCGAGGAGCTCTTTCGCGCGATTTATTAACTCCTGCATCTTAAATCCTCCAATCTTACGTTTTTGCCGAGGGATGTGATCTTATCCACAAACTCATGCATCGTCTCCGAGAACTTTGCTCCCTCAGCCGCAGATACCCACTCTACGCGGGTACGCCCGTTCTCCACTCCGATGTAGTCCAGCATGGAGAAAAGAAGCGTCATACGCCTCCTTGCGTAATAGTTTCCGGAAGTATAGTGGCAGTCTCCCGGATGGCATCCGCACATGATCACTCCGTCCGCGCCTTTCTCAAATGCTCTCAGGATGAACATCGGATTGACACGGCAGGAACAGGGAACGCGGATGATCTTGACATCTGCCGAATAGGACATACGGCTGCTTCCCGCCAGATCTGCTCCGGCATAGCTGCACCAGTTACAGCAGAACGCCACAATCTTTGGCCTGAATTCTTCATTCTTTTCTATAGACATATCGCATCCACCTCCGCTAGAATCTGTCTGTTAGAGAATCCCTGCAGGTCCATTGCTCCGGACGGACATGTTACGGTACAAGCGCCGCATCCCTGACAAAGCGCATCGTTTACAACCGCAATACGTCTTGTCTCACGGATTCCGTGGTCATTCACCTCTTTGTCTTCATAGGTGATCGCTCCGTACGGGCAGACATTCGCACACTGGGAGCATCCGTTACACATCAGCTCGTCGGAATGTGCCGTACACGGATTGGTCAGCAGTTTATCTTTGGCAAGAAGCCCGATCGCCTTGACCGCAGCCGCTCCAGCCTGGGATACAGTCTCCGGAATATCTTTCGGTCCCTGGCATACGCCGGAAAGGAAGATACCTGCTGTCGGGGACTCTACCGGACGCAGCTTTGCATGCGCTTCTGTGAGGAAGTTGTTCGTATCGATACTTGCTGTCAGCATAGTAGCGATCTTTCTCACGTCCGGATTCGGCTCGATCGCAGCAGCGAGGACAACCATATCAGCCTCTTTCAGAATCTGTTTGTTATCAATCAGGTCTGCGCCCTGTACAAGCAGCTTTCCATCCGGCTGCGGAATCACTTTCCCGACCTGTCCTTTGATATAGTTTACACCGTAATCTTCGACTGCCCTGCGGTAGAACTCGTCGAAGTTCTTGCCCGGTGTCCTCACATCAATATAGAATACCGTTACATTTGTATCCGGATATTTGTCGCGGATGAGCATCGCATGTTTTGCTGTGTACATACAGCAGATTTTTGAACAGTAACTCTTGCCTCTGTCGTCCGCACAGCGGCTTCCCACACACTGGATGAACACGATCTCTTTCGGATCCTTTCCGTCGGAGAGACGCTCCAGATGCCCGCCTGTCGGGCCCGCCGCGTTCATGATACGCTCCAGTTCAAGGGATGTGATGACATCCTTACTCTGGCTGTATGCATACTCGTCATATTTATCAAGCTTGATCATATCAAAGCCTGTTGCCACAACGATAGCGCCGTATTTTTCTGTAACGATCTCGTCGATCTGGTCATAGTCGATCGCGCCTGCCTGACACACTTTTGAGCAGATACCGCATTTTCCTGTCTTGAACTTGATACATGCATCGCGGTCAATGACCGGAACGTTCGGCACTGCCTGTGCAAACGGAGTATAGATCGCGCTTCTTGTATTCAGGCCGCGGTTGAACTCGCTCGGCGTTTTCTTGCTCGGACATTTCTCCTGGCATACGCCGCAGCCTGTACATTTATTCATATCGACGCTTCTTGCTTTCTTGCGGATCTCTACTGTGAAGTCTCCCACGAAACCGGATACGCTCTCCACTTCGCTGTATGTATAGATATTGATGAGCGGATGCGCGTTCACCTCTCCCATCTTCGGCGTCAGGATACAGGATGAACAGTCCAGTGTCGGGAATGTCTTGTCAAGCTGCGACATTCTTCCTCCGATACTCGGCGTTTTTTCTACGATATCGACCGGATATCCGGCTTCAGCGATATCAAGAGCAGTCTGGATACCTGCAATTCCGCCGCCGATCACAAGCGCCCTCTTTGTAACACGGCTCTCGCCCGGCTGGAGCGGTGCGTTCAGATTTACCTTTGCGACCGCCGCACGCATCAGAATGACTGCCTTCTCCGTCGCTTCCTCTATATCTTTATGGATCCATGAACAGTGCTCACGGATGTTGGCGATTTCCACCATATACGGGTTTAATCCCGCTCTCTCCGCCGCATTTCTAAACGTCGTCTCGTGCATACGCGGAGAACATGAACAGACGACAAGTCCAGTCAGATGTTTTTCTTTGATCGCCTTGTGGATCAGCTCCTGCCCTGCCTCGGAACACATATACTGGTAATCCTCAGCATGTACAACGCCCGGCTCGTGGAGCGCCATCTCGGCGACTTTCTTAACGTCTACCGTAGCTGCGATATTGGATCCGCAGTGGCAGACAAATACTCCTATCCTCTGCACCTGTTATCACCTCCTGTATCTTCTGAGTGCACTTACGAGAAGCTGCTGCGGTGTGTCGGGGTCGATGAGCTCCGGTATCTCATCCGCCAGCAGATAATTCTGTCCTCTCTCACGCACAACGATCTGTCTTGCAGCATCAATGAGCTTGCCCGGTTTCACATCGCGGGGGCATCTCTCCACACATGCGAAACAGGAGAGACATTTCCAGAGAGATTTTGACTTAACCAGTGACTCGATATCCTCGTTGATCACATAGGAGACAAACTGGTGCGGTTTGATATCCATCTCATTGTAGGACGGGCAGGAAGCGGAACATTTGCCGCACTTCATGCATTTGAGCGGGTTCACACCGCTGATCTCTTTGATCATCTCTGCGCGTTTCTGCTCTGTTTTCACTGCTCGTCCACCTCCTCTTTGAGTCCCAGCGCCTCTGCCAGAATTTCTGTAAAGTAGTATACCGGCAGATTGTCACCGTTGTTCTTATTCAGGTTGTACATACATAACGGACAGGCTGTGATCAGCATGTCGGCGCCAAAGCCTGCCGCGCTCTCCTCGATCTTGCGGCACATCTCTTTTGACATGTCTTCTTCCTTCAGGGATATGTATCCGCCGCAGCACTCGTTACGGTACGGATAAATCACCGGCTCGGCTCCGAGGGCGCGGATAAAATCTTCCATGATCGTCGGGTTCTCCGGATCGTCGAACGCCATCAGTTTTCCCGGACGGAGAAGAAGGCATCCGTAATATGCGCCGATCTTCCTGCCTTTGAGCGGGTTCGTCACTTTCTTCTTCAGCTCATCAAATCCCACGCGGTCGCGGAGTACCTCAAGATAATGAAGCACATTTGTCTCCCCTTCATAGGGCTCGTCGAGCTTCATATAGTTATTTGCCCTTGTGCGGATATCATCGACATTTTTCATATCGTCGTTTACTCGCTTGATCACATGATGACAGGCTGAACAGACTGTAACCAGATCCTGTCCATGCTCTTTTGCATCATTGAGCGCACGGACAGATGCCAGCTTCGTAGCGATCTCATCGCTTCCCAGCGGATAGACGCCGCCGCAGCACTGCCACTCACTGATCTCTTCAAGCGTAAAGCCCAGGGCTTCTGCGCAGATCCTTGCATAGTGATCCAGATCCACAGCTTTGTTCTTAAGAGTACAGCCAGGGAAATAGCTGTATTTCATAATATTACCTCCTTGTCTGTCAGGCGGAAATCCGCCCTGTTACTTAGTCTTCCCTGACGGAGACCGCCAGGGATGCAGGCTTAAATCGTAATCTGAGAGATGACCTCTTTCAGTTTGTCGGCACTTGCGCGGAGTTTTGCAACTTCTTCGTCTGTCAGGCGCATTGGAACTTTGCCCTGTACTCCGTTCGGTCCTACAAGTGTCAGAACGCTCAGACATACGTCCTCAATGCCGTACTCGCCGTGCATCATAGATGATACTGTCGCAACAGAATCAGACGCTGCCAGGACGATATTGCACAGTTCACATACTGCGATGGAAACTGCATAGAATGTGGCGCCCTTCTTTGCGATAACTTCTCCGCCTGATTTGTGGACATATTCTTCCATCCCGTCTTTGTCCAGCTTGCCCAGATCTACGCCGACAGCTTTCATTGACTCATAGTAATCGTCAATGTTTACGCTGGAGATATCTGCGCCTGACCACGGAACGAACGAAGAATCGCCGTGCTCGCCGAATACATATGCATGGATATTTTTCTGTGCTACCTTGAAATGCTCTGACAGCCCGTAGCGGAGACGCGCTGTATCAAGAAGTGTACCAGAGCCGATCACCTGGTTCTCCGGAAGTCCGGAAATCTTCGTAAATACATAGGTCAGTACATCGACCGGATTGCTTACGATGATATATTTTGCTTCCGGCGCTGCCTTTACGATCTCCGGAGTGATCTGTTTGATGATGTTGACGTTTGTCTGAGTAAGCTCGATTCTTGTCTGACCCGGCTTACGTGCGATACCTGAAGTAATGATAACAATATCAGACCCTTTTGCATCCTCATAGTCGCCGGCAACGATAGAGATCGGGCTTCTGAAGCAGGTACCCTGCTTGATATCCATAACCTCTCCTTCTACCTTGTCCCTGTTGATATCGATCATAACGATTTCTGATGCGATATCCTCGTAAGAAAGTTTGTACGCGATTGTAGCTCCGACACTTCCGGCGCCGATGATAGTAATTTTGCTGCTCATAGT
>DXEY01000012.1 GCA_019114745.1 Candidatus Mediterraneibacter colneyensis | reverse complement strand
TCTCAACTCCAATCTTACGAAAACATAATATTTTCTTATTTCTTTACAAAGGATAACAGACCGCCAGTGATCTGTCAACCGGGCTGGCAAAACTTCTCATGTAGAGTGCGCGCGGGTGTGGTATAATGATTGCGCAAAGCGCAATCCAGACCGATTATATCGGTCTGCCCTGCTGCGCAGGGATTATACCGGCAACCCATGGCTTGAGAAGAAAATGCCGCCTGCGGCGCCGCTTTCTTCTCTGCGCGCATGGTATAATGATTGCGCACATAGTATCATGATTGCGCGGAACACAGACATACCAGGAGGGATCACATGTCATTACAGTTTATATTCGGCAATTCCGGCAGCGGGAAATCCCACTGTCTCTATCAGGATATCGTATCCCGCTCTGTCCGGCATCCACAGAAGAATTATCTCGTGCTCGTGCCGGAGCAGTTTACGATGCAGACCCAGAAAGACCTGTGCCTTATGCATCCCCGCGGAGGCATTATGAATATCGATGTCCTGAGCTTCGGGAGACTGGCGCACCGGGTGTTTGAGGAAGTGGGGGAGGACAACCGGACTGTGCTGGACGATGAGGGCAAGAATCTCGTCCTCAGAAAGATCGCCAATGATTTTGAAGATGAGCTCACGGTTCTGAAGGGAAACCTGAAGAAGCAGGGATACATCAGCGAGGTGAAATCCGTGATCTCGGAGTTTACCCAGTACGGAGTGGATTTTGACCGTCTGGATGAGTTTATGGACACGGTCAGCCCTGACAGTTATCTCTATTACAAGCTCAGGGACATCCGCAGGGTTTATGAGGGATTTGAGGATTATCTCAGCGGCAGGTATATCACGAAAGAGGAGATGCTTGATGTGCTGAGCCGGGTTGTGCCGGAGTCTGAGATCTTAAAAGGGAGTGTCGTAGCGCTGGACGGTTTTACGGGATTTACCCCGGTGCAGGATCGTCTGCTGGGAGAACTGCTCCGGGTATGCGACAGAGTGATCGTGACTGTGGAGATGGATGAGCGGGAAGACCCGTTTGTGTACCGCCATCCCTATCAGCTCTTCGCCCTCAGCAAGCAGATGGTGACCTCTCTTGTGAAGATCGCACAGGAAGCAGGGGTGGAGATCGAGGAGCCTGTCTGCCTGTACGATACGCCTCCGAAACGTTTTGAGCACAATGCGCAGATGGCATTTTTAGAGGCAAATCTGTTCCGGTATTCCGGTGCGAAATATGAGGGGGAAAACAGTGCTCTCTCTCTTCATGAAGCACGCAATCCGCGAATGGAAGCCGGGTGTGCAGCCGAGGGGATCCGGTATCTGGTAAGGGAGAAAGGATACCACTACCGCGATATTGCCGTGATCACATCAGATATGGAAGTATATGCGGACGCACTGGAAAAAGCGTGCGCCGCATTTGATATTCCGATATTTATGGATCATAAAAAGAGCATCCTCCTGAATGCATTTGTAGAATATCTGCGCAGCCTGCTTGCCATGGCGGAACAGAATTTTACTTATGAGAGCGTGTTCCGGTATCTGCGTACCGGGCTCAGTGGTTTTGCGGACGACGAGGTGGACAGGCTTGAAAATTACTGTCTGGCGCTGGGGATCAAAGGGTATAAGAGCTGGCAGCAGGTATGGACGCGGACGACCGCCGAGGCGGGGGAAGATGAACTGGCGGAACTGAACCATCTCAGGGTGAGATTCGTGGAGAAGATCCAGGAGCTGGTGTTTGTGCTGAAGCAGAGGAGCAAGACAGTGCGTGACATTACGCTTGCGGTCTATACGTTTATAGCTGACGAAGGGATGCAGGCGAAGCTGGCAGAGATGGAGCAGGAGTTCCAGAGGCAGGGGAATCTGGCGCTTGCGAAAGAATACGCCCAGATCTACCGCATCGTGGTCGATCTGTTTGACAAATTTGTGGAGCTTCTGGGGGACGAGAGGATCTCCCTGCGGGAATACTGCGAGCTGCTGGACGCAGGGCTGGAAGAGGCAAAAGTAGGAGTGATCCCGCCCAGCCTGGATCAGGTCGTGATCGGAGATGTGGAGCGTACCAGGATCCGGAATATCAGGGCGCTCTTCTTCCTGGGCGCCAACGACACGCTGCTGCCGGGAAATCTGAACGGCGGAGGACTCCTCTCCGAGCGGGACAGGGAAGAATTTGCCAAAAATGAGATCGCGCTTTCCCCCGGGCCAAAGGAAAAGATCTATACCCAGAAATTTTATCTCTATATGAACCTGACGAAACCTTCGGAATATCTGTATATTTCCTGGTCGAAAGTGTCAGGGGATGGGAAAAGCCTGCGCCCGGCTTATCTGATCGCGGATCTGCGGCGAATGTTCCCGGGAATCCACGTGACGGATGAGGAGACGAGAGGACTGGAGCGGCGGGAGATCACCCGGAGCACCGGGATCCGCATCATGGCGGAGGGACTTCGTGACCGGAAGTCAGGGGTCAGCGACCAGTGGAAGGAACTGTACGGATGGTTTGCCCGCGACAGCAGGAGCGAGGCGGATCTGGAGAGGATCCTTAGCGCCGGGTTCCTGCGGAGGGAATATCCGAAGCTGGGAGAAGAGAAGGCAGAGGGGCTGTACCGGGATGCATCCCGCGTCAGCGTGACCAGGCTGGAGCAGTTCTCTTCCTGTGCGTACGCGCATTTCCTGAGTTACGGGCTGCGCCTGAGCGACCGGGAAGAATACGGCTTCGAGGCGATGGATCTGGGAAATATCGCCCATCAGTCGCTGGAGCGCTTTTCCAGAAAAGCGGACGACGAACAGGTAAGATGGCAGGATATGACGGAAGAAAAAAGAAACAGCCTGATCGAGGAGTGCGTGGAAGAAAGCGTGCAGGATTATGGAAATACGGTGCTGTTCAGCTCGGCAAGAAATGAGTACATGGCAGCAAGGATCAAACGGCTGATGCGCCGCTCTGTGTGGGCGATCACAAAACAGCTTGAGAAAGGGGATTTTGTTCCCAGCGGTTATGAGCTGAAGTTTGGAAGCGGAAAAATCGACCGGGTCGATATCTGTGAGGAAGACGACTGTGTATATGTGAAAGTAACGGATTATAAGACCGGCATGAAGAGCTTCGATATCACGGCATTTTATCACGGACTCCAACTGCAGCTCCCGGTATATCTCAACGCAGCCCTCAAAGTGGAGGAGAAAAAGTTCAAAGGGAAAGAGATGATCCCTGCGGGCATTTTTTATTACAGGATACAGGATCCGGTGGTAGACCGCAAAGACAGTGATGAGGAAGTAGAGAAGAGTATCCTCAAAGAGCTGAGGCTGGACGGGCTGGTCAACGGAGACGGGGAGGTATTATCCCACTTGGAAAAGGATCTTTCCGGGACTTCCGTACTGTACCCTGTCGGGAAGAACAAGGACGGCTCACTGAGCAGAAGCTCCCGGGCGCTCCCGGGCGAGACGTTCCGGGCGGTACTGGATTATGCGGAGGCAAAAGAAAACCGCATCAAACAGGAGATGTATTCCGGGGAAGTGAGCGCCGCGCCCTATGAGATGGGAGACGCGACCGGATGCGATTACTGCGCGTACCGGGAGATCTGCGGATTTGACCTGAAGCTGGACGGGTGCGGATACCGGAGACTGGCGAAATATTCCATGGAGGAAGCAGTGGCAAAAATGTTGACGGAGGTAGAGGCAGATGGGCGTAAAATGGACGACTGAACAGCAGCAGGTCATTGACCTGCGCGGCAGGAATATCCTTGTATCTGCAGCCGCCGGCTCAGGAAAGACCGCAGTGCTCGTTGAGAGGATCATCAAACGGCTCACAGAGGACGCCAGCCCGGTAGACGTTGACCGCCTGCTGATCGTGACATTTACAGAAGCCGCGGCTGCCGAGATGAAGGAGCGTATCGGAGCGGCCATAGAGAAAAAGATGGAAGAGAATCCGGGAGACGCCCGGCTCGAACGCCAGGCTGCGCTGATCCACAGCGCGCAGATCACTACGATCCACAGTTTCTGCCTGTCCGTGATCAGGGAGCATTTTCATGTGATCGGGCTGGATCCGGGATTTCGCATCGCAGAGGACGGAGAGCTGAAACTTTTGAAACAGGATGTGATGGATGAACTCCTGGAGCAGTGTTATGCCGAGGGGGATGAAGAATTTCTCGCATTTACGGAGCGGTTCGGGACAGGGAAAAATGACAGGAAGATCGAGGAGATCATTCTGAAGCTGTATGAATATTCCCGCAGTTATCCTCAGCCTGACCGGTGGCTCGAGGAATGTGTCGATGCGTACGCTTCCTCTGATCTGGAGACGGGGGCAGCAGAGCGGGTGCGCATGAAAGTGCAGGATATCCGGCGCCTGCTGCAGCGCGGGCTTCAGATCTGCGAGGAGCCGGACGGACCGTATATGTACGGCGATATGCTGGAGTCTGACCTGCAGGAGATGGAAAAGCTCGGCAGGGCGGAGAACTTCGGACAGATGTATGACGCTGCCAGCCAGGTGAAGTGGAAAAGGCTGTCCACCAAAAAAGACGATACGGTCTCGGCGGAGAAGAGAAATCGGGTGAAGCAGCTCAGAGGCCAGGCGAAAGATCTGATGGATGAGATGCGGGAGAATTATTTTTATCTGCCGCCGGAGTCGTGGAAGAGGGATATGGAAGAGGCGATGCCCTCCATGGCGGCGCTGTCAGAGCTGGTCAGAAGATTTGCCGGGCTTCTGGATGAGAAGAAGAGACAGCGGGGGATGATCGACTTTAATGATATGGAGCAGTTTGCCCTCGCCATCCTCACGGAAGAGAAAGACGGAAAGCTGGTGCCATCTGCCACGGCGCGTGAGTACCAGGAGCGGTTTGAGGAAGTGATGATCGATGAGTACCAGGACAGCAATCTGGTGCAGGAGACGATCCTGACAAGCGTGTCCAGGGTGTCCCGCGGAGAGTACAATATCTTCATGGTCGGGGACGTCAAACAGAGCATCTACAGTTTCCGCCTGTCCCGGCCGGAGCTTTTTATGGAAAAATACAACACATACAGCCTGGAGGACGGCGAACAGCAGAGGATCGACCTGCATAAAAATTTCCGAAGCCGCTGCGAAGTGCTGGACTGTGTAAACTATATCTTCCGCAGGACGATGAAAAAAGAACTGGGCGGCATCGAATATGACGACGGAGCGGCGCTTTATCCCGGCGCGGTGTTCCCTCCGCTGCCGGAAGGACAGCAGGATTCAAAGAAAGCGGAGCTCCTGCTCCTTGATAAGGAAGAGCTGGAAGGCGAGGATGATCGCACTGCCGAGGCGCGCCTGATCGCGGGACGCATCCGCAGCCTGATCCGCGAAGATGTAGTGCTTGATAAGGAATCAGGAGAGTACCGGAAGATCCGGTACAGGGATATTGTGATCCTGACCCGCAGCATCCGCGGATGGGCGGAAGTGCTGTCCGCCGTGCTGGCAGAGGAGGGAATCCCGGCTTATTCCGTGAGCCGGGAAGGGTATTTCGAGACTTATGAAGTCAGCGTGCTGCTGGATTATCTCAAGGTGCTGGACAATGCAAGGCAGGATCTTCCTCTGACGGCTGTGCTGACCTCCCCGTTCTGCGGGCTAAATACGAGGGAGCTGGCTGACATCAGGATCGCATATCCTGACGGGACATTTTATGAGGCGGCGGCATCCTACGCCAGGGAGAAAGACGACAGGGCGGCGAAGCGCCTGCAGTCGTGTTTTGACCAGATGGCGGAGTTCCGCAGGCGGGTGCCGTATACCCCCATCCATGACCTGCTCGCCCAGATCATAGAACTGACCGGGTACGGGCTTTATATCACTGCCATGCCGGGCGGCGCCCAGCGCATGGCAAATGTAGAGATGCTGACAGAGCGGGCGGCGGCGTTTGAGGGGACGAGTTACAAAGGTCTGTTTAATTTTGTCAGATATATCGAGCAGTTAAAGAAATACGATGTAGATTACGGCGAGGCGGGGATCATGGACGAGCAGGCGGACACCGTCCGCATCATGAGTATCCATAAGAGTAAAGGTCTGGAGTTTCCGGTCGTATTTGTCGCGGGAATGGGCAGACAGTTCAATACCCGCGATACAAAAGGAAGCGTGCTGCTCCATCCTGAGTGGGGAGCAGGACTGGATCTGATCGATCTGAACCGGAGGACGAAGGCGCCTACCTTCCTGAAAAAAATGATACGGGAATCGATCAGCCTCGAAAATCTTGCAGAGGAGATGCGTGTCCTCTATGTGGCGCTGACCCGGGCGAAAGAGAAACTGATCATGACCGGAGTGCCAAAAAAACTCAGCTCCTACATGGACACAGAAGGGGGCGCCGTGTTCCGCCCCGAGGGAGCGAGAACCTATCTGGACTGGATCTTCCCGGCGCTGCTCTCAGAGGAGACCGGAGAAATCAATGCGGATGCTCCGGTAGATGTGCGCGTGCTCAGCCGGGATGCGCTTCTGCCGGGGAAAAGCGTGGAGCAGGCGGAAGAGCTGGCAGAAGATACGCTGAGGAACTGGAATAAAGAAAAGGTGTATGTCCCGGAACTCAGGGAGCGCTTTGACGGGCAGATGGACTACCGATATCCCTTTGAGTCTGAAGGACAGATGAAATTGAAATTTACAGTATCCGAACTGAAAAAACATGCGTCGCTTGTTGAGGAACCGGGGGAAGAGATGTATGCGGAACCGGAGGTCGTGCCCCTGATCCCGGTATTTCTAAAGGAAGAGGAGGCTCTGTCCGGCGCTCCGCGCGGAAGCGCCTACCACAAGCTCCTGGAGCTGCTCGATTTTGGCGCCGCGTATAATGAGGAAACTCTGGCGCAGACAATCGATGAGCTGCGGCAGGGAGGAAAACTTTCGGATGAGATGGCGGCATGCATCAGGATCGAGGATATGCTGCATTTCCTCCAGTGTGAGAGCGGACGGCGGATGTCCGCGGCTGCCGCGAAGAAGAATCTGTACAAAGAGCAGCCTTTCGTGATCGGATTGGACGCATCGGTGATCTATCCTGAGATCGATACGGATGAAAAGATACTGGTACAGGGGATCATAGACGTGTATTTTGAGGAGCCGGACGGGCTAGTCGTGCTGGACTATAAGACAGACCGGGTGAAAAGCGCGCAGGAGCTCAAAGAGAAATATCACGCGCAGCTTGACTATTACGCTCAGGCGCTGGAGCGTCTGACAGAGAAACCGGTAAAGGAAAAGATCATCTATTCCTTTACGCTCAGAGAGGAGATCAGAGTATGATAATGGATCTGTTTGGTTACTATCTGCTGGGAATAAATGTTATTACATTTGTTGTCTTTGGTCTGGATAAAGGCAGGGCAAAGGCGGGGAAGTGGAGGATCCCTGAGCGGACGCTCCTGCTCCTGTCCCTGGCGGGAGGCTCCCTGGGGGCGCTTGCAGCCATGCTCCTGTTCCGTCATAAGACGAGAAAGGCGAAGTTTGTAGTCAGCGTTCCGGTCATGTTTGTGGTGCACTGTGTGGCCGTGGGGATGATATGGCTGAAAATCCGTGGATGAAAGTGAATAACAGTTTGGAAAGAGCGGGCTGAAAAGTCCGCTCTTGCTTGTGACGCTGCGTAATGATTTATAATGTGTACCAGGAGGTAATAATTATGGCGACATACAGAGCAATTCCGCAAGGGTTTATGACAGTTGGAGAAGTAGCAAAGAAAATGGGAGTCACCGTCCGCACTCTGCAATACTACGATAAAGAAGGACTGCTTTCCCCATCGGCAGAAAGCGAAGGCGGGCGCAGGCTGTATACAGATAAAGATCTGGTCACGCTTCATCAGATTATATCTTTGAAATCGCTGGGGTTTTCTTTGAGCGATATAAAAGAGCGGCTGAGTTCGTTGGAGACCCCGGCTGATGTGGCAGATGCCCTTACCGAGCAGGCAGATGATATACGCAAAAAAATAGAGCAGCTCAAGGCTTCTCTGACGGCGATAGAGCAGTTAAAGGCAGAAGTTTTAGAGATGCAGACTGTCAACTTTAAGAAATATGCTGATATTATTGTGAATCTGCAGATGGAGAATGAGTTTTATCCTCTTATTAAGCGTTTCGATGATGATACGCTCGACCATATACGCAGTAAATTTGACAAGGAAAGCGGCCTGGATTTTATGGACAGATTTAACCGCCTGAGCGATGAAATCGTACAGCTTCAAAAGGAAAATGTGCCCCCTGAAAGCGAAAAATGCCAGCAGACTGTAAAAGAATACTGGGGCTTGATCATGGAGTTTACGAATGGCGATATGAGTATGCTCCCGAAACTGATGGAAGTCGGTAACATTGATACCGCCACGAACGCATGGGAAGAAAGGCAAAAGATCGTCAATGATTATGTCGGCCCGGCTTTGCAGGTCTATTTTTCAAGACTTGGAATAAA
>DXEY01000120.1 GCA_019114745.1 Candidatus Mediterraneibacter colneyensis | reverse complement strand
AGGATATGAGCGGAGATGTTGCGGATGTTCTGACCCATTTTTCTGTATTCTTCAATAAACTGTCCATCGCTGCGAAGGTTGGCGCGGAGTATCATATATCTGACCTTTTCTCTGATGCTGTGTTTGTTTTCGTCTCTTGTATTGTCAAAGAGCCAGTCTGTCATCTGCGCGCCTTCAAAACTCAGGCCCGCCGCCTGCAGCTGTTTTGCCAGCCCGGCAGACGAAGTCTTATTCTCCTTTATGTCAAACAGGGCCCTGACTTCATCCTCAAACCTCTCCATGACATATGTAGTCATGCCTTCCATAAGGGCAATGGCTGCGCTTCCGTTACGATCCTGCTCGTAGAACCACTCCGCCAGTTTAAGCGTGAGCCGGCTGAAACGGTATGGGGTCTGTCCATCCTGAAATCTCCTCCTGAAATCCTTCCCGATGTCATCCAGCAGAAGCTGTGCCTGCCGTGGAAGCCGTGTCTCCCCCTCCTCGTGGAAGTTCATGGAGCAGATACTCTCGATCTCATCCTCAAGTACTTTCAGGTTGTGTGCATTGGTCGCATAATCAAACATAGCGAATACATCGGAGAGCTTTTCCCTCGTGCCGCCTTTTACCTCGATATCCCACTCCTCATGCTCTCGGAAGATCTTCTGGAGTTCCCTGACAGAGCCGAAGTTTCGGAACTCATTGACCGCGTTGATCCACTGCATCAGATCCGTCACTTCGCTGAGTTCTACCATAGGCGCATACCGCTCTCCCGTGCTCCCATATGCCTCGATCGCATCTCCCATGCCGTAGTACATATACAGACGGTAGTTCTCCTTCCTGATACGGGTCAGGTAATTCGTGAAACTGTAGATATACATAGGAAGGGAACGGAATCCATTGGAAATATCAAAATATACATCGATATGCTCCGGATTTTCATATCCTGCCACGACTCTCTCGACCCCGCTCTGGAGCAGGTCGAAATTCTCCTCCATTTCGTTGTGGGCGATGCCCTTTCTCAGGATAACGATCCTGACCTGTGTACTGCACCCCAGCTTTTTCTGCACTGCTTCACTCAAAAACGCCTCTGTCCTCTCCAGCACTTCCCGGTCGGTAGAAATGTTGTGAATATAATATTCCAGCGCGTGTTTCTCCTGATACCAGAGATTCTTCGTGTCGAGTTCCAGATCCGCCCTGTCTCCGAGTATGTCTCTGAGCCTGCCTGTCCAGTAATCCTCATCCGCCTTCTTCTCCTGATCCGCTTCGCCGCTCTCAAGGTATCCTCTCACCAGCGATCCCCAGTAGGAAGATACGGTACCGATCAGGACTACCGTATCGATATCGATCTTCTTCTCTCTTTGCAGCTCATGGAGCACTGCCTCAAATGTATAACCTGTTTTGTACTTTGACGTCTCGTCCAGCTCACATACGGAAGGATCATCGCATCCTTTCTTTACCACGGCATAGTTTGTCGGGCGGTATGATCCTTTTCCGATCTGTGCGATCAACATTCTTCTTTCCATTTCTTTTTCCTCCGTTACTCTCATATTTTTATCTGTACTCGCGGAATCCCTCGAACCGGAAGTACACTTCTTTCTTAGATCCGTAAGATCCCGTTCTTTCTTTTGTCATCCTTCTGCTGCATGCCGCCACCACTCTGACTCCCTGCTCCCGGAGCCTGCGTACAATGGCATAGGTCAATGTGAACTCTCCCTGGCACATGACCGTCTCCGGGTCACAGGAGAGGATCTCGCGGCACGTCTGCTCTGCCAGTTCTGCGATCTCTTCCTCTGTCATGGACGGATCCACCGCAGGGAATCTGACGTCCGCCACAGTCCCGTACTTTTCCGCCTCGCGCATCTGGAAAGCGCCCCAGCGGTCAGAAGGATGATTGGAACAATTGACAAACACTGGTTTCTTTTCCATCCTCACTCCTCCGTCCTGCTGAAAATCTTATACAATTCATTTCGGGTCACAGTTTCATAACGTTTGCGCATCCTGGAGATCTTTGACCGGTCGCCAATGCCAAGCGCCTTTGCCAGTACCGCATCCGTAAACTGGAATGTATCTCCGTCCTCCCCGCGGAAGTCTTTGAGCTTTCCGGTATAGATGTCATAAAGGCTGCCCGGCGGTGTCTCAAATGCCCGGTCTACATACTCATTGTTCAGAATGCATCCATACAGTGGCTCCGCCTGTCCTTCCAGCTTCTCATAGATGTCGTCCGCCCCGTTCTCCCGGTCTTCCGGCATCGTCCCGTATCGGATATAGCATCCGTCTCCTTTCGCGCTGCATCTGCCGCTCCTGTGGCACCACTGCCTGCACTTCGGTTCGATCTGATCGCTGTACTCCCGGCGCAGCTCTTCCTCCAGATACTTGAGTTTCAGCACGATCAGGATATCTTTGGAGAGAAAAGACTGAATGATCTCTCTGTCCTTTTTCCCGGAAGCGCTCTTTACGGTCTGCCATCCATTCTCCAGCCCCTCTGAAAATGCTTCCAGAAATGCCTCCCATTTCCTTCCCGCTTCTAGCCCGGCATAGCTGTCTTTCGGATCTGCTACCGTATCTCCCAGAGACGCTCCGCTGTCATCCTCATCCTCCAGCGGCTCGTCGAGCCTGCCGATCACCCCGAGATGTTCCACACAGTCCAGCGCGTCTTCAAGTTCGGCACGGGACAGCCTGATCTTTTCCTGTGCCGCACACTCCAGCAGCACTTCTCTGGCGTTTCCGCGCCTGCCGGAACGTTCCAGCGCTTCCCTGGTACTCCGAACCAGCCGGAGCACATAGTACATCCGCTCTTTTCTGCTCTGCATCCGCATGCCTTCAAGTTTTAGCGGATCCTGCCCGGACTCCCTGATGCACATCTGGTCATACGTCTTTCTCACACAGGCGAGAAAGGGGATCTCACCGGATCTGCCCTCGCCGGTATAAGTCTGCACCGTCTGTTTCAGCGCTTCGGTAAACACGACCGTGTCAAGATTGACGGACTTGTCCGCATACGCTCCGCCTGCCATGTCGAAATCTTCGGACTGTACCTCTTGTAGATCCAGTCTTTTCGTCAGCTCCCGGAACGCGCCGGAACGCATCTGGCGCAGCATGTAGACAGCCACGGCGTCGTAGGCGTCCTGCCCGCGGAACCATTCCCACCTGGCAGCGCGCTCCTCCGGTGTGTCCGACGGCATCGACTTCAATTCACTGATCACATGGTTATACTCTTCCCTCTGCATCGTTTGCACCTCACATATCCAAAAGCTCTCTTAGTGCTGACTCCGGATCAGAAACATTCAGCCCGTTTAGCTGGTCGATCACATCCGACAGATATTTGTAGACCGTCAGGTCATACAGGCGCGCCCGCTCCCAGTCTGCCTTTCCGGCTCTGCGCGGAAGCTCGCCGTAATAGATTCCCTGTACTTCGGCATCTTTGAGCTTCTCGATAAACGCTGCTGCATAAAGGATCATGATGGACATAGGCTTGGTGCCGAATGTAAGGTCGGCATACACGAGAGAATCCTCCGGTATCTCACCCGTAATGCGAAACAGTGACCGTATGCCTGCATCCGGCCTCTGATCCTCTGCCACAGACACCGGCGCCACCTGATCTTCCCTGATTCCCTGACCGGCAAGCTGACGCAGGAACTCGGCATAGTTGTCTGCCGCGTCACCATTTTCCGTGCGAAGTGCGATCACCTTAACATCCTCCCGGTTCCCCTCTTCCTGTGCAAGCACTGTGATGATCGGAAAAGAAGTCTCCACATTGACGCCCAGTTCAAAGCCGCATGGCTGATAGACTCCCTTTTCCAATCCGCCCGTTCCCTGAAGCGGCACAGACGTAATATATACTCTCTTCATTCCCATTTTATTTTCCTCCGTTTTCAGACAAAATCTGACATGCGCTCTTGTTCTCTATTATATCTTTATATTGACCGAAAATAAACTCCCGCTTGACATTTCGTATGAATTTTCTGTCTGTGATCAATCGGTGTACCGTCACTGCGAGTCCACCCAGATCCAGCAGCTTTAAATTCCTTGTCACAGCAGTCACTGCCAGGTTGGTCGAAGTGGCGATCGCGTCGGAATAATCCAGGATTTTCCGGGTTCTGACTTCGTAGAGTTTCTCCTCCATCCCTGTCAGCTCAGGGGCAAACATGCGGTGGATCACCGCGATGAGGAAATTGATCATCGCAGCATAGGACGCCTGCTTTCCTACCGTGATCACATTTGCCATGTGGAAGCCGTAGCTCCCCAGGAGCCCCGCCAGCTCGGAATTCACCAAAGAAATACCCGGCAGCGGAAGGCTGTTCTTCGTATACAGGTCAGACTTGAGATGTACGATCTCTTTCGCAAGAGACACCGCTACGATCATCCTGCCCTCTGTACCGCCGTATATTGCCTTCTCCACGGTCTTTCCCAATACCAGATCTGTCCTTGCGTGACTCCGAAAATAATCCCGCTTCCTGTCATTCGTATAGATATGATAGGACTGGAGCGACGACGTAGTCAGGGTAGATGTGGCGATATTGGCAGTGCCGAATACCAGCCCCAGCAGGGGATCATGGCCGATCGCTGTCACCCTGTGGCCCATCTTGCCGCCTCCTTTCAGAGCCCCGTCCGATCCGATCAATGCGTCGAAAGGAACCGGATTCGTGATGATCTCCTGCAGAGAAGGATTGTACAGCCGGTGTCTCCGGTCAGAATGTTCCTCCCCATGCCCCGGCGTCCTCTTCGCGGCAACCTGATCATCCAGCGGCTCCGGAAATCTGGTAACCAGATACTGGCGCACGATCTGCAGCCCGACGGCAAGGAACAGCAATGTCGTGTCCCCCGCCGTGAGTCCGGTTTTGATCCGAAACTGCTCATCCAGATCGTCAAGGATCTCCCTTGTATGGATCAGTACACATTTTACCCGTCTTGTCTCATCCAGGCCGTCCTGCGCCTCTCCGATCAGCCAGTCGGTGCGGTCAAGAAGAGCCTGTCTCTTTCCCATAATTTCTTCATAACTCATGATATTCTCCTCCTTTACATCAATGCGCCAAGCTCTGCGATCCCGGTCTTAACTGCCGTGATCTCATCCAGAAGCTCCTCGTAGATCTCCGCATACTGACGCAGCATCTCATCTGTCTCAGCTACGATCCTCCTAAGATTGTCCCTCAGCCCGGCGAGTTTCTTCTCATAGATCTCTCTTGCCTCTTCGTATCCTTCCTTCTCTGCTGTTTCCAGTTTTTTCTTCTTATACAGATACATCAGATCCAGGGCGAGAAAAGTGACCTGTGTCCGGTCTGACAGGCATCCGCTTCTGAGAGCTCCTCCTGCACAGCACGCCCGCACTTGCGAGACAGGAATATCGTAGAGTTCTGCGATACGTCCTGCCCTGGCGTTGAGTTCTTTCAGCAGCAGTTCTTTTTCCCGCTCCAGCCTTTTGAGCTTTCTGCCCAGTTCCACAGTTCTGAGCTCATACAGCTCCCTGCTGTCCTTAAGGAAATCAACCGCTATGCTGTACTCATCCTCCAGGAACTGATAGGCGCGTTCGTATTCCGCCGCTGCCTTCTCGTATCCCCTCTTCCTGCCCTCTGTCTCGGCATCCGTCAGGATCAGCTCCGCCTTGTCCAAAATAGACGGGCCGCCAGCCAATTCATCGAACAGGATCTTCCCTGCGACAGTACCCAGCGTGTTTTTTACAATTGTATCTGTAACTACCGGCGTAAGTAATAACCATAACATAACTCTCATCCTCCTTGTGAAAACCACTTATCAACTTCTCTATTATTTAAGTAGCTCCCCAAAAACAAAAAGTTGCAAAAACCGTATCAAAAAAATAAATTTCGATACGGTTTTTTATATTTTTCGATATTTAGTTGTAATAGGCGGGGGATGACGGATATAGAAAATCTCCTGCCGGATCGGCAGGAGAGCAATGCCCTGAGCGGGATTCTTTCATTTCTACGCTAAAGTTCCTGAGACAGGTGATGTAAGCAATGTTGGGTGTCAATGCCCTCAACGGGCTTCTTTCATTTCTACGAAGATTGGATGATGTTGATTAAGGAACATATTCGTGTCAATGCCCTAAACGGGCTTCTTTCATTTCTACACATGGGAGGGCGGTTGGAGCGAAAAGGGTTTCGTGTGTCAATGCCCTAAACGGGCTTCTTTCATTTCTACAGAATCAACATAATCTACGTATTAGTTTTATTTTATGTGTCAATGCCCTAAACGGGCTTCTTTCATTTCTACATCTATATTCTCGGTTTGAGGTTACAGATGATAGGTGTGTCAATGCCCTAAACGGGCTTCTTTCATTTCTACAGTACCCTCTGGAAACCCGCATAAACACTGGGCTTCCGGGTTCGTTTTTGCAAGTATTTGTCTGAATATTCTGAAAACAACTATTTTCGAGGGATTTTCTGTGCTGTTCACAATTTGTTCATATTTGCATGCTCCCTGCCTTTCTTTATTATACTTCACTTCCACTGTTAAGAAAAGCCCAAAATTTACTTCTCCCGCCATTTACAGTTCTTCCAAAAACACAGATATTTTGTAGAACATTACCCCGTCTTGTGCTATAATCGTAAAGAAAATCATAAAGCGACGCCGTATCCCGGCGCCCTGGTCAAATGAAAAGAGGGAAAACTATGAGCGCACAAAATCTCACTCTGCTCACGGACTTATACGAACTCACCATGATGCAGGGATATTTTGAGACACAGGAAAACGAAACCGTTATCTTTGACATGTTCTTCCGCGAGAATCCGAACAAAGGCGGATACTCCATCATGGCGGGGCTGGAGCAGGTCATCGATTATATCAAAAATCTCAACTTCTCCTATGAAGATGTAGACTACCTGAGAGGGCTTGGCATCTTCAGCGAGGACTTTCTTCATTATTTAAGCGGCTTCCACTTCAGCGGCGATATCTACGCCATACCGGAAGGCAGCGTGATCTTCCCCCGCGAGCCGCTGATCAAAGTCGTCGCTCCTATCATGGAGGCACAGCTCGTGGAGACTGCCATCCTGACGATCATCAACCATCAGTGCCTGATCGCCACCAAAGCATCCCGCGTCGTACACGCAGCCAGGGGAGACGGAGTCATGGAGTTCGGCCTTCGGCGCGCACAGGGCCCTGACGCCGGGCTGTACGGAGCCAGAGCCGCGATCATCGGCGGATGCGTGGGCACTTCCAATGTCCTTGCCGGAGAGATGTTCGACGTGCCGGTACTGGGGACACATGCCCACAGCTGGATCATGAGCTTTAAAGACGAGTACACTGCATTCAAGGAGTACGCGCGCCTCTATCCGAACGCCTGCACACTCCTCGTAGATACTTATGACACGCTGAAATCCGGCGTTCCCAACGCCATCCGCGTATTTAAGGAAATGCGCGAAGCGGGCATCCACCCGAAGAGCTACGGCATCCGTCTGGATTCCGGAGACCTTGCATACCTGTCCAAAAAGGCGAGAAAGATGCTGGATGAAGCCGGATTCACCGACGCGGTCATCGCCGCATCCAACGACCTGGACGAGCTGCTGATCAACGACCTGAAGATCCAGGGCGCCGCGATCACTTCCTGGGGTGTGGGAACGAACCTGATCACATCCAAGGACTGTCCGTCATTCGGCGGAGTGTACAAACTGGCGGCAATCCAGAATGACAAAGGCGAGTTCGTACCGAAGATCAAGATCTCAGAAAACGTAGAGAAGATCACGAACCCGGGCAACAAGACGATCTACCGCATCTATGACAAAGAGACCGGAAAGATGCGCGCAGATCTGATCTGTTTCGTAGACGAGAAGTTCGATACTTCCGAAGACCTTCTCCTCTTCGATCCCAACGCGACATGGAAAAAGACCCGTCTGGAGGGCGGTACCTATACAATGAAGGAACTCCTCAAGCCGGTGTTTATCCGGGGCGAGTGTAAATATACGTCGCCTTCTGTCCTGGAGATCGCAGAGTACTGCAAGCAGGAGAAAGAAACGCTCTGGGATGAGACAAAACGTCTCTTCAACCCGCATAAAGTATATGTGGATCTCTCTCAGAAACTCTATGACACAAAGACCGCACTTTTGAATAACGTTACTATATAACAAGGATAAAAGGAGTACCCATTATCATGAAGATTATCGTACTTGCCGGAGGCTTAAGCACGGAGAGAGACGTCTCTCTCGTATCTGCTGCCGGGATCTGTAAAACATTACTCGAGAAAGGACACGACGCTTTTCTTCTGGACGTTTTTCTCGGACTGGAGGACGCGCCTGAAAATCTGGAAGACGTCTTTACCATGCCCGGGCACGGTCTGGAGATTGCCGGAAATATCAGCGCAGAGGAGCCGGATCTCGACGCGGTAAAGGCGTCCCGCCCGGATCAGTCGGACTGCTTCCTGGGGCCGAACGTCATCGAGCTGTGCCGCATGGCTGACATTACATTCCTCGGGCTGCACGGAGGAGAAGGGGAGAACGGCAAGCTGCAGGCGACATTTGACCTGCTCGGCATCCGCTATACAGGGCCGGACTCTCTCGGCTGCGCTGTCGCGATGGATAAAGGCTTCACAAAACAGGTATTCCTGCAGTCCGGGATCGACACGCCGGCGGGAGTCTGCCTTCACAAAAATGTGGACGACTGCTCCCTCGCCGCAACCGGGCTTGAGCTCCCTGTGGTTGTAAAACCCTGTTCCGGCGGATCCAGCATCGGGGTCTATATCGTAGACACGGAAGAAGAATATCTCGACGCGCTGGAAAAATCGTTCCGCTATGAGGATGAAGTCCTCGTGGAGTCCTACATCAAAGGCCGCGAATTTGCCTGCGGGGTGATAGACGGGAAGGCGCTTCCGCCCATCGAGATCATCCCGAAGACCGGCTTCTTCGACTATGCGAATAAATATCAGGCAGGAGCCACAGAAGAGGTCTGCCCTGCCGATATCCCAAAAGAAATCGAAGAGCGCATGATGGAACTCACGGTCAGAGCGTATCATGCACTGAAGCTCAACGTCTACAGCCGGGCAGATTTTCTGCTCGATGATAAAGGAGAGCTCTACTGTCTGGAACTTAACACCCTGCCGGGCATGACGGCTGCGAGCCTTCTCCCGAAGGAAGCCCAGGCTGCCGGGATCGAATACGGGGATCTGTGCGAGCTGATCATCCGGAAATCCATCGAGGCAAGATATCAGGACAGATAGATCCGGCTGTTATACATTAGAAAGGAATCACAGACTATGAAACATATGTCATTACAGGAGATCGCCTCCGCCTGCGGAGGCGTTTACCACGGCGATACTTCCCTGGCTGGCAGGGAGGTATCCGGCGTTGTCATCGACAGCCGCAAAGTGACTGCGGACTGCCTGTTCGTCGCTATCAGAGGCGCTCGGGTGGACGGGCATACGTTCATCCCCCAGGTGATGGCAGACGGCGCGCTCTGCTCCGTCTCAGAGCAGGATCTCGGCGAGACGGACTTTCCTTATATCAAAGTAGACTCCTGCGAACAGGCGTTAAAGGATATCGCGGAGCACTACCGCCGTTCGCTGGATATCAAAGTCGTGGGGATCTCCGGCAGCGTCGGCAAGACCAGCACAAAAGAGATGATCGCCTCCGTCCTCTCCCAGCGCTATTCTGTGCTGAAAACAGAGGGAAATTTCAACAATGAGATCGGGCTCCCCCTCACGGTATTCAACATCCGCGAGGAGCACGAAGTCGCTGTGCTGGAGATGGGGATCAGCGATTTCGGTGAGATGTCCCGCCTGGCAAAGATCGCCCGCCCGGATATCTGCGTGATCACCAATATCGGCGTGGCGCACATGGAGACTCTCGGCTCCAGAGACGGCATTTTAAAGGCAAAAACAGAAATGTTTGACTATATGGATCCAAAGGGCACGATCATCTTAAACGGAGACGATGACAAGCTGCGCGGATTTGTGCCGGAAAACGGGATCGCCCCGGTCTATTTCGGACTGGACGAGTCCTGCCCGTACCATGCCGCAAAGACAGTGTGCCGAGGACTCAGAGGGACAGACGCACAGTTCGTCACACCCCGTTCTTCCTTCAGCGCTCACATCTCCATCCCCGGAAGCCATATGGTATACAATGCCCTTGCCGGGATCGCGGTCGGCTATGCCCTCGGCATGACGGACGAGGAGATCGCGCGCGGCATTGAGGCGAACGTCCCCATCGCGGGGCGCAACCATCTGATCGACGGAGCGCACTACACGATCATCGACGACTGCTATAATGCAAACCCCGCCTCCATGAAATCCTCCCTGGACGTGCTCGCCTGCGCAGACACCCGCACGGCAGCCATCTTAGGAGATATGTTCGAGCTGGGAGACCGGGAAAAACAGATGCACTACGAAGTAGGTGTCCACGCCGCCGAGGCCGGGATCGACGTGCTCGTCTGCATCGGAGCGCTGAGTACCGAGACCGCCCGCGGTGCGCGGGAAGCCTCATCCGGGGCTATGGACGTCCGGCACTATCCCTCCAAGGCAAAATTCTTTGAAGAGATGTCTGAAGTATTGAAGGAAGGGGACACGATACTCGTCAAAGCATCCCATGGGATGGAATTTCCCGAGATCGTGGAACGCCTGCAGAAATAAATCTGAAATCTGGAAACAGGAAAACGGAGCGCGCTATGGCATATGAAGTACTTGTACTGGATCTGGACGGTACACTGACCAATTCTGAAAAAGTAATCACCGAGGTGACGCGCAGGGCGGTCATCGACATACAGAGAGCCGGAAAGACCGTTGTCCTCGCAAGCGGACGTCCCGTCAACGGGGTCGTCAATCCCGCGCGAGAGTTAAAGCTGGAAGAGTACGGCGGATACACCCTCTCATTCAACGGAGGGCGCATCACAGAATGCTCCACCGGAGCGGTCATCTATAACCGGACGCTGCCGCCCGACGTCATCGCGCCGATCTGGGAGTACGTCAAAACAGTTCCCGGACTGGATCTGATCTCCTACAGCGATACGCAGATCATCTCCGGCATCCATACCAACCGCTACAATGATGTCGAGGCGAAAAACAGCATCATGGAGATCGTCTCCGTGGATGATTTTCCCGCGGCGCTCAATTTTCCGGTCAACAAGATGATCGTATCCGGAGATCCGGATCGCGTATCCACCGTCATAGAACCCCTGCGGGAACAATACCGGGATCGGCTGAACATCTATCTGTCCGAGCCGTTTTTTCTGGAGATCATGCCACAGAACGTTGACAAGGCATATGCTCTGGACATCCTGCTGAAGCATCTCGGGATGACCGCGGAAAATATGATCTGCTGCGGAGACGGCTATAACGACGTATCCATGATCCGGTTTGCAGGTCTTGGCGTGGCTATGGCGAACGCACAGGAGCCTGTCCGCGAAGCGGCAGACTTTATCACATATTCAAACGACGAAGACGGGGTACTGCATGTAATTGACCTCTACATGCGGTAACCCCGTCTTTTTTCCTGCGATGAGCAAATATCTACTCTTTAAAAAACTTCTCCATCACTTCATCCGCCGGCATCTCCTGTCCGGTAAACAGCTTGAACGCCTCCGCGCCCTGCCAGAGCAGCATGCCGATCCCGCCTACTGCCGCGCGGCATCCCGCTTCTTTCGCCTTTCTGATCAGAAGGGTCTCCCTCGGATTGTAGACCACATCTGCTACTGCCAGGTCTTTGTGAAGAAATTCCTCCGGCACAGGGATCACGTCGTCCAGCGGACTCATTCCCGCGCGCGTCGCATTGACGAGGATATCGCTCTCTGCGATCACGGACTTTAACACTTCCCGGTTGTCCAGATCCTCGATATATACTTTCCCGATCCCCGGAACTGCATTTTTGATCTTCTCCACCGTCTTTTCGCCGTTGGCATAGAACTCATCCTTCCGGTTGAATATCGCGATCTCCTCCACGCCGTCCAGAGCCGCCTGAACTGCGATCGCCGTCGCAGCTCCTCCGGTGCCCAGGAGCACGATCTTTTTGCCCGTGACTTCCACACCGTGTTCTCTCAGGTTGCGGACGAATCCGCTGCCGTCCGTGATGTGTCCTGTCATCGTGCCGTCCTCTTCGATGACGACTGTATTGCACGCCCCTACAAGTTCCGCCGCCGGGGACAGCCTGTCTACAAGCTGTGCCACCGCCGTCTTGCACGGCATGGTTACGTTAAATCCGCCTGCGTGGAGCGTGCGCAGCGCATCCAGCGCCTCCTTTGTCTTTTCCAGCGGCACGTCAAATGCCAGATAAGCCGCATCAATCCCCAGTTTCTGAAAACTGTAGTTCTGCATCGCAGGGGAACCGGAATGCCCCACCGGGGAACCGATCAGCGCGTAAAGTTTTGTATGTCCGTTAATTCTTGCTTCCATTGTCTGAATGCCTCCAAATCTCAAATGTATCTCACACGGTATTTATTGTACCACACCCTCTGCCTCTCTTCAATACGTTAAAGTGTGAAGTTTTAAAGTGTGAAACTCGCAAGAGTAATCCCGACAACTGACTTCGCATCAGCGATTTCCCCGCGTTTTACCATCTCCAGCGCATCCCGGAACGGGATCCATTTCTTCTCTATATCAGCCTCTTCGTTTTTCCGGTCAAACTCCGGCACATCGTGAAGCCCCCGCGCCAGACAGACATATGTTTTCTCCGTCGTCCAGCCCGCGGAATTGGCGAAGGCTGTGAGCCGCACTACATCTTCCGCCGCTGTGTCCGTCTCCTCGCGGAGCTCTCTGCGGGCGGTCTCCTCCGGGGATTCGCCGTCCACATCCATCCGCCCTGCCGGGATCTCCCAGATCGGGCGCCCCAGAGGATGCCTGTACTGGCGGATCAGCAGGACTCTCTGCTGGTCATCCACTGCCACGATCCCCACAGAGTCCGACACGACAGCCACTTCCCGGATAAACGTCCTGTCGCTCTCAGGTTCCCGGATCAGCTTCTCCCGTTTGATCGTAACGATTTTCCCTTCGTACGGGGTCGAAGATTCTATTACCTTTGGAATGATCATATCTGTGCCTCCTTCTACCTGTGGCTCTCTATAATTTCCATCGCCGCTGTAGACAAGTTCTCATTCTCGTATGTCGTCAGCAGCCTGCCCGGGAAATGTTTCTCATACCACTTTTCCTTGATCTCCCAGTGTGCCTTATACTCCGGCAGATCCAGCCGTCCCACGTGTTCCCAGTAATAATGCTCCCCTCGGAACGTCACAGTAAAATCAGGCAGGAACATCGTTCCGTCAGGGGCGTAAAGCGGTTTTTCATAAGCAAACGGGATTTCCTCTTCCTCCAGCATATTTGCGATGATGACCTCTGACTTGGAACGCACAAAATACTCGGACAAGGTTGCCAGTTTCTTCTCACCGGCATACCAGTTCTGAATGTACAGCATATCTTCCGGGAGCGGATGAAACTCAAACACAGAGGAATTGATCCTTCTGACCGCGGACTTTTCCACATGTCCCAGAGACGCCAGAGTTCCGATATCTTTCTGAAGCAGCAGGGTCACTTTCTTCTGCGCCCTGGTCACTGCCGTATACAGCAGTTCCATGGACAGCAGATGGCTGTCTCTCTTCGGGATCACGACATAGACATAGTCAAATTCCGACCCCTGGGACTTGTGAACACTGATCGCATACGCCAGCTCCAGGTTTTCCTGGACTTTCTGCTCCGGGAGGTTCCATCCCCTGCTGTCCTTCCCGTAATCCCCGCCGTAGTTATACCTGAGATGCCGCCGGTTCTTATTGGAAAACGCAACCTGGAACCGCTTGACAGCGCGTCCCTTTTTATATTGATCCTCTTTGCGGTCAAAGGGATGAATGAGCACCATTCCGATCTCTCCGTTAAATACCTCGTGCTGCTCATTCTTTCCTGTATCCAGGTTATAGGCGTAAGCCATATCGGAGTTCGGCCGGTTTCGGAACTGGAT
Organism: Candidatus Mediterraneibacter colneyensis; assembly: GCA_019114745.1. Classification (GTDB taxonomy): domain Bacteria; phylum Bacillota; class Clostridia; order Lachnospirales; family Lachnospiraceae; genus Mediterraneibacter; species Mediterraneibacter colneyensis. Next base: position 4,436 of record DXEY01000120.1, on the reverse strand, counting down.
CACTTTATCAAAATAGCCGATCCCATCCAGTTTGTACCGCCTGCTCCAATATGGATTAAATGTCTCCTGCATCCAAGTATTGAGCGCCCCGGTACCGTAAAATTCACTCTTGTAAGGAGAAATGATCTGCACAGCGTCCGGGTTTGATGTTTTGTCAGGATTTTTAAGCGACTCCATCCAGAGCCGATCCGGTCTCCCGCCATCCGTCAGTCCTGTCATCTTCTCCAGATCCCTGACCAGCACCTTTTTCAGAACATCCTCCAGGTCATCCTGTCCCTGCCAGAAATAGACGGCGAGATCCTTGTCTATATCCCCGTTTCCGTCTTCCACGATCTTTGTAAAGAGCTCTTCCTTTTTACATTTCAGCGTATCTGCCGCACCTGTGCCGTCCATATCCGACTGCTTTTCCTGGATAAAAAGCTCCGCCAGATCGAGGATCCCGCTCCCGTTCCCCTCGACCTGATTTACAAGCTGCCGGATATTTTCACTGAGCACGCCGACATTACCGGGATATTCCCGGTTCAGCCACTCGATCGTATCGGAAAAGACTTTTCCCCTGCCGATCGGCGGGAGCTGGTTCGGGTCTCCCACAAGGATCAGCCTCTGCACCGTGTTCCAGTTAATACTTCTAAGCAGCGTGGCGAACAGGTTCAGGTCGATCATGGAACACTCATCGATAATGATCGTATTGACCTCCTGCCCCTTGCTCCCGCCCTGACGTTTCATCGTAAGATTCCTATTGATCCATCCATTCGACGCCAGATAGGAATGGATCGTCGAGGACTCTTTCTCCGTCTGCGCCTTGAGCCTCTCAGCAGCCTTTCCGGTAGGCGCCAGCAGCAGGAACCGTGCCGCCCCGCCGTGTACTCTCTCGATATTTTCCACAAGAGCACGGATCACGGTAGTCTTCCCCGTACCCGCAGCGCCAGACAATACACAGAGCGGCTTGGAGAAGATCTGCATACAGACGTCCGCCTGCTTATCCAGGATCGCCTCATACCGTTCGGATTCTGTCTCATTCAGTCTGGACTCAGGATTTATGAGCCGTTCCTTAAACTTATCCCGCGTAACAGCCATTTTCAGGGAAATGTCCGGTCTCTCGGCAAGCCTGGAAAATACCGTTTCGACCTGGCGTTCATCTTCATATACCCACTTCAGGTACAGATATAATTCTTCTTCCTCATCCTCCCGCAGGGACAGCGCCTTCTCATAGACTTCCCTGTTCCGGCTGAAAGCGGACGGCTTAAATATATACTGCTTCCACTCCGGCATCCGTTCCAGACGGTGATTGACCGACTCCAGTATCGTACTGGCTTTTCCGAAGGAATGCGCCGCGATGCGGTTCAGCTCATCTACACAGAACGCCCTCAGCCGCTCCGGGGCACGCGCGGGGAACAGATTGGGAATCCCATACTCAGGAGAAACTATGATCCCATTGTCGATCTTGTAAAACGGGATCGAATCGTCGGGATCCATCCCCCGGTACTGCTCAAAAATGATGTACGGATCTTCCAGGATCTCGGCAAGAGACGCTGTTATGGATACGTCCTCCCTGTTTGCACTGAGGATATTTTCCATCTGCTTTGACGTAATATCAAACCTCGGCAGAATGTCAAGCAGCAGTTCCTTCTCCGCATCCTCCCTGTCGAGGAATGCATCCCTGACCTGCTCGAGATTACTGACAGTATAGCCGGACACTTCATCCCGTCTGCCCTCCAGCAGTTCTTTCACCTCATCCCGGAACGCCTTCATATCCCGCTCATCGGTCAGGGAAATGTATGGATGCACCAGCTCTTCTAATCCCATGACAGACATCGCTGCGGCAAACCCGGGATACGGCCCTCTCGCCTGCCATAATTCCCCGAGGACTCTGTTCAGCCATTTCCTGCGTTCTTCCCAGTTCTCGGTATCATCTCCAGCTTCGATCAGTACGTCTACACAGCCAATGAGCTGGCTGATGATCTCAATCGCATCGTCATTTGAGACTTCCCTGCTGCCGTACTTAAACGGCGAGCGGTGGTTCGGTTTCACGACAATCCGCTCCAGCATCGCCTCATCGTCCATGTATTTCCAATACGGAACCGCAAGCCCCTCGTCCGGATAACTGGAGGTGACCGGCTTCTGCCAGATCAGCCCACCTGCATAATCAGCCTTTACCCGGTCGGATACATTTTCATAATAATGAAAATCATCGATCTTCTTAATGCGTGAAACACCAACGATCACATAGTTATCATCCCCGTCTTCTGAAAAAGGATTGCTGTAGCCGGCATAATAAAACACCAGGGACTTCCCCTCCTCAAACTGGGAAAAATACTCCTCTGCATAGCCCCGGCGCTTGTCATTGTCGTACTTTCTCCCTCTCACGCCGGAGGAGACCTCCTTTTTATACATCGCCTCATAACACCACGTACACGCCGTATATGGAGGCAGTGTCAGGATCGCAGCATCGGCATCTCCCTTCTTCCACCAGACGGGAGGATCTACCCTGGTTAGGATTGTTTCCTTTCCAAAGGCATTGGCACTCAGGGCGCACGCCACACGGCACGGATGCTGCGCGCAGGACTCTCCCGCATGTGCTTTCTCAAACTCAAGGTCGCGCTGCTGGGCGATCTGTCCGCCAGGATAAGAATGCGGGCCTGTACAATATACATTTTCGCATGGCTTCTTACAGATATGGCCGTTCCAGCCGTCATTATGCCAGGCAAGCCGTAAACTCATATGTACTGTCATAAAACGCCTCCTTTGGGATTTATTTTAGCAAAAAGCCTGTGAAAAACCAACCGGATTTTATTGCGGCGCCTTCCTGCACTCTGCTATAATCAGGAAAGGATAAAATAGAAGGACTCTGTAAATTCAGAATATGGTGAAGCAATATGAAAGAAGAATGTCTGATCTGTAAAGCGCCCCTGGAATATCTCAAAGAAGATATCGAAATGGAATGTGCGCTGTGTCACAAAAAGGAGAAAAGCAAGACAAGATGCATCAACGGCCACTATGTCTGTAATGAATGCCACATACAGGGAACGGACAGCCTTATCGGTATGTGCCTGTCGGAAACATCCGGGAATCCGGCTGTGATCCTCAACAAGATGATGTCCATGCCCTTCTGCCATATGCACGGCCCAGAACATCATATCATGGTCGGGATGGCGCTTCTGACCGCCTATAAAAATTCCGGCGGAGACATCGACCTGAAAAAGTCGCTGATCGAAATGAACAGCCGGGGCAGGTCAGTGCCCGGCGGCGCCTGCGGTTTCTGGGGCGCCTGCGGAGCCGGCATCAGCGCGGGAATGTTTGTCTCGATCGTCACAGGATCGACGCCATTGGAAAATGAGAGTTTCGGACTCTCCCACAAAATGACCGCCTCCGCATTGGAAGCCATCGGAGAAATCGGAGGCCCGCGCTGCTGCAAACGGGACTCCTATCTGTCCATTCTCCGGGCGGTAGACTTTACAAGAGAACATCTTGGAGTCTCCATGGAACTCCCGAAAATCCGCTGTTCATACAGCGCTCAAAACAACCAGTGCATTGGAAAACGATGCCCATTCTGTAAAAGAAAAACGAAGATCGCATTTATCTGCGTCCACAACTCCTGCCGGAGCCAGATAGCGGAAGCACTCGGGAAAAAGTATCTTTCCGACTGCTGTGACTGCTATTCCGCTGGGACAGAAACAAAACCGCAGATCAACCAGGACGCGGTGCGCCTCATGAAGCAGATATACGGGATCGATATGGAGAAAGAACAATATTCAAAGTTGATCAAGGACATCCCGCAGGCGGATATTTACGTGTCTATGGGATGCAATGTAGCATGTCCGAATATCCCCGGGAAACAGGTGCTCAACTGGGGACTGGATGACCCGACCGGGAAAGAGGACGAGGAATTTATGAAAGTGATCGGGGAGATAGAGCGGAAGATTCTGGAAATGAAGGAGGAAATTTAGAAACATGAAACGTTACATAAACTTTTCTTTGCTGTATGCTGTTTTGGCCATGGCGGGCGGAGTATTCTACCGGGAGTTTACTAAATTCAACGGATTCTCAGGTAAAACTTCGCTCTCTGTTGTCCACACTCATTATTTTTTGCTGGGGATCACACTTTCCTCCGGCGCAGGCGCTGCGATCTCAGGGATCGCCGGGATCGGGCATATCCTGCTGGGTGTCAGTCTGGTGCTTGTGCTGGTGCAGATCAGGGAAAGGGTTTCGTAGGGGATGGATTGAGGGGGAAAGGGAAAGTGGATGTTTCCTTTCCCTTTCCACTTGCCTATCCTCATTTTTGTATATTGTATTTTTCTGCCATACTGTTCACATCTTTCTTCACTTGCTCTCTTAGACGCTCTGGTTCCAACACTTCAACATATGGCCCATATTGTAACGCCCAATATCTCATAGCCGCTTCATTACATTTCACAAAAATTTTCATGGTATCATCG
>DXEY01000119.1 GCA_019114745.1 Candidatus Mediterraneibacter colneyensis | reverse complement strand
GACAAGGTAGATATTCGGTTTGCCATGTGCTTTCCGGACGTGTACGAGATCGGCATGTCTCATCTTGGCATACAGATTCTCTATGACATGTTTAACCGCAGGGAAGATGTCTGGTGCGAACGTGTTTATTCGCCGTGGACAGATCTTGATCAGCTGCTGAGGGATAGAAATATCCCTCTCTTTGCGTTAGAATCCCAGGATCCGGTGCGGGACTTTGATTTTCTCGGCATTACGATCCAGTTCGAGATGTGTTATACCAATATCCTGCAGATACTCGATCTGAGCAGGATCCCCCTTCATGCGGCAGATCGCACCGAAGAGGATCCTTTCGTGATCGGAGGCGGTCCATGCGCTTACAATCCGGAGCCGTTAGCAGACTTTTTTGACCTTTTCTATATCGGGGAAGGTGAAACCGTATACGATGAACTTCTTGACGCATACAAAGCATGGAAGTCTTCCGGAGGATCAAGGACAGAATTCCTTGAGAGAGCGGCACAGATCGAGGGAATCTATGTGCCTATGTTCTATGAGCCTTCCTACAATGACGACGGGACATTGCGATCATTCGCACCGGTCAATCCCCACGCCCCTGCCAGAGTCAGGAAGCAGGTTGTCATGGATGTCAGCCAGGCTCCTTATCCGATGAAGCCCGTCGTGCCGTTTATCAAGGCAACCCAGGACCGGGTCGTACTGGAGATCCAGAGAGGCTGTATCCGAGGATGCCGGTTCTGCCAGGCGGGGATGATCTACCGGCCTACAAGGGAACGGGATGTAGAGATGCTGAAAGAATATGCCCGCGCAATGTTGAAAAATACAGGGCACGAAGAAATATCACTGAGTTCTCTGAGCTCCAGCGATTATTCCGGCCTGAACGAACTTGTCACATTCCTGATCAATGAGTTCAGCGATAAAGGGATCAACATCTCACTTCCTTCCCTCCGCATTGACGCCTTTTCTCTTGATGTTATGAGTAAAGTTCAGGACATCCGAAAGAGCAGCCTTACGTTCGCACCGGAAGCCGGGTCACAGAGGATGCGGGATGTGATCAACAAGGGGCTGACAGAGGAAGATATCATCACTGGCGCCGGACAGGCATTTGAAGGCGGCTGGACGAAAGTGAAGCTATATTTTATGCTCGGGCTTCCCACAGAGACCGAGGAGGATATGCGGGAGATCGCACATCTGTCCGACCGTGTCGCCCGCAGATACTATGAGATTCCGAAAGAAGAACGGCATGGCAAATGCCAGATTACAGCCAGCTCGTCTTTCTTCGTACCCAAGCCTTTCACTCCGTTTCAGTGGGCTCCTATGTACACTGCGGAAGAATATGAGAGAAGGGCGCATATCGTAAGAGATGAGTTCCAGGCGCAGCTGAACCGGAAGAGCCTGAAATACAACTGGCACGACGCCCAGGTCACCGTACTTGAGGGAGTAATGGCAAGGGGGGACAGACGGGTCGGCAAGGTGATCGAAGAAGCATACCGGCTTGGCTGTCTCTATGATTCCTGGACAGAGACATTCCGCAGCGATCTCTGGATGCAGGCATTTGAAAACACGAAGGTCGATCCCGCCTTTTATAATCAGCGGGAACGGGGACAAGATGAACTGTTCCCGTGGGATTTTATCGATATCGGCGTGAGCCGGGCTTTTCTCCGCAGGGAATGGGAGCGGGCAATGGACGGCATTGTGACCCCTAACTGCAGAGAACAGTGCTCCGGCTGCGGAGCTGCAGGATTTGGAGGAGGTGTCTGCTATGAAAGCAAGAATTAAATTCAGAAAATCTGACACCCTCCGTTTTATCGGGCATCTTGACGTGATGCGTTTTTTCCAGAAAGTAATGCGCAGAGCCGGGATCCCGATCGCATTTACGGGAGGGTACAGCCCTCATATGATCATGTCATTTGCCAGCCCTCTGGGCATCGGGCTCTCCAGCAACGGAGAATATCTGGACATTGAGCTGAAAGAGCCGATCGACAGCATGGAAGCTGTCCGCAGGATGAATGAAGTCTCGGTAGATGGGATCGAGATCCTGAGCTTAAAACAGATCCCGGACAGCAGAAAGATGACAGGAATGGCGATATTAGCGGGTGCAGACTACCTCATCACCCCGGATGCCGCACTTTGGAACAATGAAAGAAAAGAGTCTTTCAGACAATTCATGGAGCAGGAGGAAATCCGGGTAGTCAAACAGACGAAACGGAGCGAGCGGGAAGTTGATATCAGGCCCATGATCTACCGGTGGGAGTTCTGCGGGAATGGGATCATCGTCCGGACCGCAGCGGGAAGCTCAGAAAATCTCAAGCCGGATCTGATCATGGATGCCTTTGCTTCCTGTTTTGAAAAACATACCGGAGAGCCGTCATCGGCTCTGCCATGCCAGTATAAAAGGCTTGAAATGTATGCGGACACCGGAGAAAACGGCGTGCGGAACCTCGTTCCGCTGGACGCTCTCGGGGAAGAGATAAAGGAGAACTCACGTTGAAACGAAAGATCCTGATCGAAAAGAGAGAAAACCGGATACGGACATACCTGATGGAAGAGGATGAGATCGTGGAGATCCACAGCGCTCCTGCTGACGGCAGCGGCACAGACCGTCACCGGCTCGGCGACATCTATATCGGAAAGGTAAAAAATATCGTCCCGAATATCGGCGCGGCTTTTATTGAGATCGAGAACGGCATCAACTGCTATTATGACATGAAAGATGCGGCAGATGCCATCTTCACAGATAAGAAAGGCAAAAAGCCGCTCTGCATCGGGGATGAGCTTGTTGTCCAGATCAGCAAAGAAGCTGTAAAGACCAAAGCGCCCACTGTGACAGGCAATATAAGCTTTACCGGCAGATATGCCGTGCTCACCCACGGGAACACACGGATCGGAGTTTCATCCAAACTGCCGAAATCCATGCGCGACGGGTATAAAGCGAAACTGGATCAGTTCCGCAATGAGCATTTCGGCATTATCATAAGGACGAACGCAAAAGATGTTCCGTTTCATGATGTGGAAAAAGAGATCGTAACACTTCGGGAAGAATATTACAGACTGGTAAGGAACGCCAAAACCCGCGTGTGTTTTACCTGTCTGAAATCTGCGCCTCCGTCCTATATCTCTGATCTGAAAAATGTATATATGGACGGATTAGAAGAGGTTGTGATCGGAGACCGCGAGTTATATACACGTATACATTTTTATTTTGAATCTGAAATACCGGAAAAAGCCGGACTGCTAAGGCTGTATGACGATCCCGATTTCCCTCTGGACAAACTCTACAGCACCCAGACAGTTCTTGACAATGCGCTCAGGGAGCGTGCATGGCTGAAAACAGGCGGATACCTTGTCATCCAGCCAACGGAAGCCCTCACCGTGATCGACGTCAACTCCGGGAAAGCAGCCTCCAAAGCCGGAAGCGAAGAGGGCGCGCTCAAAGTAAATCTGGAGGCGGCAAAAGAGGCGGCGAAGCAGATCCGTCTCCGAAACCTTTCCGGGATCATCCTGATCGACTTTATTAATATGGAAAAAGAAGAAAACACCGAGCACCTGCTCCGCGAGTTTCGATATTATCTGTCAAAAGATCCCGTCCAGACCGCACTTGTCGATATGACCGCCCTTGGACTGGTTGAAGTGACCCGAAAGAAAATAAGAAGGCCCCTCAGCGAGGAAGAAAACGGCAGATGATACAGGAGAAAAATGTCATTTTACCGTTTACAACCCAGACGGCAGGCGTTATAATATTGTACCGTAAGCGCCCGAAGAAGGGACATCAGTAAGTACGTATATAAAAAGTAGATTTCATACTTTGGAGGAAAAAAAGAGATGAAAAAAGTTGTTAAGTTCGGAGGAAGTTCTCTGGCTAACGCAGATCAGTTTAAAAAAGTCGGAAATATCATCCGGTCGGATGAGGCGCGGCGCTATGTAGTGCCGTCAGCGCCGGGCAAGCGTTTTGGCTCTGATACTAAGGTCACGGATATGCTGTATCACTGTTACGAGACTGCGGTCAGCGGCGAAGACTTTTCGGATCAGCTGGACGCGATCAAAGAGCGCTATCAGGAGATTATCGACGGGTTGGAGCTGAACTTCTCCCTTGATGAAGATTTTGAGACGATACGCCGTAATTTCAGCAGTCATGCAGGTACGGATTATGCGGCGTCACGGGGCGAGTTCTTAAATGGAAAGATCATGGCAGCATACCTGGAATTTGATTTTGTAGATGCCGCTGAGGTCATTCGTTTCCGCGAGGACGGTTCTTTCGATGACGAGACGACAGACGTCCTTCTCTCAAAAGCTCTTGAAGAGAAAGAAAGCGCTGTCATTCCGGGATTCTACGGTGCAAAGGAGAGCGGGGAAGTTGTGACCTTCTCAAGAGGAGGATCCGATATCACCGGTTCTCTTGTCGCCCTCGCTGTAAGGGCTGATATTTACGAGAACTGGACAGATGTATCCGGTTTCCTGATCGCGGATCCCCGGATCGTAAAAAATCCGAAATCCATCGAGACGATCACCTATAAGGAACTGAGAGAGCTCTCTTATATGGGAGCGAGCGTACTCCACGAAGACGCCATCTTCCCGGTCAGAAAAGCGGGTATTCCGATCAATATCAGAAATACCAACGCTCCTTCGGATAAAGGAACCCTGATCGTAGAGAGCACCTGCCGACAGCCCAGATACACGATCACAGGGATCGCCGGTACAGACGGTTTTGCCGCGGTCACAGTAGAAAAGGCAATGATGAACTCTGAGGTCGGCTTCTGCCGGAAAGTCCTTCAGGTATTTGAGGATAACGGCGTCTCGATCGAGCATATGCCGTCCGGTATTGATACAATGTCCATCTTCGTGCACAAGGATTCCTTTGAGGAGAAAGAGCAGAAGATCCTTGCCGATATCCACAAGACCGTACAGCCAGATCACATTGAGCTGGAATCCGACCTTGCTCTGATCGCGATCGTTGGACGCGGCATGAAATCCACACGCGGAACTGCCGGAAGAATCTTCTCAGCTCTGGCACATGCCCATATCAATGTCAAAATGATCGACCAGGGCTCCAGTGAGCTCAATATTATCGTTGGCGTAAGGCATGAAGATTTCAAAGGCGCGATCCGTGCCCTGTATGAGATCTTTGTACTTACACAGCTTTAATTCAGAGAGGAGAAAGTCAGGCATGAATATCCTGTTCTTTTTAAAGCCGAAGAGTGAAGTGGCATATGTCTATGACTACGGAACTCTGCGTCAGGTTCTGGAAACTATGGAATTTCATAAATACGCATGTATCCCGATGCTGAACAGATCAGGCGAATATGTCGGCACGATCACAGAGGGAGACCTTCTCTGGGGGATCAAAAAATACACTGACCTGAACATTAAGAAAGCCGAGAATATTTTTATCAGAGATTTTCCGCGAAAAGTCGATTACGCTCCGGTGTCCATCGACTCTGACATGGAAGATATCATAAAGAAGTCAATGGATCAGAACTTCGTTCCGGTCGTCGATGACCAGCGGAAATTTATCGGTATCGTTACCCGCAGGAGCATCATCGAATACTGTTACGATAAGCTGAAGAATTTGCCGGAAAACTATTGACTTAGTAATTTTAGTTATGCTATACTACTACAGTATGCCGCACAATGAGGTTTATAAAGTTCTGCTTTTACGGCAGACACCGTAATTGGCGAGTAATGATAATAGGAGGTGCCAT
>DXEY01000118.1 GCA_019114745.1 Candidatus Mediterraneibacter colneyensis | reverse complement strand
TATTTCTCGTAGTCCACGCCCTCATTCCTTGGTACTTTATCCTTCACAGAGTCTGCCGCCGCTTTCCCGATCATCGTTCCCGCCAGTTCCACGGCATCAATGAGCTTATCCCCTCTCGCCTTTCCCCCTGCGATCACGGACGCAAACAGGTCGCCTGTTCCGGAATAGCTTTCCCCGGCAAAGGGCCGGGCGGAGGAAAAAACTTTCTTTCCGGTCACCACAAGATTTGCAACCATCTCTCTTCCCCCGTTTTCTTCCCGATAGCGGATGCCGGTCACAACCACTTCCTTCGTTCCGGCAGAGATCATGTTTTTCGCCATCTGTTCTGCCACGGTCAGCAGATGCTGTTCTTTTGTCATGGCTTTTATCATGTGGTAGTCTGTTCCGGTCAGCAGGCAGAGTTCCGTAAGGTTTGGAGTGATGATATCCGCCCTCGCCGCAAGCGCTTTCAATTCCGCCTGCATCTCAGAAGTGATAAAGGGGAACCGTTCCCCATTATCCCCCATAATAGGATCCACCAGCAGAAATGTCCCCTTCCCATGGAACAGATCCAGAAATTCACACACTTTCTTTATCTGGTGTTCTCCTGACATAAAACCGATATAAATGCCGTCAAAATGCACGTCCATCTTTTTCCATTCGTGGTAGATCAGTTCCATCTTATCTGTATAGTCGTCATAATAATAGTCTGGAAATCCTGTCTGTGCGCTCAGAATCGCCGTCGGCAGCGGACAGGGCTGCGATCCCATGGCGGCAATGACCGGGATGGCAGCCGTCAGTGAGCATCTTCCAAATCCCGACAGGTCGTTGATCACTGCTATTTTTTTCGTCATTTAACCTATTCCTTTCTCTCAATGATTTCCTGTTCCGGCAGGCGCTCAAAGAGGACAAAAGCGCCCGGTATTTTCCCCGGACCCCTTTGTCCTCCGTATCACATGCCCGCCGGCTATTTAATCGGTTTTAGTACAATGGCAGAATGTCGTCCCATATTGAGCACGATCTCGCCATTTTGTACGATATATTCATCGTGAACTGTAGTAAAACTTTCCTCATATGTATAGATCAGCCGCTTCATCCTGCCTTCCTTATGCACGCCGGACAGCCACACCGGCACTGTCACCTGTTTCAGTTCCTTGCTGTTATTGAGCACGACTACGATCTGCTCGTCTTCCTGGAACCTTGCATACGCCAGTACATTATAACCTGCATGCAAAAGCTTTATTGATCCTTTCCTGAGCGGTTTCTCTTCTTTATGGATCCGTATCATCTCTTTATGGAATGCAAGCAGCCCCTGGTCTTCTCTTCCCCAGGGATAAGTCCTCCTGCTGTCAGGATCCGTGAATCCGCACAGACCGGCCTCGTCCCCGTAATAGATCGTCGGGGCGCCGACCCAGGTAAACTGAACTGTCACAGCCTCCCGCAGGACTGCATGGTTGATCCCTTCCTCAGCCGCTTTCGATCCCACATGTTCCGCCCGTCCGACGATATGATTCGTCCTGGTCAGGAACCTGGAGTGGTCATGATTCGACAGCTCGTTCATCGCCACCTGGAGGGATGGGGTGAGCATACTCGCCATAAAATGCCGCATTGCCCCGACAAAGTTATCCGGGTTTCCCCACAGATCCGTCCGGCGTTCATCGCTGTGCTTTTCCATTCCGGTGAGGAACCACGTCAGCGGTTCCATAAAGGCGTCATAGTTCATGACGCTGTCCCACTCATCACCCTGGAGCCACTCGACAGGATCCCCATAATGCTCCGCCAGGATCAGCGCGTCCGGATTTGCCTTCTTAACCTCCTTCCGGAAACGCTTCCAGAACATATGGTTATACTCATTACTGCAGCCCAGGTCAGCCGCAACGTCCAGACGCCATCCGTCCACATTGTAAGGCGGAGACACCCATTTCTTTCCGATGTCCATAATGTACTGCTCAAGTTCGGGCGAGTCCTCATAGGCAAGCTTCGGGAGCGTATCATGTCCCCACCAGCCGTCATAGCTCTTATTGTACGGCCACGCCTCTTCCCTTGCATCATGGAAATGAAAGAAGTTCCGATACGGGCTGTCCGCGCTCACATAGGCGCCCTTCGGGTATTCCGGGCGCTGTTCATAGATCCGTTCGCGGTCCAGCCATTTATTGAAAGAACCACAGTGGTTGAACACACCGTCCAGGATCACCCTCATCCCACGTTTGTGCATTTCTCCCACAAGACGCGCAAACAGTTCGTTGCTCGCCTCAAGATTCCGGATATCTCCCACTCTTTTCTGGTATTTCGTCGCATTTACATTGTCACAGGCGCCCTCCGGCACGGACTCGCCTCCGTCAGCGACGATCCTCCCATAATGAGGGTCAATATAATCATAATCCTGAATATCATACTTATGGTTGGAAGGCGATACGAACAGCGGATTAAAATAGACCACTTCCACGCCCAGATCCTGCAGGTAATCCAGTTTGTCCATCACGCCCTGCAGATCTCCCCCATAAAAATTTCTGATATCCAGAGAGGCCGGGAACTGTTCCCAGTCCCTGATCTTCCTGCTCGGGGCGCCGATATAAATATATTCGCCGTCCTCCACATCGTTCGACGGATCTCCGTTATAAAACCGGTCCACGAAAATCTGGTACATGACCGCGCCCTTCGCCCATTCCGGAGTTTTAAATCCCGGCACGATGATATAGGCGTAGTAATCCTCCCTGTGATCGGAAACACCATAACGGTTATAATAGCAGATCTGTTCCCCGCTCTTGATCTCAAATGAATAATGGAACGGTTCTGCCCCAAGCTGCCATTCGATCTCATAGACATCGAACTCTGTCCCTGAACGTACCTTCCACATAGAGTAGCTGACATCTCCTGTCAGAAGGCACACCTCTTCTACGTCATTGTGCGCGGTGCGGAAACGCAGTCTGATCTTTTCGTTTTGTCCGGGCTCCGCAGGGATCACATAATCCTGCGTACCATCACAGAACAGCGCATCTCTGTTCATAACATCATGCCTCCTCTTTTTCGCTGTCCTCAAACAAAGCTTCAAATTCCGCTCTTGTGATCTTCTCTTTCTCAAGAAGAAGGTTCGCGCACGCATCCAGAACATCGTGATGCTCCCGGATGATCGTCCTCGCTTTCAGATAGCACTCGTCAATGATCCTTTTTACTTCTTCATCGATCGTACCCGCAATCTTTTCGCCGTAGCCTCTTGAAGTATGGCCGAAATCACGTCCGATAAATACTTCGTCGCTGTCATTATCGTAATTGATCAGTCCCAGTCTCTCCGACATACCGAATTTAGTGATCATGGATCTGGCGATCGCCGTCGCCTGCTTAATATCCTGGGATGCACCGGTCGTTATATCATCAAAGATTTCCTCCTCTGCCACACGGCCTCCCAGGGAAACCGTGATCTGCTGGAGCATAAATCCCTTTGTTGTGAGCATCTCATCTTTCTCCGGGAGCGGCATCGTATACCCGCCGGCGCCTCCGGTCGGTATGATCGACACACTGTATACAGGTCCTACGTCCGGCAGAACATGGAACAGGATCGCATGACCGGATTCATGATACGCCGTGATACGGCGTTCCTTGTCTGATACGATACGGCTCCGTTTCTCCGATCCGATCCCCACTTTGACAAACGCGTGGCGGATATCCTGCTGCTGTATAAACATACGGTTATCCTTTGCCGCAAGAATGGCGGCTTCGTTAAGCAGGTTTTCAAGATCCGCACCTGTAAATCCCGATGTGGTCTGGGCGATCTGCTTTAAGTCTACATCGTCTCCCAACGGCTTGTTCTTTGCATGGACTCTGAGTATTTCTTCTCTTCCGCCCACGTCAGGCCGGCCTACGATCACATTCCTGTCAAAACGTCCGGGTCTTAAGATCGCAGGATCAAGGATATCCTTCCGGTTTGTCGCCGCCATAACGATGATCCCTTCATTGACACCGAATCCGTCCATCTCCACAAGGAGCTGGTTCAGCGTCTGCTCTCTCTCATCGTGTCCGCCGCCCAGACCGCTTCCACGCCGCCTTGCCACGGCGTCTATCTCATCAATAAACACAATACACGGCGCATTTTTCTTTGCATCCTGGAACAGATCGCGCACGCGGGATGCGCCGACACCGACAAACATCTCCACAAAATCCGAACCCGATATGCTGAAGAAAGGCACTCCCGCTTCTCCGGCTACCGCCTTAGCGAGCAGGGTCTTACCGGTTCCCGGAGGTCCCTCTAAAAGCACTCCTTTCGGGATCCTCGCCCCTACCTGCACATATTTTTTGGGAGCTTTCAGGAAATCTACGATCTCTTCCAGCTCTTCCTTCTCTTCTTTCAGTCCCGCAACATCAGCAAATGTCACTTTGATCTCATTCTGTGCTGCCATCCGTGCGCGGCTCTTCCCAAAGTTCATCGCCTTGGCGTTGGCGCCGCCTCCCTGACGGTTCATCAGATAAAAGATCAGCAGGACTCCGCCAAGCGTGATCAGCAGCGGAAGAAGCACCGACGTAAAGACCGAATCTTCCGGGATCGCAGACATGCTGTACTGTATGCCGTGCTGGTCCAGCAGATCCTCCACTTCCTCCACATTTGAGACATTGACCGTCTTTGTCACATTCTCATCCCTGAGCATAAAGGACACGGTACCCGTAGGCACGGCGCTGTTCAGGTCGATATAGACATCTGTCACATTGTCCTCCTGGACTTCGGCGGCAAAGTCTGCATATGTGATCTCCTGCCGGTGTACCTGCAGCCGGCTCGCCATCCAGAGCGCCGCCACAATGATCACGATGAACATGAAGATCGTAGAGCCATTGACGCTCCTGTATTTTCTGTTATTATCCAAAGCTTATACTCCTTCCTGTTCCAGTCCTTCCACCACTCCGATGTAAGGAAGGTTTCTATATTTCTGGGCATAGTCCAGGCCATACCCAACTACAAATTCATCCGGGATATTAAATCCGCAGTAATCAACTTTCATATCTTTCACCCGCCGTTCCGGCTTGTCAAGAAGCGTACACAGCCTCATGCTGGCAGGGTTTCTCTTCTTCAGGACATCTATCAGATAATACAGGGTATTCCCGGAATCAATGATATCCTCCACGATCAGCACATCCTTATCCTCAATGGATTCATCGAGATCCTTCGCAATGCGGACCACTCCGCTCGAAGCCGTCCCGTCCCCATAGCTGCCCACGCACATAAAATCCATTGACACCGGTACAGATATGCGTTTCGCCAGCTCACACATAAAAAAGACTCCGCCTTTGAGCACGCAGATCAAATGAATCTGCTTTCCCGCATAATCCTCACTGATCTGTTTCCCAAGTTCCCTGATCCTCTCGTCAACTTTCTCTTCCGGAACCAGCACTCTGATCGTCTCTGACATTTTCTTTCTCCTCCGTTATCTTTATCTCAAGAATCTTCTTTGTGCCGCCTGTCACATAATATGCCCGATTCAGCCTCAGCCCCGGGATCCAGACAATCTCCGGGCCGTCTGCGATGAGCGGCAGTTTTTCCCTTACTTCCCCAGGTATCTTTTCATTGATAAAATAGGACTTCAGCTTCTGGCGGCTGCCTTTCTCATCTACGGTGAGATAATCTCCCTGCCGCCGTGTCCTCACAGAAAGTCCATGTTTTATTATATCATAATCCAGCCATTTCGTGTAGCTTTTTTGCGGGATCTCCGCAGCGGCGCCTGCATCATATTCCTCCAGAATCCGGCATGTTATGCAAAGGTTCTGTTCCGGCAGCCGGGTATTTCCCGGAATGTCGAGCGTCCGCTCCGCAAATACCTCTTCGTGCCGCCTGCTTTTTTCTGCCTCCGCCGCTGCGATCTCAAGTCCCCCGTACACCTTCCGCACCGATATCCCTCCCGGCAGTTCCACCCGTCTGCTGTTCTGCTTTTCCAGAAGTTCCAGCGCCGTCCGGATATGCACGTACTCGATATCTTTCTCTGATCCTCTCACATCGGCAAGACACCGCTTCACCAGATGTTTCTGTACCGCCGGAGCCTCCTGCTCCAGCGCACTGCCGGAAAGGAAGAGACCTCCTCTCCCAGTCCGGGACACGCACCGGATCCACGCCTGGTCTGTTCCCGCTTCCAGGTAGGCGAGCACTTCCCTTGCCTGGACGGACAGTTCCCCGAGATGGCGTACTGCCTGCGGATTTACCTGTTCTTCCAGAAGCGGGAGGATGTGATGCCGGATACGGTTTCTCGTGTAATCATCCTCATCATTCGTCTCATCTGTACACCAGGCAATCCCCTGATCCCTCAGCCAGTTCTCGATCTCCCGCCTGCTCAGGCACAGCAGAGGCCGGATCCACTGCCCACGGACAGGCCAGATACCGCACATGCCTTTCAGTCCCGTCCCCCGGGAAAGATTCATCAGGACTGTCTCCGCATTATCGTCCTGATGATGCGCGGTGGCGATCTTCGTACCGCCTTCCTCCCGGCACATACGCTCAAACGCTTCCCTGCGCACTGCCCTGCCTGCCTCCTCAGGTGATTGTTTCCTTTTTCTGGCGATTAATTCCACATTTTCATGGAAAAATCTCGCTTCTGTACGCAGCCGAGCGCAGACTTCGCGCACATACGCCTCGTCCGCATCCGCCCGGGAGCCCCGCATCCCATGATTCACATGACACACCTTTACCTCAAATCCCAGCTTCTCGCGGAGCGCACAGAGCACAAAAAGCAGGCATATCGAGTCCGCACCTCCCGATACACCCGCAATCACTACATCGCCCGCCCTGATCATCCCGAGCTTTCTGATATATTTTTCTGCCTGTTCTACTATATTCTTCATCATATGTAAACTATAACCAATTCATTTCCAAAAGTAAAGAGCGGCTAATCTCTCCATATTCCCACAACCAGAACCGTCATATCGTCCTCCGGCTCCCTGCCCGTCCATGCAAGCACCTGTTCCAGCACATGGTGCGCCATTTCTTTCGGATTGCAGATATCGCTGCCCTGTATGATCGTCTCCAGCAGGATATCCTGTTCTCCTACCGGAAGAGCGTCCAGGACGCCGTCCGTAACCATGATCACAAAATCCCCGTTCTCCAGCGTACGCCTGACAGAATCCACCTCGATCCGGTTCACTACCCCGATCGGAAGGCTGGAAGAGCTCAGGTGCTCCACACAATCTTTCTTCTTGATAAACGTAGAGGACGCCCCTGCTTTAATGATCTCACACTCACCGGTATAGAGGTCAAACACGGTCATGTCCACCGTAGAATAATGGATCTCCTCACGTCCCATGACCAGTGTAGTGTTGATCATCTGGATCGCTGTTTTTTCCGGGAATCCCGCACTCAGGAGTTCTTCAAGCAGTTCGATGACCATGGTGCTCTCCCGGCACGCCTCTTCTCCTGATCCCATTCCGTCGGACAGCGCCGCCACCTGCCTTCCGCCCGGGATTTCCATCAGAGAAAAATTGTCCCCTGAAATCTGGGAACACCCTTTCCCTATTCTGGCAGTTCCCTGCATCGTATAGAAAGACGGACCTTCCATGCACACGACTGTCATATACTCCTGTCCCACCATCCGGGCGCTGTCGCATGGGAGGACAAATTTTCTCCCCGCAGCTTCCGTGACCGCCCTGACCACTTCTTTTACTGCCGCCTTCTGCTTTCCCATACTCCTGACGGTCACATGAATCTCATATTTTCCTTCTGTATTCATAAAGAAATGAGTATATAAGACACGCATCCCTTTTTTTCTGAGGGCGCTTATGATCCTCCTTTCCAGCCTGTCGTCTGTAAAAATACTGTTTTCAAGTTCTTTCGTTGTATTTCGGATCATATCGGCGAATGTATCCATCTGGATCGCGCAGCTCTCCCGGCTTCTCGCCATCCGGTTGACCCAGATAATATTCTGTCTCGCATCGTGAAATCCGGACAGCATCTCACGCAGAAATCTGGGCGCCATGATACAGCGCTGCATAAGCTTCCGTTTCACTTCAGTGTTTAATTCATTTCCATACTGATCTACCGCCGAGAGGATCTCATATCCCATCTGATAGGTATGCACAAAGTTCTCACCCCAGCACCATCCGCATTTTTCGCACTTGCCGCACACTTTCTCGCGGACACGGGAAAACATATTCTCGACCTCTTCATTTGAAAATGCCTTTTTCTTTTCTTCCAGATCCAAAAATGTCCTGGACAACTGCTTCAGAGAATCCGCATATTTTTCTATCTGCTCCACATAAGGGCTTCCGTGCAGTGCCTGTCCCTCATTCATGTCCTGATCTCCCTTCATAGACAAAGACTCCGGGAGGATTCTCCCGGAGTCTTCATTGGTAATCTTTTTTATTCTGTTATTCCTGCTATTCAGATGGCTTAAATATGATCTCATTCGGATCTACAAGGTTCAGCCTGTCCTCCGCCGTCTCCTTGATATAGTCATCCGTTTTCACATATTCCTCAAATTCTTCTACTTCTTCCGCGCGCTGTTCTTCTTCTTTGATCTGTGCTGCCAGTTCTTCTTCCTGTGCTTTGTACTCTGCATTCTTTGCCTGGAGCCTGACCGAACTTACGGCAAGGACTCCCGTCAGACAGATCAGCACCGCGCAGATCATCAGGATACTCCTCTTGTAGCGGCGAAGCCCTGGATTCCTCCTCTTCTGGCGCACGCCGTTTCCTGAACGTGTCTTTCTATTCATTCATACTCACCCTGCTTATTAATATTTACACCCCGTTAATAAAAATATTCTATCGGGTTTTTCCGTACTTTTCAAGACTTTTCTTCACCTTTATGAAAATTTTACGGCAAAGCCGCAGGAACAGGCATCCCGCCCCGGCTCCCGCTGCCGTTCCCAGCACGAAAAACCAGCGGATGCTTCCGTAAGTCGTATCATACATTTTCCAAAACAGATAAACGCTCGCCCCGATCCAGAACAGCAGATCTTCTATCCCCACAGCAGTCATACTGTGACGGATCAGCTTCCGCAGGCAGATCAGGATATGATATGACACTGCCACTGTCACGCCTGCCAGACCCGCATACAAAAAGATCCCGGCCTCATTTCCGATCCCCAGAATCACAAGTCCTACCTGAACAGCTTTGACAGGAATCCCTCGCCCTGCCTGGCTGTCTGAGATACACTGGAGTAAGCAATACTGTCTATATTTCCCGACAGATCTACTTCGCCCTTTTCCACGCTCAGCCGGTTGACGTGGAGATCCGTCCCTTTCACCATCAGCATCCCCTGCTCTGTCTCAAGAAGGATTTCATTCAGATCAAAAGAGAGTACATCAAGGACCCCCGTCACCATGCTTGTTTTTCTGTTATTTACCACAAGTTTGTGCGTCTTTGCAATGCGCTGTTCTTCCATCCGTATTCCCTCCACTCTGCTTTAATATATATGAAAAGCCGGAGGGATTTATGCCTATATGTATTTGAAGAGTTCTGCCGCCTCTTCTTTCTTTGTCGTGTCCTGCAGTTTCACGACCTCGACCCTGACGTTCCTCGTCCCGAACTGGATCTCGATCACATCGCCCGGCTTCACCTGCACCGACGCCTTGGCCGGCTTGTCGTTTACCGTGACACGTCCTGCATCGCACGCCTCATTTGCAACAGTCCGGCGCTTGATCAGCCGGGACACTTTCAAAAACTTATCCAGTCTCATCCTCTTCCTCCTCAAAGTCCCCTCAGCGGGTTTATTCTGTAAATTACCAGGAGCGTCAAAAGGCACTTACAATGCCATCCATCGTAAGTGCCCGTAATACTTCTGATTTATAAAAAATCCGGATTAGTTGATAGCGTCTTTTAAAGCTTTTCCAGCTTTGAACTTCGGCGCCTTGCAAGCTGCGATCTTCATTGTCTTGCCTGTCTGCGGATTTCTTCCTTCTCTTGCTGCTCTCTTGCTTACTTCAAATGTTCCGAAGCCTACAAGCTGTACTTTGTCATCATTCTTAAGCTGCTCTGTTACTACGTCAATAAAAGCTTTGAGTGCTTTTTCAGAATCTTTCTTGGAAATTTCTGCCTTTTCTGCGATTGCTGCGATTAATTCTGTTTTGTTCATGGATTAATTCCTCCTCTTTATTGTACATACATACAATTTTATTCTGATTTTCTAAAGGGGAAATGCCATAACGGACGCATTTTCCGCCTTTATGTATTGTTATAACGGTTTATATGGACTTTGTCAAGATTTTTCACCGTTTTTTACGGCTTTCCCGCTCTGGTTCAGGCGCTTACGCCATGATCGGCTTCAGAGCCTCTGACAGCTTTTCTTTTTCCTTTTCTGCCTCAGCCAGATCTTTGCCCAGAGTCGTATAATATACTTTGATCTTGGGCTCTGTTCCGGACGGGCGCACGATCACCGTCTCACTGTTCTCCAGCTTGTAGATCAGCACGTTAGCTGCCGGAAGGCCTGTCTCCTCCGGATTTTTGTAATCCGTCACAGAAGCTACTTTATAGCCTCCGATCTCTGTCGGCGGGTTATCTCTGAGGCCCTGCATGATGCCTGCCATCTTGTCCATCCCGCTAAGCCCCGGAAATTCAAAGCTGTCGATCTTATTCAGATAGCGTCCGTACTGCGCATAGATTTCTTCCATCCGCTGCTTTAATGAGCTTCCGATGCTCCTGTAGTAAGCCGCCATCTCACAGATCAGCATGGAACCGATCACTGCGTCTTTGTCACGCACATACGGGCCGGCGAGATATCCGTAGCTCTCCTCGAATCCGAAGATAAAGCGGTCAACCTCTCCCGCATCTTCGAGTCGGGCAATCTGATCGCCGATCCACTTAAATCCGGTCAGAACGCTTCTGAGTTCCACTCCGTAATGCTCTGCCACCGCATCCGCAAGCGGAGTTGATACGATTGATTTTACAGCCACCGGCTTATCCGACATCGTTCCCTTCTCAATACGCCCCGCACAGATGTAATCCAGCAGCAGGACTCCCACTTCGTTGCCGCTCACGAGCTCGTAAGAGCCGTCCGGGCACTTCATGGCGATTCCCACACGGTCTGCATCCGGGTCTGTCGCGAGCATCAGGTCAGCTCCCGTCTCTTTTGCAAGATTCAGGCCCTGCTCCAGCGCGGCAAAGATCTCCGGATTCGGATAACTGCATGTGGTAAAATATCCGTTCGGATATTCCTGATCCGGTACGATCGTGATATCTGTGATACCGATATCCTTGAGCACCTGTGTCACCGGCATAAGTCCGGAGCCGTTCAGCGGGCTGTAGACCAGCTTTAATCCGGCGGTCCTGCACAGACCCGGGCGTACCTGGCGGGACTCGATCGCATCATAGAGAGCTCTTTTGCAGTCATCGCCCACAAAGCGGATCAGCCCTTCCTCAACACCCTGTGCAAAGGACATATATTTCGCCCCGGTGAGTACGTCAGTTTTCTGGATCTCCTCATAAACGATCGCTGCTGCATCGTCCGTCATCTGGCATCCGTCAGGCCCGTACGCCTTATATCCGTTGTACTTCGCCGGATTGTGGGATGCTGTTACCATAACGCCTGCATTACAGTTATAGTAACGTGTTGCAAATGAGAGCGCCGGTACCGGCATCAGTGCGTCGTAGATCCGCACCCTGATCCCGTTGGCAGCCAGCACGCCCGCCGCCGTCTTGGCAAAAACATCGCTCTTGATACGGCTGTCATAGCTGATCGCTACAGTCTGTGTGCCGCCCTGAGTCTTCACCCAGTTTGCAAGCCCCTGTGTCGCCTGGCGCACCACATAGATGTTCATGCGGTTCGTTCCTGCTCCGAGAACGCCGCGCAGTCCGGCTGTACCGAACTTCAGCGCCACTGCAAAACGCTCTTTGATCTCATCATCATTCCCGTCAATCTTCGACAACTCCGGTTTCAGATCCGGATCTTCCAGATCTGCCGCCATCCAGCGCTTATACTCTTCTTGATACATTTTGACCTCTCCTATTGTTTTTTATAGTTTTTTCTGGTGATTTTTCATAAAAACCACAACAAATTCAGTATTAATATATCATGTTTCCACCAAAACAGCAACTGCTCACGCCTGGATAGCGACGGAAAATATATTTTCCAGAAACGCCCGTTTTTCCTCGTTCTGCCGCAGCGCTGTCCTGAGTTTTTCCACGTTCTTTTCCGGCAGCCATGCCTTGTTGGAGTGATAATAACTGCTCGCCGTCTTCCAATATTTTTCAGGGTATGCAAGCCGGAGCCCTATATATTCCCGCTCCGCAGGTTCGAGTGCGCGGGTTTCCTCATATGCCTCCAGAATCTTTTGTCCTGTTTTTTGTTTCCATGAATATTTTTCCATGGCTTTTCTCATGAAATAATACAAATCATGTACCTGAATCCCCGCCTTCATATGCTCAAAGTTCGTAACCGCCATATCAGCCCCCGACACGAGCAGGTTGTGGTAGTTGTAATCCCCATGCATCAGCCGTCCTCCGGTCGTGGCGTTCCGCCAGAGCGCGCTGCAGCCGGAAGACTCCATCTGCGCCAGGACGTATTCCGCCGTCCGGTACATTTTCTCAAAGCTGTCCAGAAACAGGTATTCAAACTCATTTTTTGTTACCCTGCCCCGTATAAATCCCCTGATCTTTTTCAATTCACGGTTGTGCCGCCTGATCTCATCTACAGGATCGCGCGCCGCGCCGAATCCTGACAGAAGACTTTCCGATAGTTCCATAATCCCTTCATCCTGAAGTCCTCTGTGAAGCGCCGCCAGCGTCTCTGCCGCCCGCACAGCCTCCGGTTCCTGGCGGATTTCACACTCCCGTCCATGATACCATTTCCTGAGCATATACGTTTTCCCTCCCCGGGAAGACACGAGCAGTTCCCCGTCTTTTGTAAAGACCGGTGTGTCAACTTTTATATTTCCTCTTGTCTCAAGACAACTCAGGACAATATACAACAAGGGGGCGCGCCGCCCGGATATTCCCGTCTCTTTCAGCAGCATCGTCCCCTCATTTGTATCGCAAAAAAACGCACCCCTTATCCTTCGGGTGCTCCTCACTTCTATATCATACCGCTCCAATACTTCAAGTTCGTATTCTTCTCTCATGGCTGCCCCCTGTCAACACGTATTCTGACTCTTTCTAATTTATGAAGGGGACAGCCCGGGTATGATTATAAATCCAGTTTTTCTTTTACATAATCACAGAGTATCTTTTTATCGTTCCTTTCGGGATCATCGATCACATATTCCAGAAGTTCGCTGAGCATACTTCCCAGCTCTCTGCCGGGGCGCATGCCAAGTTCCATCAGGTCGCGCCCGCTGACCGCCAGCTGGCGCAGCGTCACACATGCGTCATTAATGACTGCCTCCTGGTACAGCTCCCGCATCGCCACGATGTTCTCAATCTTCTCACGCTTGCGGTAAGGGCTCTGAGCCTTTACATCTGCCATCCTTACGGCAAGATAGTACGGGAACAGTTCGACCCCGATCCGGTTCATGGCGCGGCGCACATTTTTCGGCGTCGCCTCCATGCGGTAATCATGGTAGCAGACAAGCCGGGTGACTTTCTTCACCGTGTCATTGTCAAACTTGAGCCTGCGCATGACCCTGCGGGCGATCTCTTCGCTGACAAGAGCGTGCCCCTTGAAGTGGTCTCTCCCGTTTTCATCGGTAGTCTTCACCGATGGTTTTCCCATATCGTGAAACAGCATCGCCAGGCGGAGTACCTTATCCCGTTTCACATTTTTCATGGCGTGGAGCGTATGCTCCGCCACGTCGTATTTATGGTGGGGCGTATTCTGTCTCACATTGACCATCGCATCCCACTCGGGGAGTATGACTTTTGTGATCCCCAGTTCACAGGCATACTGAATCCGCTCCGGATGCGGGGAGACAAGCAGTTTCACCAGCTCTGTCTGGATCCGCTCCGCGCTGATATTCGCAAGGGACGGCGCAAGCGCCTTAACAGCCTCCGCAGTCTTCTCCTCAACAGGAAAGTTCAACTGAGCAGAAAAGCGCACCGCTCTCAGGATGCGCAGAGCGTCCTCCGAGAACCGCTCCTGCGGGTCTCCCACACACCGGATCAGATGATGGTTAAGATCCTGCATTCCGCCAAAAGCGTCCACCAGCCTTACCTCATCGTTATACGCCATGGCATTAATGGTAAAATCCCGCCTTTTCAGATCCTCTTTCAGATTGTCGGTAAAGCGCACTTCCGTCGGATGCCTGCTGTCCTCATACGCTCCGTCGATCCGGTAAGTCGTCACTTCATAGCTGTCTTTTCCCAGGATCACCGTCACGGTCCCGTGCTCGATTCCGGTATCCACCGTATGACGGAACAGCTTCTTGATCTCCTCCGGCTTCGCTGATGTCGTGATGTCCCAGTCCTCTGGACGGCGCGCCAGGATCGAGTCGCGGACGCATCCGCCCACCGCATACGCCTCGTACCCGTGGAGCTGCAGATTATTAATGATCATCAGCACTTTTCTTGGCAATGTTATCTTCATCTAAAACTCTTCTTTCTTAAACTCTTTCTCGTGTGAAAGCATTTATGATCTCTTCTTCGCGTCTGTGGCAGGTAAATATTATAACCTGCTTTTTTTGTCCGCTCAACCATTTTAATACAGATTCCAGTCTTTTGTCATCATAAAATGCAAACACATCGTCTAAGATCACCGGCATCGGCTCCTCCAGCAGGATTTCTGCCGCCGCCATCCTGACGGCGAAATA